>JAJZPY010000097.1 GCA_021811005.1 Pseudomonadota bacterium
GCCAGGGTGTAGCCCCGGCTGCGGCAGTCGCCGCACAGGAAATTGCGTTCCAGCTTGCCCCACGGCTGGAGATAGCGCGCCCCGCACGCGCGGCAGCGGGCCCGCTGCAGGTTCCTGATCTGCAGCGACTTGAGCAGCCACCAGGCCCGGTCCACCGACATCAGCAGCGTGATTCCGGCCGCTTCCAGCGCCCGTCCCAGTTCGGAATAGGCCGACACCAGGAGCGCGCATTCGTCCGCCTCGTCGCACGCCACGCGCTTGACGCTGTCGTAGATGGCGCAAAAAAGCGAAGCCTGCAGGTGGTTCTGGCGCCGCAGGTACCACTGGTCGGAATTGGGAATCTGCCCCTTGCGCGGGGCTTCGCCCCGGATTTCCAGGGACAGCTTGCGCAGGAACCAACTCGACAGGTGCGTCATTTCCGCCACGATGGGCACGCGCGCACCCAGCCTGAACAACTGCTCGGCATTGCGGTACTGGAGGATTTCAGTTTGCAGGGCCCGTTTAGTGGACATGATCGAGTTCGCCCTCCCCCAGCAGCAATGCCCGCGGCAAGGCGGCTGCCGTGCCGGTGGCGTACTGGCGCAGGCAGTTCCACACGGCGGCGCCGCGCCAGCGCAATCCCACCAGCAGCAGCGGCGTGCGCGCCAAGCGGTTGATTTCTTCGGAAGACAGGGCAAGCAGGGTGTCGGCCACTTCCGGCGTGATGCCGAGATTGGCCATGCCCAGATGGCGGTCCTGCTGCAGCACTTCGCGGGCGAGATAGATCATGCCCAGGTTGATGTCGGACATGGACTTGCCAAGGGTACTCATGGCGCATTCCTCCTCGAGTGAACGGCTTCCCCGCGGGAAGCCCGGAACCACTATAGGGAGAAGCGCTGCCGGGGATACGGGAGCGGGCCGCGCACGGACGCGGCGCGAGGCCGCGAAAGCGCATGACACCAAGGAGTTAGGTGCTGATCCGGGAACGGATCATGGGCTGGCGCGCCCGACTTTGATACCGCCGGGCGCGTGACGGGGGACGTTACATTTTGGGCAGGGTGACGCCGCTCTGGCCCTGGTACTTGCCGCCGCGATCCTTGTAGGACACTTCGCAGGGCTCGTCGGACTCGAAAAAGAGCACCTGCGCCACCCCTTCATTGGCGTAGATCTTGGCGGGCAGCGGCGTGGTGTTGGAAAACTCGAGCGTCACGTAGCCTTCCCATTCGGGCTCGAAAGGCGTGACGTTGACGATGATGCCGCAGCGCGCATAGGTGGACTTGCCCAGGCAGACGGTGAGCACGTTGCGCGGAATGCGGAAATATTCCACCGTGCGCGCCAGCGCGAAGGAGTTGGGCGGAATGATGCACACCGGCGCCTTCACGTCCACGAAGGAATTGGCGTCGAAGTTCTTGGGGTCCACGATGGTGGAATTGATGTTGGTGAACAGCTTGAACTCGTCCGAGCAGCGGATATCGTAGCCGTAGCTCGACGTGCCGTAGGAGACGATGCGCTGCCCGTTGACTTCCTTCACCTGCCCCGGCTCGAACGGCTCGATCATGCCGTGATGCTCGGCCATGGACCGGATCCAACGGTCGGACTTGATGCTCATGGAAAACCTTCTTAAGAGTTCTGGACGACGATTTTGGGGAACTTGGCCGCGTGATCCTCGCCGCGCAGGGCCACCTTGACCGCCAGACGCCGCGCGATGGCGCGGTAGGTCTGGGCGATCGCGCCCTCGGGCTCGGCCACCACGGTGGGATTGCCGGAGTCGGTTTCCTCGCGGATGCGGATGTCGAGCGGCAAGGCGCCCAGCAGTTCGGTGCCGAAATCGGCGCACATTTTTTCCGCGCCGCCGGCCCCGAAAATGTGTTCCTCATGCCCGCACTTGGAACAGATGTGGGTGCTCATGTTTTCCACCACGCCCAGGATGGGCACGCCCACCTTTTCGAACATCTTGAAGCCCTTGCGGGCGTCCAGCAGCGCGATGTCCTGCGGCGTGGTCACGATCACGGCGCCCGTGACCGGCACTTTCTGCGCCAGCGTGAGCTGGACGTCGCCGGTGCCGGGCGGCATGTCCACGATCAGGTAGTCGAGGTCGTCCCACTGGGTGTCGCGCAGCAGCTGCTCGAGCGCCTGGGTCACCATGGGACCGCGCCACACCATGGGCTGGTCGGGGTCGATGAGGTAGCCCACCGACATGGTCTGCAGGCCGTGCCCCACCAGCGGCAGCATGGTTTTCCCGTCGGCGCTTTGCGGATGACCCGACACGCCCAGCATGGTGGGCTGGGAGGGGCCATAGATGTCGGCGTCCAGGACGCCCACGCGGGCGCCTTCGGCAGCCAGCGCGAGCGCCAGGTTGGCGGCCGTGGTGGACTTGCCCACGCCGCCCTTGCCGGAGGCCACCGCCACCACGTTGCGGATGCCGGCCAGCGGTTTCAGGCCCGCCTGCACCGCATGGGCCTTGATGCGCCAGTCGATCTTGACTGTCACGGCGCTCACGCCAGGCTGGCCGCGCAGGGCGCCTTCCACCGCTTCGCGCACGGCAGCGCCCAGGGTTCGTGCCGGATAACCCAGCTCCAGCTCCACCGTCACGGCCCCTTCGGCCACCTGCACCTGGCGCACGGCCTTGGCGCTGCCCAGGGTTTTTCCGGTATTGGGATCGGTCAGTGCCTTGACCAGCGTGTCCACGTCGCGTTCTGCGATTGCCATGATCCTTTGTCCTCGTCCACTCGTTCGGGAAAATCGTAATCTTCGGATTATAGAGGATATGAAGAAGTATCGATATTGCGGCGGGAGGTTGTTAAACTAGCACCTTTTTCAGCGACGCCCCGATGAGCCGCACCCTCCTGGTCACCAGCGCGCTGCCTTACGCCAACGGCAGCATCCACCTCGGGCACATGGTCGAGCACATCCAGACCGACATCTGGGTGCGGCACCAGCGCATGCGCGGCCACACGGTCTATCTCGTCTGCGCCGACGACACCCACGGCACGCCCGTGATGCTGGCCGCGGAAGCCCAGGGCATCACGCCCGAGCAGATGATCGAAAAGGCGCGCGCGGAACACATGCGCGACTTCGCCGGCTTCCACATCCAGCACGACCTGTACTACAGCACCCATTCGCCGGAAACGCGCGAGTACGCGGAGGAAATCTACAACCGCCTGAAGACGGAAGGGCTCATCAGCATACGGCCCATCGAGCAGCTGTACGATCCCGCGCGCGGCATGTTCCTGCCCGACCGCTTCATCAAGGGCGAATGTCCCCGCTGCCACGCCAAGGACCAATACGGCGACAATTGTGAAGTATGCGGCGCCTCCTACGCGCCCACCGACCTCATCAACCCGGTGTCCGCCGTTTCCGGCGCCACCCCGGTGCGCAAGACCTCCGAACACCATTTCTTCCGGCTGGGGGCCTGCGAAACGTTCCTGCGCGAATGGACCCGTTCCGGCACCATTCCGGAAGAGGCGGCCAACAAGCTCGACGAATGGTTCGATGCCGGCCTCACCGACTGGGACATTTCACGCGATGCCCCCTACTTCGGGTTTGAAATTCCCGGCGCCCCCAACAAGTTCTTCTATGTCTGGCTCGACGCCCCCATCGGCTACATCGGCACCTTCCGCAAGCTCGCTTCCGAGCGCGGGCTGGATTTCGATGCCTTCTGGAAAAAAGGCAGCACCACCGAGCTCTACCATTTCATCGGCAAGGACATCCTCTACTTCCATTCGCTGTTCTGGCCCGCCATGCTGGAATGTTCCGGCTTTCGCACGCCCACGCGCCTGTTCGTGCACGGTTTCCTGACTGTCAACGGGCAGAAGATGTCGAAAAGCCGCGGCTCCTTCATCACCGCCGGCAACTACCTGCGCCACCTCGACCCCGAATACCTGCGCTATTACTATGCCGCCAAGCTCAACGCCGGCATGGACGACATCGACCTCAACCTGGACGATTTCGTGGCGCGCGTGAACAGCGACCTGGTGGGCAAGTACGTCAACATCGCCAGCCGCTGCGCCGGCTTCATTGCCAAGCGCTTTGACGGGCAGCTCGCGGCACGCCTGCACCCCGACGCCGAAGCCCTGGCGACGCGCTTCTACGCCCAGGCCGAGTCCATCGCGGCGCTCTACGACGCGCGCGAATTCGGCAAGGCCGTGCGCGAAATCATGGAACTGGCGGACGCCGCCAACCAGTTCGTGGACACCGCCCGCCCCTGGGAACTGGCCAAGGAGGAGTCGGCGCGCGACGCCCTGCAGCAGGTGTGCACGGGCGCCCTGGAAATGTTCCGCCTGCTCACGCTGTTCCTCAAGCCGGTGCTGCCGGTGATGGCCCAAAAAGTGGAAGCGTTCCTCGACATTCCGGCGCTCGACTGGCGCCAGGCTTCGGCGGAAGCGTCGCTGGCAGGACGGCGCATCCACCCCTACCAGCACCTGGTCACGCGCATCGACCCCAAACAGGTGGAAGCCCTGGTGGCGGCCAGCAAGGAACTGGCCGCTCCCGCCCCGGCGGCGCCTGCCAAGCCCGAACCCGCGGCCCTGCCGGCCGTGTCCGAAACCATCGGCATCGACGATTTCTCCCGCATCGACCTGCGCGTGGCGCGCATCGTGGCGGCCGAAGCGGTGCCCGAAGCGGACAAGCTGCTCAAGCTCACCCTCGACATCGGCCTGGAACAGCGCACGGTGTTTGCCGGCATCAAAAGCGCCTACGCGCCGGAACAGCTGGTGGGCCGGCTCACCGTGATGGTGGCCAACCTGAGCCCGCGCAAAATGCGCTTTGGGGAATCCCAGGGGATGGTGCTGGCTGCCGGCGACGGCAACGGCCTCTACCTGCTGTCGCCCGACAGCGGCGCCACGCCCGGCCTGCGCATCAAGTAGCGGCGGTGCCTGCCGGTCCGTTGCGGTAGATCACCTGCACGCCGGATTCCGACAGCCAGGCACCCAGTTCCGCGAGCAACGCTTCTTCCAGCCGCGCCGGCGGCAATTCCATTTCGCAACTGGCGTTGCCGTTGGTGTAGCGCACCCGCACCGGACAGGTGCCGGGCCAGTAGGGCTTGAAAATGGTGGCCAGTCGCGCCGCATCCGCCTGGCCGTTCATGCACAGGCGCAGGCCGCGGGCAAACAGGGTGCGCGCCTGCTCCAGGGAATGCACGGCTTCCGCCGTCAGGCGCACGCCCTGGGTGAAGTGGTCGAGCGCCGCCTTGCCTTCCACCACCAGCACCTGGTCTTCCTTGAGCAGGGGACGCACGGTGTCGAACAGTTCGCTGAAAATCGCCACTTCCACCTTGGCTGAACCATCATCCAGCAGCACCAGCCCCATGCGGCCGCGGCGCGTCTGCTGGATGCGGCTCGCCGCCACCACCCCCGCCACCACCACGGGGTCGGGCTGGGGCACGAGGTCGGCCAGTGCCCGCGACACGAAACCTTCCACTTCGCGCCGGTAGGCCGCGAAAGGATGGCCGCTGAAATAGAAACCGAGCACGGACTTTTCGTGCGCGAGTTTTTCCTTGAGGGGCCAGGGCGGCACCACGGTAAGCCCCACGGGGGCCACCGCCGTTTCCGCTTCGCCCCCGAACAGCCCGCCCTGGTGGGTGTGGCGCGCCGCCTGTTCGGCCAGTTCGAGCGCATCGTCCATGGACGCCAGCAGCGTGGCGCGTTCCTCGCCCAGGCTGTCAAAGGCGCCGGCCTTCACCAGCGCTTCCACCACGCGCCGGTTGACCACCCGCTTGTCCGTGCGCAGGCAGAAATCAAACAGGTCGCGGTAGGGACCACCCGCTTCGCGCTGGCGCTCGATCTCGAGGGCGGCGGATTCACCGGTGCCTTTCACCGAACCCAGGCCGTAGCGGATTTCGCGGTCGTTGACCGGCACGAAGCGGTATTGCGAGGCATTCACGTCCGGCGGCAGGATGACGAGACCGTTGCGGCGCGCGTCTTCCACGAACACCGCCACCTTGTCGGTGTCGTCCGGGTCGCCCGACAGCGTGGCCGCCATGAAGGCCGCGGGATAATGGGCCTTGAGCCAGGCGGTCTGGTAGGACACCAGCGCGTAGGCGGCCGAATGGGACTTGTTGAAGCCGTATTCGGCGAACTTTTCCATCAGGTCGAACAGCTGGGTAGCCAGCTTGACGGCGATGCCGCGTTCGGTGGCCCCTTCGATGAAACGCGTGCGCTGCTGCGCCATTTCGGCCGCGTTCTTCTTGCCCATGGCCCGCCGCAGCAGGTCGGCGCCGCCCAGGGTGTAGCCCGCCAGCACCTGGGCGATCTGCATCACCTGTTCCTGGTACACGATCACGCCGTAGGTGGGGCGCAGCACGGGCTCCAGCGACTGGTGGAAATATTCCGCCTTGGCGCGCCCCTGCTTGCGGTTGATGAAGTCGTCCACCATGCCCGACTGCAGGGGGCCGGGACGGTTCAAGGCCATGAGGGCGATGATGTCCTCGAAGCTGTCGGGCTTGAGGCGTTTTTCCAGGTCCTTGGCGGTGCGCGATTCCTGCTGGAACACGGCCGTGGTGTTGCCGGAACCGAACAGGGCGTAGGTGGCCGGATCGTCCAGCGGAATGTCGGCCAGGCGGAAATTGGCGGCTTCGGGATGGTCCGGCATGGAGCGGATGTAGCGTTCGGCCCAGTCCAGGATGGTGAGCGTGCGCAGCCCCAGGAAGTCGAACTTCACCAGGCCCACTTTTTCCACGTCGTCCTTGTCGAACTGGCTCACCACCGCTTCCGAGCCGTCCTGGCAGTACAGGGGCGTGAAGTCCGTGAGCTGGCCGGGCGCGATCAGCACCCCGCCCGCGTGCATGCCCACGGTGCGGGTGATGCCTTCCAGCTTTTCCGCCAGCGCCAGCAGCTCCGCCACTTCCTCTTCGGATTCGGCACGCTGGTTGATCTGGGGTTCCTGCTCGCGCGCCTTGGCTAGCGTCATGCCGATTTCGAAAGGCACGAGCTTGGCCAGCTGGTCCACGAAGTTGTAGGGCAGGTCCAGCACGCGGCCCACATCGCGGATCACCGCCTTGGCCGCCATGGTGCCGAACGTGGCGATCTGGGACACGGAATCGGCGCCGTAATTTTCGCGCACGTATTCGATCACGCGGTCGCGCCCGTCCTGGCAAAAGTCCACGTCGAAGTCCGGCATGGACACCCGTTCGGGGTTGAGGAAGCGTTCGAACAGCAGGTCGTAGCGCAAGGGATCGAGGTCGGTGATGCCCAGGCAATACGCCACCAGCGAACCCGCGCCCGAACCCCGCCCCGGCCCCACCGGCACGTCATGCTGCTTGGCCCAGTTGATGAAGTCCGCCACGATCAGGAAGTAACCGGAAAATCCCATCTGGATGATGGTCTGGCATTCGAAATCGAGGCGCGCCTGGTAGGTGGCCTGTTGGTGGCGGCGCAGCTCGGGATCGGGGTACAAGCGCTCCAGGCGCGACGCCAGGCCTTCACGGGCCAGCTGCACCATGTAGTCGTCGAGCGTCACGCCCGGCGGCGTGGGGAAATCCGGCAGGCGCGGCTTGCCCAGGGTCAGTTCGAGGTTGCAGCGCTTGGCGATTTCCACCGCGTTCTGCAACGCTTCGGGCACGTCGGCAAAGAGGGTGGCCATTTCCTCGCCCGTCTTGAAATACTGCTCGCGGGTGAAGACCTTGGGGCGGCGCGCATCGGCCAGCAGGTAGCCGCCGGCGATGCACACGCGTGCTTCGTGCGCCTTG
>JAJZPY010000098.1 GCA_021811005.1 Pseudomonadota bacterium
GTCAGTTCCTTGGTCTTTTCGGCGACGAGGTCCTCGAGACGGGTGGAGTACTTTTCAAGTTTCTGCTTCTCCTGCTCAATGTCGAACTGAAGACTGAGCTCGTTCATGGTGGTCTTTTGGGTGAGTATTCTCCACGTCAAGGCAATGGAAAATGGGGAAATCATAAAGACGTCATTGACTTTCCAGCTGTACTGGATGTAGGGCTGGATCGTGGTCAGGGTGTCACCCATCAGGCGATCGATGTATCCCCCGTTGGCCGCGCCATTGCCGGTGTTGAAAGCCTGATTGAGCGTCCAGTCGATTTCATACTGGGAACGGCTGTTGGTCTGGTAATCAATCCACATCCCGAGATCGAGCGTACCGGGGCCCCACGCTTCCGACATGCGCAGCAGATCCCCATACGAGCGGTAATTCATGGTCATGGCCTGCCCCGGCACATCGTTGGGCTGGGGTGTGCCGCCCACCACCGTGCCCAGGCCGGTCGTCAGTGCGCCCGGTGCGTTGGTGTTGTAGCCGTTGTGATAGTAGGAATAGGTGTAGAGCTTGTTGTCCAGGCTCCAGGTCCCGAGCTTGGTTTTCAGGCCGATGTACTCGAAATCCGAAGTGATGTCGTCGTAGTTGTAGCCCGCGTTGTTCTGGCTGCCCGGATTGGTGTCGAGCGCGAAATTGTTGCCATACAGCGCCATTTGCGCCGTGGTGGCCCCGTAAGGAACGTTCTGGCGCACCTTGTTGCCCATGGCCACGAATGACAGGGCGGTCTCGTCTCCCAGCAGGCTCTGGAATTTCATGAACACGTTCTGGCGGCGCTGGCCGCTGTTGGTGAGGTAGCCGTCCGAAGTGAAATTCTTGTAGTCGATGAAGGCGCGGGTGTCGTTGTAGTTCTTCAGGTTGCCCGTATCAAACTGGGCGCCGAACAGATTCGTGTTCCAGCTGCCCGTGGTGCCGTACAGGGAGGTTTTGGTCGTTTCCGAAGGCAGCTTCGACGTCACGGCCACCGTGCCGCCAAACGTGGCGTTGCCGATGTTGCTGGCATCTCCCGGCCCGCGATCCACCACGATGCCGCCGATGTCCTGGGGCATGAAATAGGAAGTCGAATGATGGGTGAAATCGTTGGAGTCACCCCACGGAATTCCGTCGAAAGTCACGTTGTACTGGCCGTCGGAAAACCCGCGAATGGTCAGGCTTTGGGTTTCCATCATGCCCGGTCCGTTGGGGTTGATGCTGACCACGCTGGGCGCAATGGAAATGATGTCCGTGTAGTTTGATCCGGCAGAGGCATTCTCTTCGATGTAATGCTGCGTGATGATCGACTGGGGCTCTGTTGCGGTCAGCGATGCCTGGGTCGGCGCCTGGTAGGTTGCTGAATCCGGATCTTTCTTGGATGGTGCGGCTCCCGTACCAGCGGTACCCACGACACCCAAATCCACCGTCTGATCGGCCATCACCGGTGTGGTTGCCCCCAGCACTGCCCACGCTGCCAAAATGGCACGATACAGGCCGCGCATTTTGAAATGCTCCGCGTTCCCCATCTTGTCGAACCCCCATGTTGAAAATGCAATTGGTCACTTGTAGCCCGCGTGAGGGCGGGCGCTTGTTGAATGCGCCTCGCATTTTCCGGGAGCAACGTTGCAGTGAGATGTGGGGGAGATGACAGTGCGATGAAAGTTGCGGAAATTGCTCAGGGCTCGCAATGCAGTGCATAGGGCGGTTGCGCCAGCGTCAATGTGCATTGCCGGCGGGTACCCCCTTCTGGATTCTTCTCGTAGAGCACCCAATCCTTCTCGCGCCGTTCCAGCAGCACGTAACCGAATTGCTGGGAATTGCGGGATTGAACGAGCCGGGCGCCGGGAATGATCCCGATCGGTTGCGGCAACCCGTCGGGAAAACTGTCTTCCAGTGCGGACCCTCCGATGCCGGCCAGCAGACTCAAAGGCAGGTTTCCCTGAAATTGATTGATTTCGAACGTGTGGATATGCCCTTGCAGTACCAACTGGATATTTGATGGCGTCAAATCCGGGAAGCGGCTGCCTTCCAGCGCAGCTGCCACCATACCGCCGTCAGTGAAGTAGCCCCCGAGCGGCTTGTATCCGTACCCCAGTACCGGATGATGCAGCACCAGCCAGTTGAAAGGTTGGCGCGCAGCCAGATCCGCCGCTTGCGCCCAGCGGACCGCATAGGTTTCAAGACTGTTGTGATCGGAAGCTCCTGCTGAATCGAACACGATGAGCTGGCGCTGTTTTCCCAAGGGAACGGCAAACGGTTCGGTGAAGTCTTCCGCGTAGGGAGAATCCCCTCTGCAGGCCCGCGTTGCGTCGTAGCCACGCGCATCAAGAAAACGGAACCAGCCTTGACCCGCGCGGGCGCAAGACTCGTGATTGCCGCGGGTCATCACCCAAGGGGCCGCCTCCAGCAACGGTTTTGCCGGATCAAAAAAATCCGCCCACCAGGTGTCCCAACCGTAACCATGGGGACTGCCGGAGCATCCGCCGACCAGGCAGCGGCTTTCACGATAGTTGTAGTCCCCTACATGGATAACCAGATCAGGGTGCTCGGCAGCGGCGCTGCGCGCGATTCTCGCCAGCGGCCAGCGGGTGGAATCGTTGCAATCCTGGAAAGCAGCCGGCCACTTCATGCGGCAACCGCTATCGCCCAGCACCACGATCCGGCGGACTGCGGCGACAGGCATGGGCAGTTCCCGGCCTTCAAACAGCACATGGCGGGCATGGTCAGGCAGCACGAGTTCGCAGGCCAGGACGGGAAATGCGGCCTGCTGGCGGAGACCCTCGGTTTGAGGCTCTGCCCGCACCCGCATGGGTAGGGACCGGCCATCGACGTCCAGGCCGGGACAGGCTTGGTCGGGGCCGGCCAGCACGCGCACAATGGCCTGCCCTTCAGATCCCAGCACTACATAAGCCGCTGTTTCCCGCGCAACCGCAGACTGGATCAGGCACAACCAGGCAAACCCCAGGGTTGCCACGCGTTCAAACCGGTAATCCATTTTTCCTATGACCTGAACTCCACCCACACCTGGAACAGGCGCGATTCGTCCCCCATCGCGGCCGGAGGCTGAGGATACTGCGCATTCCGGACAGCAAGCAAGGCTGCCCGGTCAAACACCCGGAAACCGCTCGAAACGATCACCCGGGCATTGCTTTGCATGCCATGGGATAGCCGGAATTCAACGCGCGCCCTCCCGGTAAACTGCATTTCGCTGGCCGACTCGGGATACGCCACGGCCGCCTGCACGGCAGCCCGGACTTTAGCCATGTAGTCTGCCAGCAGGTCGGGCGAAGGCTGTGCCGGTGCAGGCGATGTCGGCGCCGGCGGAGGAGACTTCTCCGAGAAAGGCGAAGGTTCAGCCGATTTCACAGGCTGCACGGCCGGTGTCGGCTGAGATACGGGAACCGGTTCAGTTTTTCGGGGAAGCGGGATCTTCTGCACGTGATGCGGCGGCTCAGGGGGTGCCGGCTTGGATTCCGGTGGCACCTCGGCCAGCTGGATGGCCACCGGTGCCTTGGTTTCAATGGGCGGGTGCAACGTTTGAGCCAGGATGACCAAAGCAACGATTGCCGCAATCAGCAGCAGTTCGACGGCCACGGCGAGTCCGAATGACGCCAGCCATCCTTCCCGTTTTTCAGGAACGACCGCGAACAGGGCCTCCAGGGCTTCAGTCCGCACGACGAGCGGCAATGGCAATCTGGGAGACTCCTGCTGCCTTGACGGCATCCAGCACGCCCATCACTTTCTGAAGTGCCACGCCCTGCCCACCCACGATGGTGACAGCGGTTTTGGGACCCATGACACGCAGGCGCGCCGTCAGATCGGCAGCCGCAATGGTCGCATGTTCCACCCGGATCGCACCGTCCTCACCCAGCTCCACCAATAACTTGGGAGCTGGCAGGGACTCCGCCGTGGTACTGGTGGGCAATTTGGTCACGTGACCCGAAGAAGGAATCATTTTCAGCAGCAACATCGCAAAAAATACCAACAAGAACAACATGATGTCGATCATCGGTATGATTTCGATGCGAGCGCGCCGCTCGTTGAGATAACGCATGGACAAGGGACCTGACCGGGATGTCTTCAGAGTGCTTTCAGATGCCCCTGAATCGTGGTATCGGCACGGTTCAGGATCATGATCTTGAGCGTTTCCATCTGGTGCACCACCAGCCGGATGCGCGTGTTCAGGCTGTTGAAGAAAATCAGGCCCACCATGGCCACCACCAGCCCGGATGCCGTTGCCAGCAAGGCTTCCGCAATGCCCGACGTCACTTCGGCCGCAGCATCCTGACCTGAACCCAGCACGCTGAAAGCATTGAACATGCCCAGGATGGTGCCAAAAAGGCCCAACAGCGGCGCCAGCGTAATGATGGTATCGAGCATCCAGAGCGACCGGTCCAGCTTGGGAACCTCATGCATCACCGCTTCTTCCAGGGTGCTGTCCATGGACTCGCGGTCAGCCCGTGTGGCGGGCTGCGCGCTGCTGGCCGCATCGATCAGCTGCCGGTGCGGCAGCTTGGGATACTTGTGAAATATGTCGGTCAGGCCTGAATGACTGTCGGCGCTGCGTGATTTCAGGAGCCGGATGAGATGGTCGCCCGCTTCAAGCATGTTGGACAGATAGCGGCTGCGTTCGATGATGACGGTCAACGCAAGGGTCAACAACAGCATCATCAGGTATAGGGTTCCACCGGAATCGTTGGCAATATCAATCAGATGTGACAAGTTCATGGGCGCGCCACCAGAAAAATTTTCAGTATTATGGAAGGCCTGCGTTGCAAAACCGTGACAATGAAAAGATCCATTGCAATGTTGCGGACAGTTGTCAAGATGCTCCTGTATCAGATAGTCTTATAGGTTTTCCTCTGTCTGATGCCCCGTTGGAGCGCAACATGCCTTTCCTCAGCCGGAATCCGGCCACCGAAGCGTCTTATGGCGAATTTCCCTCGATAGACAAAGCAACGCTCCTGGCAACCCTGGAGCGCGTGCGGGAAGCCCAGAAATCATGGCGCGATGTTCCCCTGGCTGAACGCGCGGTCGCCGTGCAACGTCTGGGCAGCGCACTGCTGGCCCGGCGCGACGAGCTGGCGCGCCTGATCACCGAGGAAATGGGCAAAGTGCAACGGGAAGCACGGGCTGAAATCGAAAAGTGCGCCCAGCTTTGCGAATATTACGCGACCGAAGGCATCGCCTACCTCGCCCCCGAGCCGGCTGCCGTCCCCGCCAGCCGGGCCTATGTGGCTTACCAGCCGCTGGGCGTGGTGCTGGGCATCATGCCCTGGAATTTTCCCTTCTGGCAGGTGCTGCGCTTCGCCGTTCCCGCACTGCTGGCGGGCAATGGCGCCGCTTACAAACACGCGCCCAATGTGCCGCGCTGCGCGCTTGCCCTGGAATCCCTGGTGCTCGAAGCCGGATTGCCCCCAGGCCTGCTGACCAATCTGTTCATCGAAGACGCCTTGGTGGCCGATGCCATCGCCAGCCCGCACGTGCATGCGGTGACCGTGACCGGGTCGGAACGCGCGGGTCGGGCGGTAGCCGCCCTGGCCGGCGTTCACCTCAAGAAATGCATTCTGGAGCTGGGGGGCTCGGACCCCTTCGTCGTGCTGGCCGATGCCGACCTGGAATGGACGGTGCGGCAGGCCGTGAAATCCCGCTACGTGAACTGCGGACAAGCTTGCATTGCTGCCAAGCGCTTCATCCTCGCCCCCGAAATTGCCGACGCCTTTGTCCGGCAATTCGTTGAACAAGTCGCCACCCTGAAAACGGGAGACCCTTTCGACGCCGCGACAGCCATGGGGCCCCTGGCTCGACGCGACCTGCGCGATCATCTGGATTTGCAGGTGCGCACAGCCGTGTCCGGCGGCGCCCAGGTCTTGCTGGGCGGGCATCCGGAAACTGGTCCAGGCTGGTTTTACGCGCCCACGGTGCTGGATGGCATCACGCCCGCTTCACCGGTCTGGCAGCAGGAACTGTTCGGCCCCGTCGCCCTGATCGTGCGGGCGCACGACGAAGCAGACGCGCTGGCGCTGGCCAACGACACCCCTTACGGGCTGGGCTCCTCGGTCTGGAGCCGCGACGTGACCCGGGCCGAGCAGTTTGCAGCCCGCATCGAAGCCGGCTGCTCCTACGTCAACAGCCTGGTGAAATCCAACCCTCGCCTGCCTTTTGGCGGCATCAAGAACTCGGGCTTCGGGCGCGAGCTGTCATCGCAGGGCATCCGGGAGTTCACCAACGTCAAAACCCTGTGGGTGCGGGAATCCGGCAACCTCTGACCTACCCCAGAAACAGGGGGTAGGCCGGATTGGCCGTTTCGTCCACCCAAGGGTATCCCAAGTTGTCCAGAAAACGGCGAAAGGTTTTGGCGTCGGCCGGCGGAACCTGAAACCCCACCAGCACCCGCCCGTAGTCGGCCCCATGGTTGCGGTAGTGGAACAGGCTGATGTTCCAGCCGGCACTCATGCTGTTGAGAAACTGGGTCAATGCCCCGGGCCGCTCGGGAAACTCGAAGCGGTAAATCATTTCGTGCCGGGCCTGGGGCGCCCGCCCTCCCACGAGGTGGCGGATATGCAGCTTGGCCATTTCGTTGTTGCTCAAATCGAGCGTCTTGATGCCATGGCGCTTGAGCGATTTCAAAAGGGTCCCTGCCTCTCCCGCATGAGCCACTGAAATGCCCACGAAGACATGGGCTTCGCGCTCATCGGCATAGCGGTAGTTAAACTCGGTGATGGACCGGTTTCCCAGCAGTTCGCAGAAGCGGCGGAAACTGCCGGGCTGTTCCGGAATGGTTGCGGCAAACACCACTTCGCGCTTCTCGCCCAGTTCGGCCCGTTCCGCAATGAAACGCAACCGGTCGAAATTCATGTTGGCGCCGCAGGCAATCGCCACCAGGTTCCTGTCCCGCAGGCGATCCCGTGCGGCCACCTGTTTCATGCCCGCAATGGCCAGGGCGCCGGCCGGCTCGAGGATGGCCCGGGTGTCGTCGAAAACGTCTTTCACGGCGGCGCAGATCGCATCGGTATCGACCGTGACGATTTCATCCACCAGCGTTTTGCACAGGCGGAAAGTTTCCACGCCCACCTGCCGGACCGCCACGCCATCGGCAAAAAGCCCAACCTGGTCCAGTTTCACGCGCCGTCCGGCTTCCAGCGAGCGCCTCATGGCATCGGAATCCTGAGGCTGCACCCCGATGATGCGAATTTCCGGGCGCAGTCGCTTCACGTAGGCGGCAACACCCGATATCAGTCCCCCGCCGCCAATCGCCACAAAAATTGCCTCGATCGGTTGGGTATGCTGGCGCAGGATTTCCATGGCGATGGTTCCCTGGCCGGCAATGACGTCCGGGTCGTCGTAGGGATGGACGAACGTGTAGCCATGACGTTCGGCCAGCAGCTGGGCATGTTCCTGGGCTTCGGAATAGGAAACCCCTTCCAGCACCACGCGGGCGCCGCGCGCCCGCACCGCATCCACCTTGATGGAAGGCGTGGTGACGGGCATCACGATCAACGCCTTGACCCCCATCCGCTGCGCGGCCAGGGCCACACCCTGGG
>JAJZPY010000099.1 GCA_021811005.1 Pseudomonadota bacterium
ACGAGACTGCGCCGATGATAGTGTGGATTGCCCATGCGAAAGTAGGTCACCGCCAGACTCCCTACACCTTGCCCTCACCGGCAACAAAAAAGCCCCTCAGCCATCAAGCTCAGGGGCTTTTTTATTTTGCCCGTCCGACGCGATCAGCTCGCGGCGTTGTAGCCGCTCAGTTCAATCTGGTAGTGACGTTCGTCCTGCAGCGTGATGTGCGCATGGCCTCCCACGGGCAGCGTGAGCTTGTCGCGTACGTGTCCGAAGGGAAGGTTTTGCAGGATGGGGGCATTCACCCATCCCTTGAGGAAATCCACCACGCTTTTGAAGGTGTAAGGTGCGGCGGAAGCAGCCGTGGGTTCGCACCGGTTGAATTGTCCCAGCAGGATGGCACGCTGCTTTTTCAGGATGCCCGCATGGGCCAGTTGCAGGAGCATGCGCTCGATTTTATAGGGTTCCTCGTTGACCTCTTCCAGGAAGAGAATGCCGTCTTCAAGGTCCGGCAGGTAGGGCGTGCCGGCCAGGTGGGCGACCAGTGACAGGTTGCCGCCCCACAAGGTGCCTTCGATGCCTGCGCCAATCTGGGCGCGCAACAGGTGCCCGGCCTCGCCATCGGATGCCGTGAATGGCATTTTGATGGCCGGCGACCGGTGTCGTTCGGCCTGCAGCATGCCTTCGAAATGGGCTTCGTGCAGGGGGCTTCGGTTGTGATGTCCGAAATCGGGACAGGCCATGGGCCCGGCAAAAGTCACCATGCCTTGCTGTGCCAGCAGGGCCAGGTGCAGCGCGGTGACATCGCTGAAGCCCACGATGATTTTCCGGGAAGCAGCCACGGCCCGGAAATCGATGGCAGGCAACAGCCGCGTGATGCCATAGCCGCCGCGCGCGGCCATGATCACGTCGATATCCGGATCGCGCACCATGGCGTGAAAATCGTTCAGCCGTTCGTAATCCGTGCCCGCAAAATACTCCCAGCGATTCCGTACATGAGGGGCTTCCACAATGTGGTAGCCCCGTTCGCTCAGGTAAAGCGAGGCGATTTCCAGGGAACCCGGTTCCGTGATGAAGCCGGACGGGGCACAGATTCCGATGGTGGCGCCGGGTTTGAGGCGGCGCGGCAGGGGAGCAGTCATGAGGTCACCGGTGCTGGGCGTCCACCACGGTGAGCGCCGTCATGTTGATGATGCGGCGCACGGTGGCGGTGGGGGTCAGGATATGGGCGGGGGCGTTGATTCCGAGCAGGATGGGGCCCACGGTCACGTTGTCGCCAATCACCCGCACCAGGTTGTAGGCGATGTTGGCGGCATCGAGGTTGGGCATCACCAGCAGGTTGGCACGTCCTTTCAGGCGCGAGCCCGGCATGACGCGTTGCCGGATTTCTTCGGACATGGCGGCATCTGCATGCATTTCGCCGTCGATTTCCAGCTGCGGCTGGCGTTCTCGGATGAGCTCCAGCGCATGCCGCACCTTGAGCGGCGATGCCAGGTTCGAGCTTCCGAAGGATGAGAAGGACAGCAGGGCCACGCGCGGCACGATGCCGAAGCGACGCACTTCTTCGGCCGCCATGCAGACGATTTCAGCCATCTGTTCGGCCGTGGGGTCAGGGTTCACGTAGGTGTCGCACAGGAAGAACGTGCCTTTGGGGTTGAGCAGCATGTTCATGGCGGCGGGCGTGGAGGCGCCGGGCTTGAGCCCGAGCAGGTTCTTCACGTAGTGCAGGTGGGCCGTGTAGCGCCCGATGCAGCCGCAGATCATGCCGTCAGCTTCGCCGCGTTTCACCATCAGGGCCGACGTGAGAGTGGGTTCCCGATACACTTCGTGCTTGGCGAGTTCCGGCGTGACACCCTGGCGCTCCATGGTCTGGTGATAGAGCTGCCAGTATTCGCGGTAGCGCGGATCCGAGTTGACGTTGACCATCTCAAAGTCGGCTCCGGCCCGGATGCGCAGGCCCAGCCGGCGAATGCGCATGTCCACCACTTCCGGGCGGCCCACCAGGATCGGCCGGGCCACTTTTTCGTCGCACAGGGTTTGCACGGCCTGCAACACCCGTTCATCTTCCCCTTCGGCAAAGACGATTCGGCGCGGCGAAGATTTGGCGCGCGCGAACACGGGGCGCATGACCAGTCCGGAGTGGTACACGAACTGGTTCAGGCGGTCGCGATAAGCGTCCAGGTCGTCGATCGGGTGCGTCGCCACGCCACTTTCCATGGCGGCCTGGGCAACGGCCGAGGCAATCTTGACGATGAGGCGGGGGTCGAACGGTTTCGGGATCAGGTAGTCGGAACCGAAAGCCGGGGGCTGGTTGCCGTAGGCCTGGGTCACGATGTCCGATTGTTCGGCGCGCGCGAGTTCTGCAATGGCGTTCACGGCCGCGATTTTCATGGGCTCGTTGATGGTGGTGGCGCCCACGTCCAGCGCACCGCGGAAAATGAAGGGGAAGCACAGGACGTTGTTCACCTGGTTGGGGTAATCCGAACGTCCGGTGGCGATGACGGCGTCATCCCGCACTTCGCGCACTTCCTCAGGGTAGATTTCCGGCACGGGGTTGGCCAGGGCCAGGATCAGGGGACGCTGTGCCATGTCGCGGACCATGTCTTTCTTCAGCACTCCGCCGGCGGAAAGCCCCAGGAACACGTCGGCGCCGCCCATCACGTCGGCCAGGGTCCGGGCCGGGGTGTCCTGGCAATAGCGGGCCTTGTGGGGATCCATCAGTTCCTTGCGGCCGGTGTATACGACGCCGGCCAGGTCGGTCACGGTGACGTGTTCGCGCGGCAGCCCGAGCGCCACCAGCATGTCCAGGCAAGCCAGCGCCGCGGCGCCGGCACCCGAAGCGACCAGGCGCACCTCGCGGATGTCCTTGCCCACCACGGCCAGTCCGTTCAGGATGGCGGCCGCCACGATGATGGCCGTGCCGTGCTGGTCGTCATGAAACACGGGAATTTTCAGGCGTTCGCGCAGGCGGCGCTCCAGCTCGAAGCATTCCGGCGCCTTGATGTCTTCCAGGTTGATGCCGCCGAAAGTGGGTTCGAGGGCGGCGATGGCGTCCACCAGGCGGTCCACGTTGGTTTCGTTCAGTTCCAGGTCGAAGCAGTCAATGCCGGCAAATTTCTTGAACAGCACGGCCTTGCCTTCCATCACCGGCTTTGCGGCCAGCGGCCCGATGGCGCCGAGGCCCAGCACCGCGGTGCCGTTGGTGACCACCCCCACCAGGTTGGCGCGGCTGGTCAGAAAACGGGCTTCGGCAGGGTCGGCCTCGATGGCTTCGCAGGCGGCAGCCACGCCGGGGGTGTAGGCCAGGGCCAGGTCAGCCTGGGTGGTGAGCGGTTTGGTGGGCGTTACTTCGATCTTCCCGGGGGTGGGCAGGCGGTGGTACTCGAGCGCGTTCTTGCGCAGATCGTCCAGCATGGGAGCCTCGCTATCGACGGGTTGCCGCCGACGGATTCTTGACTTGGGCCAGCATCAAAATGCTTTGAGTGCTATGTTAAACTCTGGCGCTCAATTAGGCGAGGTCCCGCATGTCCGGCAATACCCTGGGTCGGTTGTTCTGCGTCACTTCTTTTGGCGAAAGCCATGGACCGGCGCTGGGTTGCGTGGTGGACGGCTGCCCCCCCGGACTGCCGCTTTCGGAAGAGGACATCCAGCAGGAACTGGATCGCCGCAAGCCGGGTACGTCCCGCCATGTCACCCAGCGGCGCGAACCGGACCGGGTGGAAATCCTCTCCGGCGTGTTCGAAGGAAAAACCACGGGCACTCCCATCGGACTGCTGATCCGCAATGAAGACCAGCGCAGCCGCGATTACGACAAGATTGCCCAGGCCTTCCGTCCGGGCCATGCCGATTACACCTACCTACAGAAATACGGCCTGCGCGACCACCGCGGCGGCGGGCGCTCGTCCGCACGCGAAACGGCGGTACGGGTGGCGGCCGGCGCCATCGCCAAAAAATGGCTGCGGCAGCGCTATGGCGTGGAAGTGCGGGGCTACCTGGCCCAACTCGGGTCCCATGTCCTCACGTTCCGCGACTGGGCGGGGGTGAACGACAACCCGTTTTTCTCGCCCGACCCCGCCATCGTGCCCGAACTGGAGGCCTACATGGACGCCTTGCGAAAATCCGGCGATTCCATCGGCGCCCGCATCAACGTGGTGGCCAGCGGCGTGCCCGT
Source organism: Pseudomonadota bacterium (assembly GCA_021811005.1). Taxonomy (GTDB): domain Bacteria; phylum Pseudomonadota; class Gammaproteobacteria; order Burkholderiales; family Ferrovaceae; genus JAKBAT01. The sequence continues at coordinate 4,154 of JAJZPY010000099.1, forward strand.
GGGCTGGGGTGAACCCGTGTACGACCGTCTGGATGCCGAAATCGCCTATGCCATGATGAGCATCAACGCGGTCAAGGGCGTTGAAATCGGCGCGGGTTTTCAAAGCGTGACCCAGAAAGGCACGGAACATGGCGATGAAATGACCCCCCGGGGATTTCTCACCAACCGGGCGGGCGGCATCCTGGGCGGCATTTCCACCGGCCAGGACATCCTGGTCAGCATGGCCATCAAGCCCACCTCGAGCATCCGCCTGCCGCGCCAGTCCGTGGACATCCATGGCCAGTCCGCCACGGTGGAAACCACGGGGCGCCATGACCCCTGCGTGGGCATCCGCGCCACCCCCATTGCCGAAGCCATGCTGGCGCTGGTCCTCATCGACCATGCCCTGCGCCACCGGGCGCAAAATGCCGACGTGGTGCCCCCCTTCAAGAGCATTCCCGGCAGCGCATCCTAAGGCGCCCTGCGGGCGCGCGGTCCCGGCGTGGCCCTGTTCGAGCGGCGGGCGCTATGTCATAATTTACGGTCAATTTGAGGCCGTATCGTCATGAATCCCTTATCGCTCTATGAGAAACTCTGGCAGGCTCACGTGGTCCGGGAAGAACCGGACGGCACCGCCCTGATCTACATCGACCGCCACCTGGTGCACGAAGTCACCAGTCCCCAGGCTTTCGAAGGCCTGCGCATGGCCGGACGGGCACTCTGGCGCCGCGATTCCATCCTGGCGACGGCCGACCACAACACCCCCACCACCGATCAGAAGGTGATTGCCGACCCCGTATCGCGCCTGCAGGTGAGCACGCTCGACCAGAACTGCCGCGATTACCACATCACCGAGTTTCCCATGGGGGACCATCGCCAGGGGATCGTGCATGTCATCGGCCCCGAGCAGGGCGCCACGTTGCCCGGCATGACCGTGGTGTGCGGCGATTCCCACACCAGCACGCACGGGGCCTTTGCCGCTCTGGCCATGGGCATCGGCACCTCTGAAGTGGAACACGTGCTGGCCACGCAGACATTGCTGGCCCGCAAGTCCAAGACCATGCAGGTTCAGGTGGAGGGCAGCCTTCCGCGCGGCGTGACCGCCAAGGACGTGGCGCTTGCCATCATCGGACACATCGGCACGGCCGGGGGCACGGGGCATGCCATCGAGTTTTCCGGCAGTGCCATTCGCAGCCTTTCCATGGAAGGGCGGATGACCTTGTGCAACATGGCCATCGAAGCGGGCGCCCGCGCCGGCATGGTGGCGGTGGATGAAACCACCATCGCTTACCTGAAAGGCCGTCCTTTCGCGCCGGGTGCTGCCCAGTGGGACGCTGCAGTGGCCTACTGGCGCACGCTGCACAGTGACGAAGGGGCGCGTTTCGACCGCGTGGTGACGCTGGACGCTTCCCGCATCGAACCGCTCGTGACCTGGGGTACTTCACCTGAAATGGTCACCACCGTTGGCGGGCGCGTGCCCGATCCTGCGGCCGAATCCGACGCCACCCGGCGCGAAGGCATGGAACGCGCGCTGCGCTACATGGCGCTGCAGCCGGGCACGGCCATCACCGACATCGCCATCGACAAGGTGTTCATCGGTTCCTGCACCAACTCCCGCATCGAGGATCTGCGCGCCGCGGCAGCCGTGGTGAAGGGGCGCAAGGTGGCCGCCAACGTGAAGCTGGCGCTGGTGGTGCCCGGCTCGGGCTTGGTGAAGTCTGCCGCCGAGGCCGAAGGCCTTGACAGGATTTTCATCGAAGCCGGCTTCGAGTGGCGCAACCCCGGCTGCTCCATGTGCCTGGGCATGAACGACGACCGTCTCTCGCCCGGTGAACGTTGCGCTTCCACCTCCAACCGCAACTTCGAAGGGCGCCAGGGCGCCGGCAGCCGCACCCATCTGGTGAGTCCGCAAATGGCTGCAGCCGCCGCCGTTTCCGGCCATTTCGCCGACGTGCGCTCTTTTCTCAATTGACGGGGGGCTGACATGAAAGCATTCACAACCCTGGACGGCCTCGTGGTTCCGATCGACCGCTCCAACGTGGACACCGACGCCATCATTCCCAAGCAGTTCCTGAAATCCATCCGGCGCACCGGGTTCGGACCGAACCTGTTCGATGCCTGGCGTTACCTGGACGAAGGCCAGCCGGAACAGGACAACTCGAAACGCCCCCTGAATCCGGATTTCGTGCTCAACCAGCCGCGCTACCGGGGTGCCCAGGTCCTTCTGGCACGGGAAAATTTCGGCTGCGGCTCCAGCCGCGAGCACGCTCCCTGGGCGCTCGACGACTACGGCATCCGCGCGCTCGTCGCCCCCAGCTTTGCCGACATTTTCTACAACAACTGCTTCAAGAACGGCGTGCTGCCCATCGTGCTGCCGGCCGACGTGGTGGATGGCCTGTTCCGCGACGTCGCGGCCAGCCCGGGCTACCGCTTGCGCATCGACCTGGCGGCGCAGACCGTCATCACCCCTTCCGGTGCCTCGCACGGGTTTTCCGTGGACGAGTTCCGCAAGTATTGCCTGCTCAACGGCCTGGACGAAATCGGCCTGACCTTGCGCCACGCGGATGAAATCCGCGCTTACGAAGCGCGGCGCGCCCAGCGTGAACCCTGGATTTTTGGAGGAGCTGCATGAAAATCGCTGTATTGCCCGGTGACGGCATCGGGCCGGAAATCGTTGCGGAAGCCCTGAAAGTTCTGGGCCACTTCCAGTCGGAAGGCGTTTCGATCGAAACCGAGACGGGAGATATCGGTGGCGTGGCCGTGGATCGCCACAAGGATCCGTTGCCGGCCTCCAGCCTGGAGACATGCCGCAAGGCGGATGCCATTCTGTTCGGGTCCATCGGCGGCCCCCAGTACGACACGCTGCCGCGCGAGCTGCGTCCGGAGCGCGGGCTGCTGCGCCTGCGCAAGGAGCTGGATCTGTTTGCCAACTTGCGTCCGGCACAGGTGTTTCCCGAACTGGCCGAAGCTTCGAGCCTGAAGGCGGAAATCGTGTCCGGCCTCGACATCATGATCGTGCGCGAACTGACGGGCGACATCTATTTCGGCGAACCGCGCGGCATCAGCCGCAATGCGGCCGGCGAACGCGTGGGCATCAACACCATGGTGTACAGCGAGTCGGAAATCCGGCG
>JAJZPY010000100.1 GCA_021811005.1 Pseudomonadota bacterium
TGGCCGAACGCAAGGCGCGCGGCACTGACGATGTCGCCGTGATCCGGCTGGAGCAGCTCTATCCGTTCCCCCATGCGGAATTCGCGGCGGAAATGAAGAAATACCCCAAGGCGCACTCCGTGGTCTGGGCCCAGGAAGAACCGGGCAACCAGGGCGCCTGGCACCGCATCCAGCATTACCTGGCACGCAACATGCGTCCCGACCAGGAACTGTCCTATGCCTTGCGGCCGTCCTCGGCCTCTCCGGCCGTGGGCTACCTGGCCAAGCACAACGAACAACAGAAGGCGCTCATCAACGCGGCGCTCACGATTTCGTCCTGATGGACGGGCACTACATCAAGGGAGTCAAGACATCATGCTGATCGAGGTGAAGGTTCCTCAGTTGTCCGAGTCCGTGGCGGAAGCCACATTGCTGGCCTGGCACAAGCAGGCCGGCGAAGCCGTGGCCCGCGACGAAAACCTGATCGACATCGAAACCGACAAGGTGGTCCTGGAGCTTCCGGCGCCCGCAGCGGGCGTGTTGGTGGAGATCAAGAAGGCCGAAGGGGGAACCGTGGTGAGCGGGGAAGTGATCGCCGTCATCGACACGGAAGCGAAAGCAAGCGTCACCGCACCGGCCGCCAAGGCCGCCGCACCTTCCGCGCCGGCCGCGGCGCCTGCAGCCGCAGCTCCGGCCGTCATGCCGGCGGCACGCAAGATCCTGGCCGAGGCCGGTGTGAACCCCGCGGCGGTGACAGGCACCGGCCGAGGTGGCCGCGTCACCAAGGAAGATGCCGTGGCCCATGTCTCGCCCAAAGCCGCACCCCCGGCTCCCGCCTCCCGTCTGGACCAGCCGCGCCTGCCGGCCGCGCCGGCGGGCAACCGTCCCGAACAGCGCGTGCCCATGACGCGCCTGCGCGCCCGCGTGGCCGAGCGCCTGGTGCAGTCCCAATCCAACGCCGCCATCCTCACCACCTTCAACGAAGTGAACATGCAGCCGGTGATGGACCTGCGCAACCGCTACAAGGACAAGTTCGAGAAGGAACATGGCGTGAAGCTGGGCTTCATGTCGTTCTTCGTGAAGGCTTGCGTGGCGGCCCTCAAGAAATACCCCATCGTGAACGCTTCGGTGGATGGCAACGACATCGTCTACCACGGCTATTTCGACATCGGCATTGCGGTGGGCAGCGCGCGCGGACTGGTGGTGCCCATCCTGCGCGATGCGGACCGCCTGTCCATCGCCGACATCGAACGTCAGATCGCTGATTTCGGCAACCGCGCCAAGGACGGCAAGATCACCCTGGAAGAACTGACGGGCGGCACCTTTTCCATTTCCAACGGCGGCGTGTTCGGTTCCATGCTCTCCACCCCCATCATCAACCCGCCCCAGTCCGCGATCCTGGGCATTCATGCCACCAAGGACCGGCCCGTGGTGGAAAACGGACAGATCGTGATCCGCCCCATGAACTACCTCGCGCTCTCCTACGACCATCGCATCATCGATGGCCGCGAAGCGGTGCTGAGCCTGGTGGCCATCAAGGAAGCCCTGGAAGATCCGGCACGCCTGCTGCTGGACCTGTGATCCTCGCGACAGGAGCGGAAACATGACGCAAGCATTCGACGTGGTGGTCATCGGCGGCGGTCCCGGCGGCTACATCGGCGCGATCCGCGCCGCGCAGCTGGGACTTTCGGTGGCCTGCGTGGACGCCTGGACCAACGCCAAAAACAAGCCCAGCCTGGGAGGCACCTGCCTCAACGTGGGCTGCATTCCGTCCAAGGCCCTGCTGGAATCTTCCGAAAACTACGAGCGGGCGGGCCACCATTTTGCCGAGCATGGCGTCATGGTGGGGCAGCTCAGCCTCGATCTCCCGCAGATGCTGGCACGCAAGGACCGGATCGTGGACCAGCTCACGGGCGGCGTGGCCTACCTGTTCAAGAAACACAAGGTGACGTCATTTCATGGCCACGGCCGCTTCGACGGCAGCGCCGAAGACGGCTTCAGGGTCGTGGTGAGTTCACCCAAGGGCGAGGAAACCGTCCTTCAGGGCCGCCACGTGATCATTGCCACGGGCTCCGTGCCGCGCCCCATTCCGGCGGCCCCCGTGGACAACGAATTCATCCTCGACAACGTGGGAGCGCTTTCCATGACGGCCGTGCCCAAGCGTCTGGGCGTGATCGGGGCCGGCGTCATCGGCCTTGAAATGGGCAGCGTGTGGAAGCGGCTGGGCAGCGAAGTGACGCTGCTGGAAGCGCTTGACGCCTTCCTGCCGGCCGCGGATGAACAGGTGTCCAGAGAGGCGTTGCGCATGCTCACCAAGGACCAGGGGCTCGACATCCGGCTGGGCGCGAAAGTGACCCAGGTGGCGCGCAAGGGCAAGGCCCTCAAGGTCACTTACTCGGATGCCCACGGCGAGCAGGTGTTGGACGTGGACCGGCTCATCGTGGCGGTGGGGCGCGTGCCCAACACCGAAGGTTTGCAGCTGGAGTCCGTGGGCGTGCCCTGCGACGCGCGCGGCTTCATCGAAGTGGACGGACACTGCCGCACGGCCGTGCCCGGCATTTGGGCAGTAGGGGACGCAGTGCGCGGGCCGATGCTGGCGCACAAGGCGGAGGAGGAGGGGGTGGCCGTGGCAGAACAGATCGCAGGACAACAAAGCCACGTGGATTTCAACACCATTCCTTGGGTGATCTATACGGCACCCGAAATGGCCTGGGTGGGGCAGACGGAGCAACAGCTGCGCGCCCAGGGCGTGGATTACCGGACAGGGGTTTTTCCCTTTGCCGCCAACGGCCGGGCCAAAAGCCTTGGCGAAACGCGCGGCTTCGTGAAAATCCTGGCGGATCGCCAGACCGATCGCATGCTGGGCGTGCACATTCTGGGTCCCTTCGCTTCCGAACTCATCACGGAAGCGGTGGTGGCGCTGGAATTCCATGCCAGCAGCGAGGACATTGCACGCATCGTGCATGCCCATCCGGCCCTGTCGGAAGTTTTCCATGAGGCGGCCCTGGCGGTGGATGGGCGCTCATTGAATATGTAACGATTATAAAATTATGCAGTTGCAGGCTTTAGAGAGAGTTGATACTGTCAGGTGCATGACAGAATCTTCGGGACCTCTGCAATGGTACCGCACCTTCAGCGAACGCCCTGACTTCGAACCCGATGCCGAGCAGCTGCGGGTGATCGAGCGGCTGCAGGTGCTGCACGACGAGCTGATGGCGTTCAAGCGCTACCGGCAGACGTTGCTGGCGCGCACCTTTGGCAGCCGGCCGCCGCCGCGTGGCATCTACCTGCACGGTGCCGTGGGACGAGGCAAAAGCGCCATGATGGACGGCTTTTTTTCCACGCTGCCTTACCGCCGCAAGCGCCGGGTCCACTTCCACGAATTCATGGCGGGCGTGCATGAACGCATGCGCCAGATCCACGACCAGGAAGACCCCTTGAAGCGCGTGGCTGCGGAAATCGCGGTGCAGACCCGGGTGCTTTGCTTCGACGAATTTCATGTGGGCGACATTGCCGATGCCATGATCCTGCAGCGGCTGTTCGAAAACATGATCAACTGGGGCGTGGTGCTGGTCATCACCTCCAATTACGCGCCCGACGAACTCTATCCCGACGGACTGCAGCGCGACCGTTTCCTGCCCGCCATCGAACTGCTCAAAGAACGCCTGGACGTGGTGGCCGTGAACGGCGACCTGGACCACCGCATGCGCGAGCAGGGCGGGCATCTCGAAACCTACTTCCAGCCGCTCGGCCCTGCCAGCGCGTCGGCCATGCAGGAAGCTTTCCGCGCCTTTTCCCCCAAGCCCGAGCGCGTCGCCGACGTCGAACTCATGCAGCGGCGCGTGCCCGTGCTGGGCGTGGGACCCGGCGTGGTGTGGTTCGATTTCGACATCCTGTGCGGCAGCGCCCGTTCGCAGCGCGACTATCTGGAACTGGCGGGCCGCTATTACGTGGTGCTGCTGTCCAACGTGCCGGTGCTGACTCCGCGCCAGGCGGACGCGGCCCGTCGCCTGACCTGGCTGGTGGACATCCTCTACGATCGCCACATCAAGCTGCTGGTGTTGGCGGCCGCGGCCCCGGAGGCGCTCTACCCGGAAGGGATGAACAGCAACGAATTCCAGCGCACGGTGAGCCGGTTGCAGGAAATGCAGACCCCGGCCTACCAGGCGCAGCTCAGCATGCAATGACCCGGTCCCGCACGGGACCGAGAGGAGAGACCGGATGCCTTTCAAAGCCTATCGCGTGGACACTGCGGACGGTCGCGTGTCCGGAAAAATCGTCGCCCTCGAGCTGTCGGACCTGCCTCCCGGCGACGTGCTGATCCGCGCCGAATATTCCAGCGTCAACTACAAGGATGCCCTGGCCGCCACCGGCATGGGCAAGATCATGCGGCACATGCCCCTCACGGGCGGCATCGACGTGGCCGGCACGGTAGAAGCGTCCACCGACGGGCGTTTCAAGGCGGGCGACCCGGTGCTGGTGACAGGCTACGACCTGGGCGTGGCCCATGACGGCGGCTATGCGCGTTACGTGCGGGTGCCGGCAGACTGGGTGGTGCCGCGCCCGGCGGGACTTGACGCGCGCGAAGCCATGGCGTTGGGCACGGCCGGCTTCACGGCGGCGCTGTCCGTGGTGCGCCTGGAACAGAACGGCCTCAAGCCGGAAAACGGACCGGTGGTGGTGACCGGCGCCACCGGCGGCGTGGGCAGCCTGGCGCTGGAATTCCTGGCGGGCCTGGGCTATGCCGTCACGGCGGTCACCGGCAAGGCGGACCGCGCGGACTACCTGCGCGGCCTGGGCGCGCGCGACGTGCTGCTGCGCGGGGACATCGATTTCGGCACGCGTCCGCTGGAAAAGGCCCTGTGGGCCGGTGCCGTGGATCCCGTGGGCGGGGCCATGCTGGCCTGGCTCACGCGCACCCTGCAACCGCACGGTTCCATCGCCAGTTCGGGGCTGACGGGCGGCATCGAACTCCATACGACCGTGATGCCTTTCATCCTGCGCGGCATCAACCTGCTCGGCATCGATTCCGTCACCTGTCCCATGCCCCTGCGCCTGGAAGTGTGGCGGCGGCTCGCCACCGATTTGCGGCCCCGGCATTGGGCTGACATCGTGCATGAAATCACCCTGGAAGGGCTGGATGCGGTGTTTGGACGCCTCATGAAAGGCGAAGGATTGGGAAGAACGGTGGTTCGGCTGATGGACTGAAGAGGCACGGGCAGTTCCCAGCCCCAACATAACAAACGGGAGGGTCGAAGCATGACGACGGGAGCATTGCTGAAGCGCTTTTACGAGCGCTCGATCGAATCGCCGGAAGCCTTCTGGGAAGAGCAGGCGGCGCTCATCCACTGGGAACATCCCTTCGAGCAGGTGCTCGATTATTCCAAACCGCCTTTTGCCCGCTGGTTTCCCGGCGGAAAAACCAATCTTTGCCACAACGCCGTGGACCGCCACCTGGCCGAGCGCGGCGAACAGACGGCGCTGGCCTACGTGTCCACGGAAACCGGCTTCGAACACAACTACAGCTATCGCGAACTGCACGCGGAAGTGAACCGCTTCGCGGCCATCCTGCAGCGCCTCAAGGTGCGCCGGGGCGATCGCGTCATCATCTACATGCCCATGATTCCCGAAGCGCTGTTTGCCATGCTGGCCTGCACGCGCATCGGGGCCGTGCATTCCGTGGTGTTTGGCGGCTTTGCCTCGCACAGCCTGGCCACCCGCATCGACGACGCGCGGCCGGCGCTGCTGGTGACGGCAGATGCCGGCATGCGCGGCGGCAAGGCCGTGTGCTACAAGCCGCTGGTGGACGAAGCCTGCCGCCTGGCCAAGCACCCGCCGCAGCATGTGCTGATCGTCAATCGCGGGCTGGATCCGGCCATGGCCCGGGTGCCCAAGCGGGACCTGGATTATGCCGAACAGCGCGCCGCCGTGGGCGATGCCCAGGTGCCCGTGGCCTGGCTCGATGCCACGGAGCCGTCCTACATCCTCTACACGTCCGGCACCACCGGCAAGCCCAAAGGGGTGCAGCGCGACACGGGCGGGTACGCCGTGGCGCTGGCCGCCTCCATGCGCCACATTTTTTGCGGGCGCCCGGGGGAGGCCATGTTCACCACCTCCGACATCGGCTGGGTGGTGGGGCATTCCTACATCGTGTACGGTCCGCTCATTCATGGCATGACCACGGTCATGTACGAAGGCCTGCCCATCCGCCCGGACCCCGGCATCTGGTGGCAACTGGTGGAGCGCCACCGGGTGGGCGTCATGTTCAGTTCACCCACCGCGATCCGGGTGCTCAAGAAACAGCCCCCCGAATACCTGAAGCGGCATGACGTGAGCTCCTTGCGCACCCTGTTCCTGGCGGGCGAACCGCTCGACGAACCCACGGCGCGCTGGATTTCCGACGGCCTGTCGGTGCCGGTGGTGGACAATTACTGGCAGACCGAAACCGGCTGGCCCATCCTGTCCGCCATGCCGGGGGTGGAAGAAACCCCGCGCAAGTTCGGCAGCCCGAGTTTTCCCGTTTACGGCTACAACGTGCAGCTGCTCGACGAAAACACCGGGGTGCCCGTGCCGCCCGGCCAGAAAGGGGTGCTGGGCATCGTGCCGCCGCTGCCGCCGGGCTGCCTGTCCACCATCTGGGGAGATGACGCCCGTTTCGTCAGCACGTATTTTTCCCTGTTCCGCAACCGCATGGTCTATTCCTCCTTCGATTGGGGCATCCGCGACGAGGACGGCTACTACTTCATCCTGGGCCGCACCGACGACGTCATCAACGTGGCCGGGCACCGGCTGGGCACGCGCGAAATCGAGGAAGCCATCAGCAGCCACCCCAACGTGGCCGAAGTGGCCGTGGTGGGCGTGGAAGATGCCCTCAAGGGGCAGGTGCCGGTGGCGTTCGTGGTGGCCAAAAGCGCGCTCGACCCGGCCGACGCGGTGGCCTGCGGCACCTTGGAACAGGAAGTGATGGACACGGTGGACCGCAAGCTGGGGCCCATCGCGCGGCCGGCGCGGGTGCATGCGGTGGGTCTGCTGCCCAAGACGCGGTCGGGCAAGCTGCTGCGCCGGAGCATCCAGGCGCTGGCGGAAGGGCGCGATCCGGGGGATCTCACCACGCTCGACGACGCGACGGCCCTGGAGCAGATTCGGGCAGCGCTGGCGCGCCGCCCGGGGGGATCATTCTTCCGTGATGGTGGCGTCGGCTTCGATCTCGATCAGGATGTCGGGATCAATCGGGCGCTTGACTTC
>JAJZPY010000101.1 GCA_021811005.1 Pseudomonadota bacterium
CCGCATCAATGCGGGTTTTTTGTTGTCCGTACCCCTCGTTCCCGCCCGTTTTTCCCTGTCCCGAAAAAATCAGGCCGCAAAAGAAAAAATGCCGAACCAGGCTTTTGGCCCGGTTCGGCACTGGGGGTTTCCCGTGGCGGATGTCGCCAGAGAAATTACTTCTTGAGGGCGGCAGCCGGGTTCAGGCTGGTGATGCGGCCGCTCTCGGTACCGGCGGTTTCGTCGATGATGGCGTTGATCAGGGTCGGCTTGCGCGACTTGATCGCCTCTTCCATCGCCTTGCGCAGTTCGGCCGGGGTGGTGGCATAGGCACCCACACCGCCGAATGCTTCCATCAGTTTTTCGTAGCGCGAGTCCTTCACGAACACGGTGGGGGCCACGTCGGCGCCGCCGCTCAGGTTCTTGTCGGTGCCGCGATAGACGCCGTTGTTGTTCAGGATGACCACGCACACGGGCAGGTTGTAGCGGCAGATGGTCTCGACTTCCATGCCGCTGAAACCGAAGGCGCTGTCACCTTCCACGGCGATCACGGGCTGGCCGCTTTCAACCGCTGCAGCGACTGCAAAGCCCATGCCGATGCCCATGACGCCCCAGGTGCCCACGTCCAGGCGCTTGCGCGGCTTGTACATGTCGACGATGGAGCGGGTGAAGTCCAGCGCGTTGGCGCCTTCGTTCACGAACATGGCGTCCGGGTTGGCCTTGACGATGTCGCGCACCACGTTGAGCGCGCTGTGGAAGTTCATGGGGCTGGGATTCTTGGCCAGCGTTTCGGCCATCTTCGCCACGTTCTTGTTCTTGCGTTCGGAGACGGCATTCAGCCATTCAGCCGGCGGCTTGGGCCAGTTGTTGCCCATGCCGGCGAGCAGGGCGGACACGCAGGAGGCCACATCGCCCACCAGCGGCGCGTCGATGCGCACGTTGCTGTCCATTTCCGTGGGGGAGATGTCGATCTGGATGAACTTCTGGCCACCCCAGTCCTTGGAGCTCTTGCCACCCCAGGTCTTGCCCTTGCCGTGCGACAGGAGCCAGTTCAGGCGGGCACCGATCAGCAGCACCACGTCGGCTTCTGGCAGCACGAAGGAGCGGGCAGCGGAGGCCGACTGTTCGTGCGTGTCGGGCAAAATGCCTTTGGCCATGGACATGGGGAGGTAGGGGATGCCGGACTTTTCCACCAGGGTGCGCAGAAGGTCGTCGGCCTGGGCGTAGGCGGCGCCTTTGCCCAGCAGGATCAGGGGCTTCTTGGCGCCCTTGAGCAGGTCGATGGCGCGCTGGACGGCATCGGCTCCCGGAATCTGGCTCGGCGCGGGGTCCACCACCTTGATCAGGGAGTTGCGGCCTTCCACGGCGTCCATGGTCTGGGAAAACAGCTTGGCCGGCAGGTCCAGGTACACGCCGCCGGGACGGCCCGAAACTGCAGCGCGGATGGCGCGGGCGATGCCCACGCCGATGTCTTCGGCGTGGAGGACGCGGAAGGCGGCCTTGCACAGGGGCTTGGCGATGGCCAGCTGGTCCATTTCTTCGTAGTCGCCTTGCTGCAGGTCGACGATTTCACGCTCGGAGGATCCGGAAATCAGGATCATCGGGAAGCAGTTGGTGGTGGCATTCGCCAGCGCCGTCAGGCCGTTCAGGAAGCCCGGTGCCGACACCGTCAGGCAGATGCCGGGCTTGCCGGTCATGAAACCGGCGATGGCCGCGGCGTTGCCGGCATTTTGCTCGTGGCGGAAGGAAATGACGCGCAGGCCTTCTGCCTGGGCCATGCGGGTGAGGTCGGTGATCGGAATGCCCGGAAGACCGTAAATGGTGTTGATGCCGTTGAGTTTCAGGGCGTCGAGGACCAGATGGAAACCATCGGTCTGCACTTGCGATTCAGCGTTGTCGCTCACAAATTCGGCTTTGTTGTTCATGGTGAGATTTCTCTTCGTTTGAAGCAGGGCTAATAAAAACGCGACGCTACACGATCACGTCACTTACAGCGATGAAGTATTGCAGGATTCCCCCGCCAGAACCATTGACCCCGGTCAATTTCCACAGCAATTCCAATGGGCTGTTGACGGGGGTCAAGTTTTTTCGGCCGTCGGGACGGGAAGGGGGGCGTAGGGTTTTGCCTACATAAAATCCTGAAGGGATTCATTAAAATGGGAGCACTTCGAAACCCACCACAACAAGAACGGAGACTGAGGATGGACGCCGACCTGGAGCTTCAGCGCGCCATACTGGATATCGGCATTCCCCCCCGGCCTGAAATTCTGGCCCATCTGGAGGCGGAAGCCAAAAAGGAGTCGCCTGACTACCGCCAGATCGAAAAGCTCATCAGCGCCGATGTGGGCATTTCGGCCGCGCTCATCAAAACCATCAATTCCCCGTTTTACGGCTTGAGAACCAAGGTGTCCTCCATTCACCAGGCCATCAGCCTGCTGGGCATGTCTTCCGTGACGCGCGTGGTCACTGGCATGGCGTTGCGGACCATCGCTTCGGGCGCCAACCTGGCGGACATCGAGGGGCATCTGGAGGCTTCTGCCCAGATGGCGCTGGTGACGGGCTACATCGCCAGGAAATTGTCAGGGGTGGACTGCGAACAGGCGTTCACGTTCGGGTTGTTCCAGAACTGCGGCACGCTGCTGCTGATGGCACGCCGTCCGGGCTACAAGAAAATCCTGGAACTGGCCCACCGTTCGCCGGAAAAGCTGATCACCCATACCGAAATCGATCACATGGGCATTTCGCATGCTTCCATCGGTTCGCTCATGGCCAAGGAGTGGGGGCTTGGAGAGTCGATCACGGAAGCCATCTGGTATCACCATGACTACGGCGAGTTCGTTGAACAGCACATCAAGAAGCTTTCCACTGAAAAACTCAATCTGGATGAAACCCAGGCCCTGATTGCGCTGGGATTGCTGGCGGAGCGGGCCATTTACTGGAATTCCGGTTTTGAACAGACGGCCGAATGGCAGGCCGGGGGCCAGATTGCCCTTGATTATTTTGGTTTTACGCCAGGCGCTTACCAGGAAATCGTGGAAAATGTCCAGGGTTTGCTGGGGCAAACCTGCTGAAAGGACGGGCCCCCGGTTTTTTCGTGACGGTTCCCATTCTCCTCAGCACTTGGTACGATCATGTCCGTTCGGCTCAAAACAGGGAAATCCAGGGGGCCGAATTGGCGATCGAACGCCTGCCGAGGCTTTCCCCGGGGCGACGGCGCCCCACCCACAACAACATCCTCACGAGGAGATATTGCATGAACAAATCCGAACTCATCGACGCCATCGCCAAGGATGCGGACCTTTCCAAGGCTGCAGCCGAACGAGCCCTGTCCGCCACCATCGACGCCGTCGTCAAGGCCGTGGCCAAAGGTGATTCCGTCACTCTGGTGGGATTCGGGACTTTCAAGTCCTCCAAGCGCGCCGCTCGTACCGGCCGCAATCCGCAAACAGGCAAGGAAATCAAGATTGCTGCCACGACCGTGCCCCGCTTTACGGCCGGTGCCTCGTTCAAGGCTGCAGTTGCCGGCAAGAAAGCCAAAAAGAAGTAATCCAGGCAGTAACCCTGTAAGGATGGCCTGCGGGCCATCCTTCTCCTCCGCTCCAGTTTTCCGCCCTCCCGTTTTTTTGGGGTATATTGGGCGAATCGGCCTTGCTTTCCCAAAGTAGGAGCTGCCCATGATCAAGCTGATCGTCAACGGCGAAACCCATTCAGTCGACGTGGAACCGGAAATGCCCCTGCTGTGGGTCCTGCGGGACCACCTGGGATTGCCGGGCACCAAGTACGGATGCGGCATATCCCAATGCGGCGCATGTACGGTGCACCTGGATGGCGAAGCGGTTCGCTCCTGCACCCTCCCGGTTTCCGCAGCCCAGGGAAAGCGCATCACCACCATCGAAGGCTTGTCCCGGGACGGGCTTCACCCCGTTCAGAAGGCCTGGATCGAACATGAAGTGCCCCAGTGCGGCTACTGCCAGACCGGCATGATCATGACGGCCACGGCCCTGCTGGAGCGCAATCCCCATCCCAACGACGACCAGATCGACCAGGCCATGACCAACCTTTGCCGTTGCGGCACCTATGCCCGCGTGAGAAAGGCGATTCACGCCCTGGCTGAAGCGGGCGCCGTGACGCCCCGCAAATCGTGAGGAGAGGCGCCATGACGACCGCCGTTTCCCGACGCGAGTTTCTCAAGGTTTCTGCCGCCGCGAGCGGCGCTTTCGTTCTTGAATTCTGGTTTCCGGCCGGTTCCTCTGCCGCAGGTTCGGCGGACACCGCCACGGAAGTGAATGCCTGGATGGTGATTCATCCGGATGACCGGGTGGTGATTCGCATCGCCCGTTCGGAAATGGGGCAGGGCTCCTTCACGGCGCTGGCCCAATTGGTGGCGGAAGAGCTCGATTGCGATTGGGGCAAGGTGAGCGGCGAGTTTGCTTCGCCCAACGAACATTTTCGCCGCAACCGCATCTGGGGGTCCATGCTGACCGGAGGCAGCCGGGGCATCCGCACCTCCCAGGATTACCTGCGCAAGGCCGGGGCGAGCGCACGCATGATGCTGGTGATGGCCGCGGCCACACGCTGGGGTGTGCCGCCGTCGGAATGCACGGTACAGGCCGGCGTCATCACCCATCGCCCCAGCGGGCGCCGGCTGCGTTATGGCGAGGTGGCGGCTGCGGCCGCGCTGTTGCCTGCGCCGGCCGAGGTTCCGCTCAAGGATCCCAGGGACTGGAAAATTGCGGGCAAACCGGTGCACCGGCTCGACATCCCGGACAAGGTGCTGGGCAAACCGGTGTTTGGGGTCGATGTGTCCCTGCCGGGCATGCTGCATGCGGCCATTGCGCAATGTCCGGTGTTTGGCGGCAAGGTGGCTCACGTGGATGCAAGCCTTGCGCAATCCCTGCGTGGGGTGAAACAGGTGGTTCGTGCCGACGATTTCGTGGCGGTGGTGGCCGACAGCTGGTGGCGTGCCAACGAGGCCGTCAAGGCGCTCAAAATCCGCTGGGATGAAGGCGGCAACGGCCACGTGGACAACGCCGGCATTGCCGCCATGTTGCGCGAAGGGCTGGAGGCGAAGGATCTGCCGCAGGCGCGCAAGGTGGGCGAAGTGGGTTCGGCGTTGGCCGGTGCCGCGAAAGTGCTGCAGGCCGAATACCATTCTCCGTACATCAACCATGCCACGCTGGAACCGCAAACCTGCACGGCCTGGTTCCGTCCGGACGGTTTTCTGGAAATCTGGACTTCCACCCAGGATGGCGAAGCCTCCATGCAGGCCGCAGCCAGTGCCTCCGGCCTGCCGCTGGAAAAGATCGAAGTGCACAAGATGATGCTGGGCGGCGGCTTCGGCCGGCGCGGCGGCCCCCAGGACTTCGTGCGCCAGGGCATCGTGATCGCCAGGGCCGTTCCGGGAACACCGGTCAAGCTCATGTGGTCGCGCAGCGAAGACATGCAGCACGGCTTTTACCGCCCGGCAAGCCTGGTGAGCATGAAGGCGGGACTCGATGCCCAGGGGCGGCTGGTGGCCTGGCATACCCGGGTGGCTTGCCCTTCCATTTTGCAGGTGCTGCGTCCGCAGCTGCTGGCGAAGGGGGGGATCGATTTCACTGCCGTGCGTTCCTTTGATGACATGCCCTACGAAGTGCCCCATCAGCAGGTGGACTACGCCAGGCGCAATGGCCATGTGCCCGTGGGGTTCTGGCGGGCGCCCGGACAGCAGAACGCCTTTTACCGGGAATGTTTCATGGATGAATTGGCCGAAGCCGCGGGCCAGGACCCGGTGGTATTCCGGCAGAGCCTGCTGGCGCCGGACAACAAGGAGCGGCGGGTGCTGGAAGCGGTCGTCCACGCGGCCGGCTGGGGGCAGCCTGCTGCGGCCGGCGTATTCCGCGGGGTGGCCCTGGCGGCCGGTTTTGGCAGCTACACGGCCATGGTGGCCGAAGTGTCGGTCAGCCCCAAGGGTGAACTCAAGGTCCACAGGATCGTGGTCGCCATCGATTCGGGATACGTGGTCAATCCCGACACCTGCCGGGCGCAGGCGGAGAGCAACGTGCTGTTCGGGTTGGGTAGCGTGCTGTATCAGGAAAACAACCTGAAAAACGGTCGCATCGTGGAAACCAACTTCAATAATTTCCGCCTGCCGCAAATTTCTGAAATGCCGAAAGTGGAAACCCTGCTCGTGCCCAGCGGCGGGTTCTGGGGCGGCCATGGCGAACCCGCCATCCTGCCGCTCGCGCCGGCCATCTGCAACGCCGTGCATGCGGCGACCGGCAAACGCATCCGTTCGTTGCCTCTCAAGCATCACGATTTGCGCCCGGCCTGAAAACCGGGCATTT
Source organism: Pseudomonadota bacterium (assembly GCA_021811005.1). Classification (GTDB taxonomy): domain Bacteria; phylum Pseudomonadota; class Gammaproteobacteria; order Burkholderiales; family Ferrovaceae; genus JAKBAT01. Next base: position 6,306 of record JAJZPY010000101.1, read on the forward strand.
GACAGCTTCGCGGGGTATGCCTAGAATTTTCGGGCTAACGTTGATTTCCAGATCAACGCCTGCAAAGGCAAACCCGTCGAAAGGCGGGGGCGCAAAGCTTCCGGGCTAAGGGACGAACGTCCTAACCGACAGCATGTCGGGTGCCAGCGGGGTTGCCAGGTGAACGCATCCGTTCCATCACCTCAGATTCCCTGTTTTTTCCGGTAGCCAGCGTCCACAACGTGATGTCGAGGTCAGCATGGTTATGCTCGTGCGAAGCCCTGTGGGGGGTCGCAAGAAGAGAGAAAAAAAGAAAAGGCCCATCGTCGTCAAGCGGATCTCGAAGGTCTTCCAGCGCGGGCATCAGGCCGGCTCCTGGAAAATCGCCTACGCGGATTTCGTCACGGCCCTGATGGCGTTTTTTCTGCTGATGTGGCTGGTGGGAACCAACAATTCAGAGCGCCTGCGCGACGTCTCCGACTATTTCAAGATGCCGCTGGTCGTGGCGTTGACGGGCGGGCCTGCTCCCGGCGAGGCTTCGAGCGTGATTCGTGGCGGAGGGAGAAGCCTGACAGCCAGCGAAGGCCAGCCGCACCTGAAACCCGACGAGCCTCCCAGGCCTGCTGACGTGGCCAGCGCAGGGGCGCGGGTGCGGCAGGATGAGCAGGAGCGGTTGCAGCGCCTCAAGCGGCGCCTTGAAGACGTGGTGGACCTGAGCCCGAAAATGAAGAAGTTCAGGGATCAGCTCCTGATTGACTTCACCAGTGACGGCCTGCGCATTCAAATCGTGGACAAGCTGAGCCGGCCCATGTTCGACCTGGGCAGCGCCAAGCCCGAACCCTATGCGGAAGAAATCCTGAAACAGATCGGCCAGGTGCTCAACGAAGTTCCAAACCGTCTCAGCATCG
>JAJZPY010000102.1 GCA_021811005.1 Pseudomonadota bacterium
TTCCAGCCCGGCCTCGGACAACAGGCTGGGCGTGCCACCCCCGAGAAACACGGAACGCACGCGACGACCCCACACCCAGGGCAGGGCGGCCTCGAGATCCGCCACCAGGGCCTCGATGTAGCGGGTCTCAGGAAGCTCCCCCCGCAGTTCGTGGGAATTGAAATCGCAGTAGGGGCATTTGCGCACGCACCAGGGAATGTGCACGTAAAGCGACAGCGGCGGGGGGTGGGCGACCCGGATGCCCTGGCCAGGCAGGCCCTGGGCCGGCGTGCTCATGCTCATGTGCCGGCACGCAACAGTTCAAGCAGGCGTCGCAAGGCAAGCGCGCGATGGCTGAGGCGGTTTTTTTCGGCGGGTTCAAGCTGGGCGACCGTGCAACCCAGCGAAGGCAGGTAGAAATAGGGGTCATAGCCAAAACCGCCGCTGCCCTGGGGCGTCAGGACCACTTCACCTTCCCAGCGCCCTTCGGCGATCAGCGGTTCGGGATCTTCTGCCGAACGCAGCAGCACCAGAACGCAGTGATAGTGGGCTCGCCGGTCCTTGACGTCGCGCAACGCTTCCACCAGCTTGCGATTGTTGCGCTCGTCCGATTTGGGTTCGCCGGCATAATGCGCCGATATGACTCCGGGGGCACCGCCCAGCGCCGGCACGCACAGACCGGAGTCGTCGGCCAGGGCCGCCCCTGCGCTGTGCGCGGCCGCGTGGCGCGCCTTGGACAACGCATTTTCCACGAAAGTCGGATGCGGTTCCGGCGCCTCGGAAATGCCCAGGTCGTCCTGGGGCACCACCTCCCATTGCACCGGCTGCAGCAGCGCCTGCAGCTCCCGCAGCTTGCCGGGATTGCGGCTGGCCAGCACCAGGCGCTTCATCAGGGGCGCCCTTCGTGCGACGCCAAAGCCCGCCGCTGCAGGTCGAACAGCTCCCGGCAACCTTGCGCCGCCAGATCCAGCAAGGCGTCCACCTCGGAACGCCGGAACGCCGCGCCTTCCGCCGTGCCCTGGATTTCCACGAAATGTCCTTCCGCTGTCATCACCACGTTCATGTCCGTGTCGCAGCAGGAATCTTCCTCGTAGTCCAGATCAAGCACCGGCACGCCATCCACAATGCCCACGGAAACTGCGGCCACCGGTTGCAGAACGGGGGACTGGTCCAGCTCTCCGGCGCGCACCAGGAAGGTCATGGCATCTTCCAGGGCCAGGTACGCCCCCGTGATGCTGGCCGTGCGCGTGCCGCCGTCCGCCTGCAGGACATCGCAGTCGATCTGCACCGTACGCTCGCCCAAGACTTCCAGGTCGACCACCGCACGCAGCGAGCGCCCAATCAGGCGCTGGATTTCCTGGGTGCGGCCGCTTTGCCGCCCGGCCACCGCCTCGCGCGTGGTGCGCGTGTTGGTGGCGCGCGGCAGCATGCCGTATTCCGCGGTCACCCATCCCTTGCCCTGTCCCTTCAGGAAGGGCGGCACCTTGGCCTCCACGCTGGCGGTACACAACACGCGCGTGTCGCCGAATTCCACCAGAACGGATCCTTCAGCGTGGCACGTGTACTGGCGGGTAAAACGGACCAGGCGCAACTGGTCCGGACGTCGTTGACTGGGGCGCATGAACTTCCTCGATGCCTGAAAAACCGGAAACCGGGAGTTTACCGCCTTTGTAGGCCCAACTGGGGTATCATGGCCCCCAGTTCGTACGATGGAACCGCCACAGTGGCAAGCGTGTACAGCATGACCGGATTTTCCGGGGGGACCCGCGATCTTCCGGGAGGAGCTCTGGCGCTGGAGCTCAAAAGCGTCAATCACCGCTATCTCGAAATCCAGTTTCGCGTTCCGGATGCGCTGCGCGCGCTGGAGCCGGCCTTGCGCGAGCGCATTGCCGCCGTTCTGAAGCGCGGCAAGGTTGATTGCCGCCTGGAATGGCGTCGCTCCGAAATCGTGGAACAGGGCCCGCTGCTGAACACCTCTGCCCTGGAACAGCTGCGAGCCTGCAGCACCATCGTCCAGGAAGTATTTGCCGATGCAACGCCCCTGTCCGTCGGAGAAATCCTGCAATGGCCCGGCGTGCTCCACCGTGATCCGGAAACGGTCGGCACGCTGGAAGAACCGTGCCTCGCCCTGGCCTCCGAAGTCCTGGACGTCCTCACGCAGGCCCGCGCCCGTGAAGGCGAAAAACTGAAGCGCTTCCTGCTGCAGCGCGTGGACGACATGCTGGGCCTGCTGAAAACCCTGTCTCCCCAGGTGCCCGCCCTGGTTGCCGCCTTTGAAGAGCGCCTGGGCTCCCGGCTGCGCGATGCCCTGGGCACCCATGACGAAGAGCGGGTGCGGCAGGAAGTCACCCTGTATGCGGCGCGCATCGACATCGAAGAGGAAATATCCCGCCTTCACATGCACCTGGATGAAGTGCGGCGCATCCTGGAAGCCGGCGGCAGCATCGGCAAACGCCTCGACTTCATGATGCAGGAACTGCATCGGGAAGCCAACACGCTCGGCTCCAAATCCGTTTCTTCCGCGCTGGCGCGGGCCTCCATGGACCTGAAGGTTCTCATCGAACAAATGCGCGAACAGGTTCAAAACATCGAATGAACGGCCAAATATTCATCGTCGCCGCTCCCTCGGGAGCGGGAAAATCCAGCCTGGTGGCCGCACTGGTGGCATCCGATCCCGGCATCCGCCTGTCCATTTCCCACACCACCCGCGCGCCGCGCTCTGGAGAGGCTGACGGGCGCGAATATCATTTCGTGTCGCACGACACCTTTCGGGCCATGCAGAGCCAAGGGGAGTTCCTGGAATCGGCCGAGGTCTACGGCAATTTCTACGGCACCTCGTCCACCGACATCCGCAGCAGCCTGGAACAGGGGCAGGACGTCGTGCTGGAAATCGACTGGCAGGGCGCCCGCCAGGTGCGCGCCCTTTTCCCTGATGCCATCAGCATTTTCATCCTGCCGCCCTCGCTGGACGCATTGCGCGAACGTCTGCTGGCCCGGGGGAAAGACCCCCTGCCGGTGATCGAACGGCGCCTGGCCCTGGCCCGCGAAGACCTGAGCCATGAGAATGAATTCGATTATGCTATTATTAACAATGAGTTCGCGGAGGCGGCCAAGGATCTTGCTGCCATTGTGCGCGCCGCACGTTGCCGGCGCGACCGGCAGTTGCCCCGCTATGCCGCGTTGATCCGTTAAATCCATCCGAGTTGAAGGTTTTCCATGGCCCGTATTACCGTTGACGATGCGCTGCATTCCATCCATAACCGTTTCGAGCTGACGCTCGCTGCCACCTATCGCGCACGGCAGATTGCCTCCGGGGCCACCCCGCTGGTCGAACCCAACCGGGACAAGCCCACCGTCATTGCCCTGCGCGAAATCGCGACAGGGAAGGTCGGTCTGGAAATCCTCAACAAGGTGCCCACCTAACCTCCCTTCCCGTGCCCCCCACCGCCCAGGCCCTCGTTCCGCAAACCATATCGCCGTCCACGCTGATCGACGTCGCCGCAACCTACCTGCGGCCCGAAGACATCGAACAACTCGAGCAAGCTTTCGCGCTGGCCGCACGGGCCCATGAGGGGCAGTACCGCAAGAGCGGCGAACCTTACATCACCCATCCCCTGTCGGTTGCCACGATCCTGGCCGAATGGCACCTGGATCCCCAGGCCCTGATGGCTGCGCTGCTGCACGACACCGTGGAGGACACGAGCACCACGTCGGTCCAGATCGCACAGCAGTTCGGCAAGTCCGTGAGCGAACTGGTGGACGGAGTGAGCAAGCTGGACCGGCTGGAGTTTCAGACCGAACAGCAGGCCCAGGCAGAAAACTTCCGCAAAATGTTGCTGGCCATGGCGCGCGATGTGCGCGTCATCCTGATCAAGCTGGCTGACCGCCTGCACAACATGCGCACCCTGGATGCCATGGATCCCGGAAAGCAACGCCGGATCGCCCGGGAAACCCTCGACATCTACAGCCCCATCGCCAACCGCCTGGGCCTCCATTCGGTGTTTCAGGAGCTGCAGGACCTGGGATTCCGCTACCTGTTTCCCAACCGCTACCAGGTCCTGACCAAAGCCATTCGCTCAGCCCGCGGCAACCGGCGGGAAGTGGTGGGAAAAATCCTGGCGGCCATCACCCAGCGCCTGACTTCCTTCGGCGTGGACGCCCAGGTGAGCGGCCGCGAAAAACACCTGTCGAGCATCTACAACAAAATGCTCGACAAATCCCTGTCCTTCTCGCAGGTTCTCGACATTTACGGCTTCCGCATCCTGGTCAAGGACGTGGCCGCCTGCTACCTTGCGCTGGGCGCGCTGCACACGCTCTACAAGCCCATCCCCGGCAAGTTCAAGGACTACATCGCGATTCCCAAGGCCAACGGCTACCAGTCGCTGCACACCACCCTGTTCGGGCCCTTCGGAACGCCCATTGAAATCCAGATCCGGACGCACGAAATGCACAAGATCGCCGAAGCCGGCGTGGCGTCCCACTGGCTGTACAAATCTTCCGACACCCCCCTGAGCGACGTGCAGCAGAAAACCCACCAGTGGTTGCAGTCGCTTCTGGAAATCCAGACCGAAAGCGGCGACGCGGTCGAATTCCTGGAACACCTGAAAGTGGACCTGTTTCCGGACGAGGTCTACGTCTTCACCCCGAAAGGCAACATCAAGTCACTGCCGAAAGGCTCCACCCCCGTGGACTTTGCCTATGACGTGCATACGGACATCGGCAACCGCTGCGTGGCTGCCAAAATCAACAACGAGCTGGCCCCGCTGAGAACCGTGCTGTCCAATGGCGACCGCGTGGAAATCATCACCGAGGAAAACGCGGCTCCCAACCCGGCCTGGCTCAATTACGTGGCCACGGCAAAAGCCCGTTCCAAAATCCGTCATTACCTGCGCACCATGTTGCGGGACGAATCCGTGGCCTTGGGCGAACGGCTGCTGAACCAGGCCCTGCGGGCGCTCAAGGTGGATCCCGCAGGCATCAAGGACAGCCAGTGGGAACAGTTGCTCAAGGGAGACCGCTGCAAGACGCGCGAGGAAGTCCTGGCAGAAATCGGCCTCGGGCGCAGGCTCAACATCGTCGTGGCGCGCGGACTGCTGCCCCGTTCCGAAGGCCAGTCGCTGGAAGGCCAGGGCTCCATCACCATTCGAGGCAGCGAAGGCGTTGCCGTGCAATTTGCCCACTGCTGCCGCCCCATCCCGGGCGACCCCATCATCGGCATCATTCGCAAAGGACAAGGCCTGCTGATCCATACGCAGGACTGTCGCGCCATCCGCCAGTTCCGCAGTGACCCCGACAAGTGGGTGGACGTGGAATGGGAAAACGACAGCGGCAAGCTGTTCGATGTGGCCATCAAGCTGATGGTGGTCAACCGCCGCGGCGTGCTGGCCACCGTGGCATCCGCCATCGCCGATGCCCAGTCGAACATCGACAGCGTGTCCATCACCAAGCCCGATGGCACGTACACGGAAATCAATTTCACCGTCCAGGTCAGGGACCGTTCGCACCTGGCCACCTTGTTGCACCACTTGCGCGAAATACCGGAAGTGGTTCGCATCACCAGGGTTCAAAGCTGACAGAGGAGACCATGACAAAGTCGATCATCGCCACCCCCAATGCCCCATCCGCCATCGGGACCTACTCACAAGCGGTACGTGCGGGCAACACCGTTTATCTTTCCGGGCAGATCGGCCTCGATCCCGCTTCAATGAACCTGGTGGAAGGCATTGATGCCCAAATCCAGCGTGTGCTCGACAACCTGCGTGCGGTGACCCAAGCCGCCGGCGGCGACCTGTCCGACCTGGTGCGGGTCACGGTTTACCTGACCGACCTGGGCCATTTTTCCAAAGTCAACGAAGCCATGTCCCGGTATTTTTCAGCCCCCTATCCGGCCCGTGCCGCCGTGGGCGTCGCCTCGCTGCCCCGCGGTGCCCTGGTGGAAATCGACGGCATCATGGTGATCGACCGCTGAGGTTTTTACGTGCTATCCCTGGAGGAGCTGGACATTGCGCCGGCCACGGCAGGGCGCCTCCAAAAACTGGGCCTGCGCAGCGCGTTCGATCTCGTGTTGCACCTGCCGCTGCGCTATGAAGACGAAACCCGCGTCACCCTGGTGCGCGACCTCTTCTATGGCCAGACCGCCTGCCTGGATGTGGAAGTGGTGGACAGCGAACTGCTCTTCCGCCCCAAGAAAACCCTGCGCGCCCGTGTCCGCGACAGCAGCGGCCTGCTGGTCCTGCGCTTCCTGAATTTTTACGGAAGTCAGGTTCGGCAATTCGCTCCCGGAACCCGATTGCGCGTTTTCGGGGAACTGCGCCAGGGCCCCACAGGCCCCGAAATGGTTCATCCGCGCTACCGCATCCGGCGCGCTGACGACCCTTTGCCGCAAACGCTGACCCCGGTCTATCCCACCACCTCCGGATTGTCGCAAACCGCATTGCGGCGCTGCATCGAACAAGCCCTCGAACGCGAAGACCTGTCCGACACCCTGCCCCAATCATGGCGGCAACGTCTCCACCTGCCGCCTTTTCGCGATTGCGTGACGCTGCTGCACCATCCCACGCCCGGCGCCTCGCAAAGCGAGCTCGATGGCCGCACTCACCCGGCATGGCACCGGCTCAAGTTTGACGAACTGCTGGCCCAGCAAATTTCCATGCGCCTTCATTACCGGGAACGCTTGTCGCAAAAAGCCCCGCGCCTGCACCCGCCCGCAACGCGTCGCGCACGGCTGCTGGAACTGCTGTCTTTCCAGCTCACCGCCGCGCAAAGGCGGGTACTTGGTGAAATTGACGCCGACCTGGACAAACCCCACCCCATGCACCGCCTGCTGCAGGGCGACGTGGGCAGCGGCAAAACCGTGGTGGCCGCCCTGGCCTGCCTGCAGGCCATCGATGCCGGCCATCAGGCCGCCCTCATGGCGCCGACGGAAATCCTGGCGGAACAGCATTTCCGGAAAATCGAAGCACTCCTGCAGCCACTCGGCATCGCGACAGCCTGGATGACCGGCAGCCTGCGCAAGAAGGAACGGCTGGCAGCGCAGGAGCGGGTGGCCAG
>JAJZPY010000103.1 GCA_021811005.1 Pseudomonadota bacterium
TTCTACTTCATCATCATGCAGGCCTTGGGTGCGCATTCCCTCTACCCCATGGAGCAACTTTCCGTGCGCGGTTACGTGGAGGTCCTGAAGGCGCTGCCCGCCCTGTTGCGGGTACGCCGAGAGCTGATCCGCCATTTTCTTGCCCACCCGCCAGATCTTTTTGTGGGCATCGACGCACCGGATTTCAACCTGACTCTTGAGAAGCATCTCAAGCAGGCGGGCATCCCCACGCTGCACATGGTGGCGCCCACCGTTTGGGCCTGGCGTGCCAACCGGATGCCTGCCATCCGGGAATCGGTGAACGGCATTCTCTCCATTTTTCCTTTCGAGAAGCCGATTTTCGAGCAGGCCGGCATTACCATTACCGACATCGGCCATCCGCTGGCGCAACGAATTCCACAGCACGTCGATCGCCAAAAGGCCCGGCAAACCCTCGGTCTGGCCCCCGACGGTCCGGTGGTGGCCCTGTTGCCGGGCAGCCGCATTTCGGAGCTGGAATATCACGCCCGGCTGTTTGTGGCCACGGCGGCGCAGATTTCGCAACGTGTGCCTCATGCGCGTTTTGTGGCACCCCTGATCGATGCGCGAACGCGGGAACTCTTTGCCAAAGCGCTGCGTTCCGTGCCCGATGCTCCGGTCATTCAGCTGGTGGAAGGCCGTGCGCATGACGTTCTGGCCGCTGCCGACGTCGCCCTCGTGGCTTCCGGCACAGCCACCCTGGAAGCGGCATTGCTCAAATGCCCCATGGTGATCACCTACAAGCTGTCTGCGCTGACAGCCTGGCTGGCGCGACGCAGGGGTGTTTCCGGATTCGTCGGCCTGCCCAACATCATCCTCAATCAACCGGTGGTGCCTGAACTGATCCAGGAACAGGCCACACCGCAAGCACTGGCAGAACACCTGGTGCAGTTGCTGAATGATCCGATTCGAAGGGAGGCCATGGTGCAGGCGTTTGAGCGTCTTCACCGCTTGCTGCATGCCGACTCCCATCAAGGCATACTGCAAGGCGTGGACAAGGCGCTTCGGGATGCGGCCTGATCGGCTGGTTCGCGCAGGCGAACCGCTGGATTTGCCATGCGGCGTGCTGTGCGGCGTGGATGAGGCGGGCCGCGGCCCGATTGCCGGCCCGGTATGCGCTGCGGCGGTGATCCTGGATCCTGCGTGCGTGCCCGCGGGGCTGGATGATTCCAAAAAGCTCAGTGCCTTGCAGCGCAGCGAGCTGGAGATGCACATCAAAAAAGAAGCAACGGCCTGGGCGGTGGCTTTTGCATCAGTCGAGGAAATTGACTGCATGAACATCTTGCAGGCCACCCTGCTGGCCATGCAGCGGGCAGTGCAGCAACTCGGACTCCGGCCCGATGCGGCTGTTTTCGACGGCACGCATTGTCCTTTGCTGCCCATGCCGCGAATTGCCGTGGTACAGGGCGATGCCCGCATTGCGACCGTTTCGGCGGCATCCATCCTGGCGAAAACGGCGCGCGACCGGGTCATGGACGATCTGGCCCGGGAGTTTCCCCAATACGAATTTGATCGGCACAAAGGCTATCCCACGCCAGTCCACCTGGAGCGGCTGCGCGAGCATGGTCCTTCGCCGCACCATCGCCGGTCCTTTGCTCCGGTAAAGGCATTCGCATGCAGGTGATTCGTTCCCGCGACAACCCCTTGGTGAAGACGCTGACCCAACTGGCGCATTCGGCGCGGTATCGCCGCAAGGAAGCGCAGACGGTGCTGGATGGCGTTCATCTGGTGGGTGCTTACTTGCATGCCGTGGGACGTCCCGTCGCAGTGGCTGTCAGTGAAACCGGCCTGTCTCATCCCGAAATAACGCGCCTGCTGGCGCATCCGCTCATTCCGCCCGCATCCGTCCTGACGGATGCGCTTTTTGCCGAATGTGCCAGCGTCACGGCACCGGTGGGTATTGCCGCGATCGTGCCCATTCCGCAGCAACCGCCGGGCAAGTTGCAGGGCGAATCCTGTCTGGTACTGGAAAACATCCAGGATCCGGGAAATCTGGGGACGCTGCTGCGCTCCGCCGCGGCGGCTGGCATGCGTCACGTCCTGCTGTCCCAGGGCTGCACCCTGGCTTGGGCGCCACGCGTGCTGCGGGCCGGGCAGGGCGCCCATTTCCAGCTGCAAGTGTACGAAAACGTTTCGCTGGCCGATTGGGCACCGCACTATGCCGGGCGCTTGGTGGGCGCGCTCATGCAGGAGGCGCGTCCTTACTGGGAACTGGATTTGAGGGGGGCAATCGCGCTGGTGATCGGCAACGAAGGGTCGGGCATTTCTCCACCCCTTCAGGCGTTGCTGCGCGAACGGGCTTGCATCCCGATGGCCCCCGGCGTGGAGTCGCTCAACGCCGCCGTTGCCGGTTCCGTGCTGCTGTTCGAGCGCGTGCGACAGCAAGCGCGGGGGCGCTGACGCCCGTCAGAAGCGGTGCCTGGACAGGGTCGTTTCGTGCAGGATGGTGGTGGACAGTTCTTCGATGGACGTGTTGGTCGAGTCGAGGAATGGAATGCCCTGCATGCGCATCAATGCTTCGGCTGCCTGGATTTCATGCCGGCAATTGGCAAGGGAAGCGTAGCGGCTGTCCGGTCGCCGTTCGGACCGGATCTGGTGCAGGCGCTCCGGACGAATCGACAAGCCCCATAACTTGCTGCGCCAGGGCAGCAGCACGTCCGGCAGACGCTGCTTTTCCAGGTCTTCGGGCACCAGTGGGTAGTTGGCTGCCTTGATGCCAAACTGCAGGGCAAGATAAAGGCTGGTCGGGGTCTTTCCGGAGCGCGAGACGCCCACCAGGATGAGTTCTGCTTCGCCGAAACCGTTGGCCCCCAAGCCATCGTCATGCGCCATGCTGAAATTGATGGCGTTGATGCGTTCCGTATAGCGGCTCAAGTCTCCGGTGCCATGGGATTTTCCGATGGCGTGCGATGAGGCTTTCCGCAATTCCACTTCCAGCGGGGCGATGAATACTTCAAAGAAGTCCAGCACCAGCGCTTCTGCCTTCCGCACTTCATCGCGAATGGCATCGTCCACCAGCGTGCAGAACACGATGGGCCTCCCGCCCTCCTCATGGGCTATGCGGTTGATGGTGGCCACGGCATCCCGGGCGCGTTCCAGGGAATCGACGAAAGGCAGGGTGTGGCGTTCGAACTGCATCCCGTCGAACTGGGAAGTCAGGCTTTGCCCGAGCATTTCAGCCGTGATGCCGGTGCGGTCCGAAACGTAGAAAACATTTCTTTTCATGAAGGGGAACCGTAAAATTTTCAACAGGTTATGAAATTCATAGCGTATATCTTATAATAGATAACTTTTAGAGGTCAGGAGGCTCCATGGCACAGGCATATGTCCGCTGGTTCCGGCATCTTCGCATGACCGACGTGGATTCGGTGGGGGGTAAAAACGCCTCGCTGGGCGAAATGATCAGCCAGCTTGGGCAGGCCGGGGTCCGAGTTCCGGACGGATTTGCCACCACGGCCCAAGCCTACCGGGATTTCCTGGCCCAGAACGGCCTGACGGAGCGCATCGAAAAAACGCTGGCGGCGCTGGATGTGGACGATGTTGCCAGCCTGGCAAGAGCGGGTGCGCAGATCCGTCAATGGCTTCTGGATGCGCCCTTGCCAGACCGCCTGCGCCACGAGGTCGCAACGGCGTACGCCGCGCTGCAGGGCGAAAACGGCGAACCCCCTTCCGTGGCCGTGCGCTCCTCGGCCACGGCCGAAGACTTGCCGGATGCCTCGTTTGCCGGGCAACAGGAAACCTTTCTCAATATTGCGGGCCTCGACCAGGTGTTCGAAGCCGTCAAGCACGTTTTTGCTTCGCTCTACAACGACCGGGCCATTGCTTATCGGGTCCATCAGGGATTTATTCATTCCGAAGTGGCCCTGTCGGCAGGTATCCAGCGCATGGTGCGCAGCGATCTCGGGGCAAGCGGCGTGCTGTTTACCGTGGACACCGAATCCGGCTTCGATCAGGTGGTTTTCATTACGGCCAGCTGGGGGTTGGGAGAGAGCGTGGTGCAGGGGGCAGTAAACCCTGACGAATACTACGTGAGCAAGGTGGCTTTGTCCCAGGGGCGTCCCGCGGTGCTGATGCGCAATCTGGGGTCGAAAGCCACCCGCATGGTCTATAGCGGCCATTCGGCCGCAGGCAAAACGGTCATGACCGTGGAAACCGAGGCGGCCGATCGGCAGCGGTTCTGCCTGAACGAGGCGGAACTCGAAGAACTGGCCCGTTATGCCGTCACCATCGAAACCCATTACGGACGTCCCATGGACGTGGAATGGGCTCGGGACGGATTGGACGGCCGGCTTTATGTCCTGCAGGCACGGCCTGAAACCGTGGCTTCGCGGAAGTCGGCAGACAGCCTGGAACGGTATGTCTTGCGCGGGCAGGGCGACTTGCTGGCGACGGGGCGTGCCATTGGCCAGAAGATCGGCGCAGGTCCCGTGCGCATCGTGTTCGACCTTTCCCAGATGGACGAGGTCCGGCCCGGCGATGTGCTCGTCACGGACATGACGGACCCCAACTGGGAACCCATCATGAAGCGTGCCTCGGCCATTGTCACCAATCGCGGCGGCCGGACGTGCCATGCGGCCATCATTGCGCGCGAACTCGGAATCCCTGCCGTCGTCGGATGCGGGCATGCCACCGAGACATTGCGCGCGGTGCCCGACGTCACGGTGTCCTGCGCCGAAGGCGAAACCGGTCATATTTATCGCGGCCGCCTGGGGTTCGACGTCACCACAGTGGCGCTTGAGCGCATGCCGGCCATTCCGGTCAAGCTCAGCATGAACGTGGGCAATCCGCAACTGGCCTTTTCGTTTCAGCGACTGCCCAATGCGGGAGTCGGTCTGGCACGCCTGGAATTCATCATCAGCGCGATGATCGGCATTCACCCGAAAGCCTGTCTGGAATATGCGCGGCTACCAGCCGAACTGCAACGGGACGTGATGCAAAAAACCCGCGGTTACGCAGACCCGGCCACGTTTTACCGGGAAAAGCTTGCGGAGGGCATTGCCACCCTGGCCGCTGCTTTTTGGCCCAAGAAAGTCATCGTCCGGCTGTCCGACTTCAAGTCCAATGAATACACCAACCTGGTGGGAGGCAAGCAGTACGAGCCCGTGGAAGAAAACCCCATGCTGGGCTTTCGTGGAGCGGCCCGCTATATCGCCGCATCGTTCAGGGATTGTTTTGAGCTGGAATGCCAGGCGCTCAAGCGGGTGCGGGACGACATGGGATTCACCAACGTGGAGATCATGGTGCCTTTCGTGCGGACCCTGGCGGAGGCCGATCAGACCCTCGCCTTGCTGGGCGAACTGGGGTTGCGGCGCGGCGAGAACGGGCTGCGCATCGTCATGATGTGCGAAATTCCCGCCAACGCCATTTTGGCAGACCAGTTTCTCGAGCGTTTCGACGGGTTTTCGATCGGTTCTAACGACCTGACGCAAATGACGCTGGCCGTGGACCGAGACTCGGGGCTGGTGGCTCAAGCCTTCGATGAGCGCGACCCGGCTGTCAAAGCCCTGCTTCACATGGCCATCAGCGCGTGCCGGCGGGCCGGAAAATACGTGGGCATCTGCGGCCAGGGCCCGTCGGATCACCCCGACCTGGCGCGCTGGCTGATGGAGGAAGGGATCGAATCCCTTTCGCTCAATCCCGATTCGATTATCGGTACCTGGTTGTTTCTGGCGGAAAAATAGTCCACCGTCAGGTGGGCGAGCGCACGCACACCCAAAGGCAGCGCGCTTTCATCCACCTCGAAGCGGGCTGAATGGTTGGGCGCCACCTGGTCGCGCGGGGTGCCGCGCGGGGTGATGCCCAGAAAGAAGAACATTCCGGGAATGCGCTCCTGGAATTTCGAAAAATCTTCGGCACCCGTGAGCTTGGGCGACACGAACACCTGACCGGGGCCTGCAACCCGCTCAAGCGTGGGGACCATGGCTTGCGTCAAGGCCGTGTGGTTGACCGTGACCGAATACCCCCTCTCGATACGGACGATGGCTTTCGCGCCGGCGCTTTCGGCAATTTTTTCGGCCGTGCGCGTGACCCGGCGGGCGATGTCCGCCCGCATGGTTTCGTCGAAGGCCCGCACGGTTCCCACCAGTTCCACCTGTTCGGGAATGATGTTGTCCCGAATGCCTCCCTGAATGCTGCCCAGCGTGATGATGGCCGGTTCGTGCGTGACATCGAGCTGGCGGCTGGGAATGGTCTGCAGGGCCAGCACCACCTGGGAGGCGACGACGATGGGATCGACCCCTTGCCAGGGCATGCCGCCATGAGCCTGACGGCCCACGATGGAGATGCGCAAGGTGTCCGAACTGGCCATGGCAGGGCCACAGCGATAGCCGATGGTGCCGCTCTCCATGCCCGCGAATACATGCAGGCCAAATATGGCCTCCGGTGCCGGGTTTTCGAGCACGCCTTGCTGGATCATGAGCTCTGCGCCGCCTTCTTCGCCACGCGGAGGGCTTTCCTCGGCAGGCTGGAAGATGAACTTGACGGTGCCATGCAGCTGCTCGCGGCAGTCCGTCAGGATCTGGGCCACGCTCATGAGAATGGCCGTGTGGCAGTCGTGTCCGCAGGCATGCATGACGCCCACTTCGCGCCCTTCGTACACGGCCGTTGCGGAAGAAGCAAAAGGCAGGTCGAGCGCTTCGGTGATCGGCAGGGCATCCATGTCTGCGCGCAGGGCGATCACAGGGCCCGGATGGGCACCCTCCAGCACGGCCACCACGCCCGTGTGGGCAACCCCCGTTTGAACCCGGAGGCCGAGCGATCCGAGGTGATGCGCTACGAGGGAGGCGGTACGGAACTCCCTGTTGGACAGTTCGGGGTGGCGGTGCAGGTCGCGCCGCCATGAAATCAGCTGCTCGCGCAACGCTTCAGCCTGACGATCGATGTGGGCATGCAACAACCGAAGGTTATGTTCCATGGCAACCGGCATTCCTGCTGTTCTCGGGATCCCCATTATAATTCAGCTCATGAACGACAAAATTGCACTGCTGGGAACCGGCCTG
>JAJZPY010000104.1 GCA_021811005.1 Pseudomonadota bacterium
AAAAAACTTTAGGGATATCGGTGCCAGGGAATGGGATGCGTGGTGCTGATGAGAGGAGTCGAACCTCCGACCTACTGATTACGAATCAGTTGCTCTACCAACTGAGCTACATCAGCCCCGGAAAAACCGGAATTATACCGCAATGAAGCGCCGGCGTCAGGATTGGAACATGATGTCCCTGCGGGAGGGCTGCAGGTGCTGTCCGCCGTCCACGTACAGGGTGGTTCCCGTGACCGCGGAAGCAGAAGCCAGGTAAACGGCCGCCTGTGCGATGTCTTTCGGGAAGGAGGCATGACCCAGCGGGGTTTGGTGGTGGGCGCGCACGAACTCTGCTTCGCTCTGGGTTCCGGAAGGCAACGTGATGCCGGGCGCCAATCCGACCACGCGCAGCCAGGGCGCGTAGGTGCGCGCCAGGGCGTAGGTGGCCGTTTCCAGGGCCGCCTTGGAAAGCGTGTAGGAAAGGAAATCCGGATTCAGGTTGATCAGCTTCTGGTCCAGCAGGTTGATGATGACGCCAGGGGCGGGGCCGGGGCCGTCAGGGAAAGCGTTGCGATGGGCGTGGAAAAGCTCGCGTGCGAGCAGCAGCGGAGCGCCGAGATTGACGGCCATGTGTCGTTGCAACAGTTCCGCCTGAAAGCGGTCGCCGTCGTCAAATTCAAACAGCGAGGCATTGTTGACGAGACAGTGCGGAAGACCCAGACGGGCCGTGCATTCCGGCAGGAGCTTTTCGGTCTGCCCGGTAGAGGACAGGTCCGCCTGAAGCACTACGGTGCGACGCCCCAGCCGTTTGATTTCGGCCGCCGTTTCGAACGCTTCGTCGCGCGAGCGGTGACAATGGATGGCGATGTCCCATCCGGCTTCGGCCAGCGCGAGCGCCATGCTTTTGCCCAGACGCCGGGCGGCACCGGTGACCAGGGCAATGCCGCCGGTCTGGCTGGAGGCCGTCATCGGGCAAGGCTCTCGAGCGGTTCGGGAAAAATTCCAAAAACGGTATCGAGCACCTGGTCAGAACCAGGGGGGAGCACGTTGTCGATCCGCAGGGAGGCGAGATTGTCCCGGGACATCAGCGGCTGACCCGGCAGGAGTTCGAACAGGAGCGCCTGCAGCATTCCGGCCCAGGCCGGCAGGGGCAGAACCAGCCGGGGGTGGCCTGCGCGTCGCGCGGCAAAACGCACCAGGTCCGACAGCATCCAGACATTGGGGCCGGCCAGGTCATAACTCTGCCCGATGGTGTGAGGCATCTCGAGTGCCCGCACCATGGCTTCCGCCACGTTTTCCACGCTGACCGGCTGGAATTTTGCGCGGGCCCCTGCGAGCGGCAACAACGGCAGGCGTGACGCCAGCCTTGAAAACAGGTTGATGAAGTTGTCACGCGCCCCGAAAATCACGGAAGGCCTGAAAATGGTCCATTCCAGGGGGCTGGCGCGTACCAGGCGCTCGCCTTCACCTTTGCTGCGCTGGTACATGGACGGCCCTTCGGGGTCCGCACCCAGTGCGCTCATGTGGATGTAACGGCGGATTCCCGAGGCCTGCAGGGTTTCCAGAAGCAGGCGCACGAGATCCACATGGGCTGATTTGAATTTTTCCCCGTAAGGTTGCCCGGGCCGGTCATGGAGTATTCCCACCAGATTGATGACGGCGCCCGAGGGTCCGACAGAGCGGCATAAATCCGCCAGGAACGGGGCATCGTGTACGGAACCCTGAATCCATTGCACCTTGGGCATGCGGGCCACGCGTTCCGGCCGGACCAGGCGACGGGTGGGAATGATGACGGTGTGGCCGTGCTCGATCAGGCGTGCCGTCACGGAACGGCCAACAAATCCGCTGCCACCGACAAGGAGGACAGGCGACGTCATTGGGTGTGGTGAAGGAGGGGTCCGGAAAGCTATTGGTATTGGCGGCGGATGCGCACGACGATATCCACCCGTTCCTGGACCATGCCTGCGGGAAGCGACGGCAGTCCGTCGATGGACAGGCTGTCGGATTCGATGTCCGTCAGGGTTCCGGTTTCCTCATCGAAAAAATGGTGGTGGGGCAGCGTGTTGGTGTCATAAAACACCCGCACCGGGTCCACGATGACGCCCCGGACAAGCCCTTTTTCTTCAAACAAATTCAACGTGTTGTATATGGTGGCCTTGGAAACTTCTGCGTGTCGCTCGTTGACGAGGGCCAGCAGCTGGTCCGCCGAAACATGTTGGTGGCGCGCCAGCAGCACCTGCGCAATGATCAGCCGCTGGTGCGTGGGAATGATGTCATGCCGGCGCAGCATTTCGGCCAGGAAGGGGCGGTCGGAAATCATGGTGTCCATGGTGATGAGGCTCGAATCCCTGTTTGATTTCAGCGCATGGCGTTCAATATAGCCCGGATCGACGGCCGATATCAATTATCCCAGGGCCTTGGGCAAAGGGAAGACCACATTTTCTGGATGACCGGATAATTCCTCCACGTCTCCGGCGCCCAGCTCCCTGAGGCGCCCGATCACTTCCGAAACCAGCACTTCGGGAGCCGAGGCGCCGGCCGTGACACCGATCCGGGTTTTCCCGGCCAGCCATTCCGGACGAACGTCGGACGCGCGGTCCACCATGTACGCTTCGATCCCGCGATGGGTGGCCACTTCGCGCAGGCGGTTGGAATTGGAACTGGTGGGAGAGCCCACCACGATGACCAGGTCCGCAAGTGCCGTGAGGGCTTTGACGGCGTCCTGGCGATTTTGCGTGGCGTAGCAGATGTCGTCCTTGCGTGGACCTTGAATGGCCGGAAACCGCGCGCGCAGAGCCTCTATGACGCGCTGTGCGTCGTCCACGGAGAGGGTGGTCTGCGTGACGTAGGAGAGGGCCTCCGGATTCTGTATGGCAAGCTGCGCCACATCGCCGGGTGTTTCCACGAGGTAGATGCGGTCCGGCGCTTGCCCCAGCGTTCCTTCCACCTCCGGGTGTCCGCGATGCCCGATCATGATGATTTCCCGGCCTGCCGCGTGCAGTCGCGAAACTTCGGTATGGACCTTGGTGACGAGCGGACAGGTGGCGTCGAATACCCTGAGTCCGCGGGATTCTGCCTCAGTGCGTACGGCGAGTGAAACGCCGTGGGCGCTGAAAATGACGGTGGCTCCCAGGGGCGCCTCGCCGAGTTCCTCGATGAAGACCGCGCCCTTGGCCTTGAGATTGTCCACCACAAAACGGTTGTGAACCACTTCGTGACGCACATAGATGGGAGGCCCGAAACGTTCAAGGGCACGCTCCACGATTTCGATGGCACGGTCCACGCCCGCGCAGAAACCACGCGGGTTCGCCAGCAGCACGGGAATCTTTTGCGAGGCCATCAGTCCTCCTCTCCGGTTTGCCCGGGCCAGCCAAATCGCTGTTCCTTCCAGGGGTCTCCGTCGTTATGGTAACCGCGCACTTCCCAGAAGCCCGGACGATCCTTTTCGTGGAGTTCGATGGCTTTCAGCCATTTGGCTCCCTTCCAGGCATAACGCTTGGGCACGATGATGCGCACGGGCCCGCCATGGTCGCGCGGGATGGGCTGCCCGGACCAGCGATGGGCAATGATGACGTCGTCGTCGAGCAGTGCTTCGAGCGGCAGGTTGGTGCTGTAATCATCGTAGCCGTGCAGCGTGACGAAGCGTGCCGCAGGCTGGGGGCTGGCCAGAAGCAGAAGATCCCGCGCCAGCACGCCATGCCATTCCATGTCCAGTTGGGACCAGCGCGTCACGCAATGGAAATCGGAAACGGAGAGGGTTTGTGGCAAAGCCAGGAAGTCAGGCCAGTTGAGGTCAAGCTCCTTTTCCACCTGGCCGAACACCCGCAAACGCCAATGCTCCAGGGGGATCAGCGGGCGGATGCCGAGATCGAGGATGGGGAAATTGCGCACCTCGGTTTGCCCTGCCGGAATGCGTTCATTGGGGTGAGGCTTGCCGGGTTTCATTTCCCGCTGGGCAACGGCGATCTTTGCCTGGATGAGCTTGTTCCAATCGGTCATTTGCGTGCCTTCAGGCCATCCCACAACAGCACAACCACGCCCAGGGTGATGGCTGAATCCGCCAGGTTGAAGGCGGGCCAGTAATGCTGGGCCACATGCCACTGGATGAAATCGGTGACTGTGCCCCAGCGGATACGGTCGATCAGGTTGCCCAGCGCTCCGCCCATGATCAGGGTCAGGCCGAAGCAGAATCGCGGCTGGGAAGGGTGGCGAAAGATCAGAATACCGATGAAGACGATGGCTGCCAAGGCGATGACGCTGAAAAAGCTCCGCTGCCAACCGCCGGCGTCAGCCAGAAAGCTGAAAGCGGCGCCCTGGTTGTGCGCCAGCACCAGGTCGAAAAAGTCGTTGACCCGAACCAGGTGCCGGCTACCCATCCAGGAAACGACCGCCTCTTTGCTCAACTGGTCGAGCAAGGCCACGATGACAGCAAGCAGGCTCCAGCGCAAAAGGCTACGCATGACGACGCGTTTCGCCTTCGCCGGACAGGTTGGCGATGCAGCGGCCGCAGAGTCCGGGGAAAGCACCATTGCGACCCACATCCTGCCGGTAATGCCAGCAGCGGTCGCATTTGGAATGGGGGCTGGCCACCACTTCCACGCCGACCGCAACGGGGTCGGCGTGGCCGGGGAGTTCCAGCAAAGCTTCCACTGCATCGGCCGGCAACGGAACCTGGTCGTTATCGCAGACTTCGGCTTTTGAAGTGATGAATACAAAACGCAAATCGTCTCCGAATCGGGACAGCCACTCGAGTGCCTTGCCGGAAGCGTACAACCGGACCTCGCCGGCCAGCGACGAACCGAGAACGCCGGCGGCCCGCAGGGTTTCCAGCTGTTTCTGGACCTGCCCGCGCAACGCGCGCAGGCTGGACCAGTTGCTGGCGTCCGCGGCTTCAGCCGGCCATGCGGGCAGTTCATGCCAGGTTTGCAGGAATATGGACTCCGATTGGTCGGGCGTGGTTCCGTGGAGCGTGGCCCAAACTTCTTCGCTGGTGAAGGTGAGAATCGGCGCCATCAGCCGGACCAGGCTCTGGGTGATGTGCCAGAGGGCGTTTTGCGCAGCACGACGGGCCGGCGACGCGGCAGCCGTGGTGTACAGGCGGTCCTTGAGAATGTCGAGGTAGAAGCCTCCCAGGTCTTCCGAACAGAACGTCTGCAGCTTCTGGGCCACCAGATGAAATTCGTATTGTTCGTAATGGGCCGCCACCTGTTCCTGCAGCGAACGGGTCAGGTGCAACGCATATCGATCGATGTCCAGCCACTGGTCGGGCGGAAGGACATCGCGTGCGGCATCGAAATCGGCCAGATTGGCCAGAAGGAATCGCAGCGTGTTGCGAATGCGCCGGTAGGCTTCCACCACGCGCTTGAGGATTTCGTCCGAGAGGTTGAGCTCGCCCGAGTAATCCGTGCTGGCGACCCACAGCCGCAGGTTGTCGGCGCCCAGGGTATCCATCACTTTTTGCGGCAGGATGACGTTCCCCAGGGATTTGCTCATTTTCCGGCCTTGACCGTCCACCACGAAGCCATGGGTCAGCAGGGAGCGGTAGGGTGCGCGACCGTCCAGCGCACAGCCGGTCAGCAGCGAGGACTGGAACCAGCCGCGGTGCTGGTCCGAACCTTCCAGGTAGAGGTCGGCCGGGTGCCCGAGTTCCGGGCGGCGGCGCAGCACGGACGCATGGGTCGTTCCTGAATCAAACCAGACGTCAAGCGTGTCGGTGAGCTTGCGGTAATTCGCAGCCTCTTCTCCGAGCAGTTCCACAGGGTCCAGCTGGAACCAGGCTTCGATGCCTTGCTGTTCGATCTTCCGGGCGATCCGTTCGGACAGGTCTCCGGTCTCCGGATGCAACTCGCCTGTGGTGCGATGGACAAAAAACGGGATCGGCACGCCCCAGGATCGCTGGCGCGACACGCACCAGTCCGGCCGGTTCTCGATCATGGCCGACAGGCGCGCACGACCCCAGGACGGGAAGAAGTGGGTGTCTGCAACGGCCTGGCGGGCCTCATTCCGCAGCGAGGGTGTCTGGCCCGGTGCCGTGTCCATGGCAATGAACCATTGGGGCGTGGCCCGGAAAATGATGGGGGACTTGTGGCGCCAGCAATGGGGGTAGCTGTGTGTGAGTGGCGCTGCGGCCAGCAGCATGCCCGCGGACTTCAGGGCCTCAACGAGCACCGGGTTGGCTGCCCACACGCCAAGGCCTCCGACGAGCGGCACGGCGGGGAGAAACTTGCCGGCATCGTCCACTGGATTGTCCACCGGCAGACGGTAGCGTTGACCGACGACGTAATCTTCGACACCGTGGGCGGGCGCCGTATGCACCAGCCCGGTGCCGGTTTCGACCGTGACGTGCTCGCCGCAAATGACGGGGCTTGCGCGGTCCAGCAGGGGGTGGCGCAGCGCCAGGTGTTCAAGCCGGGAACCTTGCACGGGTCCTGCCTTGGACAAAGCGGAAAGGCCATAGCGGGCGAGGCAGGCATCGGCCAGGTCGGCGAGCAGCAGCAGCCAGCCTTTTTCCGTTTGCGCCAGCACGTAATCCAGATCAGGGTGGACGCTCACCGCCCGGTTGGCGGGCAGGGTCCAGGGCGTGGTGGTCCAGATCACCGCAAAGGCAGGCCGGTCTCCCAGGGCAACACCGAAAAGCTGCTCGAGCTTGGGGCGATCGGTGACGGGGAACGCGACATCGATGGCCGTGGACTGCCGGTCCTCGTATTCCACTTCAGCCTCGGCCAGCGCCGACCCGCAGTCGAGGCACCAGTTGACCGGCTTTTGGCCGGGCACCAGATAGCCTTTTTTCCAGATGGCGGCCAGGGCGCGCACGATGTCGGCTTCCGTCCGGAAATCCATGGTGAGATAGGGACGGTCCCAGTCCGCCATCACGCCCAGGCGGATGAAGTCGGCCTTCTGCCGTGCCACCTGGGCTTCGGCATAGGTGCGGCAAAGCGAGCGGAAATGCGCGGGA
>JAJZPY010000105.1 GCA_021811005.1 Pseudomonadota bacterium
CTGACAGCATGGCCGCATCGAATTTGGCAACATAGTGGTCCACGCCAACCCGGCTGCCCATGGCCCGATTGGCCTGGGACGACAGGGACGAATGCATCACGATGGGAATGCCGTCAAAGCGCTGGTCGGCCTTGATGTGCTGGGTGAGTACATACCCGTCCATTTCCGGCATTTCCGCATCCACCAGAATGACCTGGATCTGGTCATGCAGCGGGGTTCCGCTGTGGGCGGCACTGTCCGCCAGCCCCTGCAGGCGTTCCCAGGCTTCCCTGCCGTTATTGGCGCGCAAGTGCTTGACGCCCATCTTGTCCAGCAACTCCGATATTGTCTTGCGTGCCACGGACGAGTCATCCACGAAAAAGACGCACAATTCATGGCCTCTTTCAATCTTGGAGACCGTGCCCACCACGTCTTCCCCGAAAGCATTGGCCAGCACCTGTTCCACATCCAGAATGGAAACCAGGTCACCCCCGGGCAGTTCGGTGATCGCGGTAATCAGGTTGCCGCCGCCGGCCATGGTATTTTCTGGGGCGTGCACCTTGTCCCAATCCACCCGGATGATCCGGTTCACGCCTTCCACCAGAAAGCCCAGTGTGTGGCGGCTGTATTCCGTGACCATCATCGTGGCGCGTTCGTAGTCGCGCGCATTGTCCAGGTTCATGTAATTGGACAGATCCAACACCGGGATGATGTGGCCGCGCAGGCTCACGATGCCTGCCACGCCGGCTGGCATGTTGGGCGTGCGCGTGACTTTCATGGCATTGGTCACTTCACGGACCTTGAATACGTTGATGCCGAAATGCTCCTGAGTGCCCAGGGAGAACAACAGGATTTCCATTTTGTTGGAACCGGCCAGATTGGTTCTGGCGTCAACCGTTTCCAGCAGTCCGGTCCCTTCCCTCTCTTGGGGGATTTGCAGGTTGAATGCGGCGTTTTCGGTGCTGTTCATGATGGGCCCCGATTACTTCAGAAGTCGCGCCAGGGTTTGGGCCAGGCGATTCGGTTCAAATTTGGAGACGTATTCGTCAACGCCCACGGCTTTCCCCAACTGATGGTTTGAGCTGCCCGAAAGGGAAGAGTGCATCACCACCGGAATGGTGGCAAAGCGCTTGTCTTCCTTGATTCTGCGCGTCAGCATGTAGCCATCCATTTCAGGCATTTCCACATCGGTCAGGATGACCTGGATCAGGTCCTTGAGAGGAACATGGGCAGAATCGGCATAATCGGCCATTTTCTGCAGTTCCTGCCAGGCTTGCCGACCATTGACCGCAGAAACGCCTTTGACTTCCATGGCTTCCAGCGTGCGTTCGATCTGGCGGCGTGCCACGGAAGAATCGTCCGCGTAAAACACGCGCCGATTGCTCAGCCCCAGCGGCAGGACGTTCTTGTAAATCATGTCGTCATCGCCCACGTGGGCCGTTTCGGCCAGCACTTTTTCCACATCCAGCATCATGACAAGGCGACCGTCCGGCAGTTCGGTCACTGCGGTTACAAGGCCGCCCATATTGGCGTTCATCATGTCGGGAGGGACTTTCATGGAGGACCAGTCCAGGCGCAGGATGGTGTCCACGGATTCCACCAGAAAACCCTGGGTGTGGCCGTTGTATTCGGTCACGATCATGATTTCCGGGCGGGCCGCCACTTCCACGCCCGCGTACTTGGCAAGGTCGATGATCGGTACCAGCACGCCGCGCAAGCTGACCATGCCCTCCACCGCAGGCGGCATGTCCGGTGCCTGGGTGATGGGGGGAACCCGGAGGACTTCCCTGACTTTGAACACATTGATGCCGAATGTTTCGCGGCGTTCCGTGCGTTGATCCTGGCCCAGGGTGAACATGAGGATTTCAAGCTTGTTGGTTCCCGCAAGCTTGGTTCTGGCATCGACTTTTGAAAGCAAATCAGACATGGCCTTGCACTCCGCTATACCTTGAATTGGTCGCCCGCATCCCTGAGGCTGGCGGCCAATCCTTCCATTTCCTTGACGGCCTGGACCGTGTCCTTGATGGTGGTGCTGTTGGCTTCAGCCATGGCGGCCATCTGTTCCAGGTTTCGGGCAATATCGCGGCTGGCTTCCTTCTGCTGGTTGACCGAAGTGGAAATTTCATCCACACCCTGACTCACCCGGTTCACGGCATCCGTTGACTGGGACAATACATCGGCCACCGCCTGCATGTGCGTGCGGCTGCTTTGCAGGGAACCGAGGCCGCTTTGAACGCTGCGGTCCACCTGTTCACTTTTTCCGCTCAACTCCTGGGTCACCACGTCGATTTGACCTGCGGAAACTGCCGATTTTTCTGCAAGTTTCCTGACTTCGTCGGCGACCACTGCGAAGCCCCGCCCCTGTTCGCCCGCGCGGGCGGCTTCGATGGCTGCATTGAGCGCCAGCAGATTGGTTTGCTCGGCAATGTCCCTCACCTGCTGGGTCATGCTGGTAATCGACTGGGCGCTTTTGACGAAATCCGCCACGGAGCCGGCCATGTCATTGACGGTGGACTCCACTTGCTCGATTTCCCGCATCATTTCATGCAGGCTTTGCTGTCCCTGCAGGGCACGCTCCCGGCTTTCCTGGGACAAGCGGGCGACGCCCTGCGCATTTTCAGCCACCGAGGCGATGCTCTGGCTCATGGTTTCGACCAGCGCAGACGCATGGGCCGCTTCCTCGCTTTGCTTGTGTGTGCTGGTTTCCACGCGGCCGGCATTTTGCGCCAGCGCGCTGGCGGAAGTGGACACGCGATCCGAATACCCTTTCAACTGGCCAAGGATACGCTGAAAGCCTTCCGCAAACGCGTTGAATGCTTTGGCCGTTTGACCGATTTCATCGCCGCTGTGAACGGGGGCGCGCCGCGTCAGATCCCGTTCCGACAGCATGGCGTGCATGGTTTGCTGGAGTTCCTGCGTGGGCCGAATGACCCGCTTGATGATCCAGCCGATGATGAAATACAGCAGCACCTGCAGCAGCAATTGGGCGGCCCAAAGCAGCGTGCTGGCACGCTTGATGAGCGAGAACTCTTCCTGCAGGTCGAGCGTGATGCTGGCTGCGCCATTGACGCTGCCTTCCTTGACCTGATGGCAAATCAGGCAGTTGGTCCCGCGAAAATTGGTGGTCACGATGAAAGGCACCACCACGCGCATGCTTTTCTTGTCGCCCTCCAGATTCAAAGCGGTCTGGATGGTGGCTGTGTCGAGGGCGGCATGATCCATGGCATCCCGGGCAGCCTCTTCGGGCATGCCCGGCCCGAACTGGTCCGTGACCTGCTGGTTGCGGATGACGCGCAACTCGGTGACCTGGGAGGACGCCCCCATTTTGGTGATGAACAGCTTGCGGTTTTCCTTGTCGCTGATCACCCCGGTTTCCATCATGATGTTCAGGCCGTTGATCACGCCATCGGAAGAGACAACGGCTTTTTTACGGGCTTCTTCCAGGGTGCGCTGTTCGAACTGGCTGAACACCAGTCGCTGGGCAATGACCAGCATGACCAGAATGATCATCTGAATGGGAATTTGCAGCTTGCTTTTCAGCGACAAGCTGTTCCACCACGTTTTCATGCGCCCTGGGCTCCCTGCTTCATGCTTCTTCGCCTTGCTTTTTCCTGTTATTGATTTCGCAGCCGTATGACTGTTTCGGCCTGCCGGGCAGAAACTTTAACGGGAGGGAGCCGCCGGTGGCGGAGAGGGGGTTGTCGTCGGTGCGGGGTTTTCAGGCTGCTCCGTGCCGGGCGTCGGAGCAGCTTGGGCAGCCGGGTTTTCCACTTCGAGGGTTCCCCCATCGTGCCGGGCAGATTCTTCGGCCTGCTTGTTCATGACAATGATGCTGATGCGCCGGTTGACCGGGTCGTAGGGGTCGTCTTTATTGAGCAGCACGGCGGAAGACAACCCCACCACGCGCGCCACCTTGCCGGGATCCATGCCCCCCGCAATCAGTTCGCGGCGAGATGCGTTGGCCCGGTCCGCCGACAGGTCCCAGTTGTTGTAACCCAGCTTGCCGCCGGCGTACGAATGGGCATCGGTATGCCCCGACAAACTGATCCGGTTGGGCACCTCGTTCAGCATTTTGCCGATTTCGTGAAGGATGTCCCGGGTGTAGGGTTCAAGCTGGGAACTGCCGAGGCGGAACATGGCCCTGTTTTTCTCGTCAACAATCTGAATCCGCAGCCCTTCGCTGGTGATGTCGAGCAGGATCTGGTTCTTGAATTTGGACAACTTGTCGCTCGAGTCGATGGCTTTTTCGATATTGGCCTTGAGTGCCTTGAGCTTGTTCAGTTCCTTTTCGCGTTCCCGCCGCTGGAATTCCTCTTCGGCTGCCTTCAGGCTGATGATCCGTTTTTCCGTGGGCAGGTCCCCCCGCTTGACCTGGCCTTCGCTCCGGGTCAAATCCTTGCCGCCCCCCTTGATGACGCTGGAACTGTCGCCGCTGCCAGAACCCCCGGCCAGGGCCACTTTGAGAGGTGTTTTAAAGTAATCTTCGATGCCCTGCAGGTCGCCTTTCGTGGTTGATCCCAGCAACCACATCAGGAGAAAGAATGCCATCATGGCCGTCACGAAGTCGGCGTACGCGATCTTCCAGGCGCCGCCATGGTGGCCGCCCACGATTTTTTTGATGCGCTTGATGACGATGGGTCTTTTATCGTCATTGGCCATGACTGCGTATCCTCAGGAACGGCTCAGCGTTTTTGTTTGACGTGTTCTTCCAGCTCGCTGAAACCCGGGCGCTCCGTCGAATTGAGCGCCTTGCGCCCAAACTCGACCGCCATGGCCGGTGCGTAGCCATTCAGGCTGGCCAGCAGGGTGACTTTGATGGTCTGGAACATTTTTGAGGATTCCTCGGCTTTCTGCTCCAGCAGACTGCCCAGCGGACCAACAAAGCCGTAGGCCAGCAGGATCCCGAGGAAAGTGCCCACGAGGGCGTGTGCAATCATGATGCCCAGTTCGGCTGGCGGGGCACCGACAGATTCCATGGTATGCACCACCCCCATGACTGCCGCCACGATCCCGAAGGCTGGCAGGCCCTCCCCAACCTTGGTGAGCACGTGGGCCGGGATGAGCGATTCATGGTGGTGGGTCTCGATTTCCACATCCATCAGGTTTTCGATTTCCATGGCGTTGAGGTTGCCGCTGACCATGATGCGCAGATAATCCGTCATGAATTCAACCACATGGTGATCAGCTGTGATTTTGGGATATTTGGAGAAAATGGGGCTTTCGGCCGGGCGTTCCACGTCTCCTTCAATGGACATCAGGCCTTCCTTGCGCATTTTTCCCAGGAGTTCGTAGAGCAGCGCCATGAGTTCCATGTAGCTGGTCTTGGTGTATTTCGATCCCTTGATGACGGTCGGGATGGCCTTGAGCGTGACCTTGACCGCTTTGGGCGAGTTGCCGACAAAAAAGGCGCCGAGCGCTCCGCCGCCGATCATCAGGAGTTCCAGGGGCTGGAAAAGCGCGCCCAGGTGGGCGCCGGTCAGGGCAAATCCGCCGAAAACGCCGCCGACGACGACCAGATATCCAACAATGACCAGCATGGCCAGCCCCCGCGAAATTTATGAAATTGAAAAACCGCTATTCAAACACAAAACCGGACCCATTCCGGGCCCCTCGGGGATATTAACGACGAAAAAAAGGGAAACTTTAAACGGATTTCAGAGATCGAGGGCGGCTTGGGCCAAACTGGTCTTGCGGGTCTTCCCGGCGCGGGAGGGGGGACGGCAGATGCCACAGACGAATTCGTCGTAGAGATCCTGGGCGTGAATGACAAAATGGCCGCCGCAGGCCGTGCAAGGCTTGAACTGCAACATGCCGGCATCCAGGAAACGGATCAAAAACCAGGCACGGGTGATGCTCAAAACGGCTTCTTCCCGGCTGACGGCAATCTGTTCGAGGTAGAGCCGATAGCTTTTTATGAGCCGCTCGAGGCGGGGCAGGGGGGCGTTTTTTTCCAGAAACTGATAGATGCCCAGAAACAGGGACGAGTGGATATTGGGTTGCCAGGTCATGAACCAGTCGGTGGAGTAAGGAAGCATGCCTTTGGAAGGCGATTTTCCGCTCACTTCCTTGAACAGCTTGAGCAGGCGTTCCCGGCTGAGCGATGTCTCTTCCTGAAGCAACTGAAGCCGGGCACCCAGTTCGATCATTTCCACGGCGCAACGGATTTGTTGCGCCTCAGCAATCACGCTTTTTTTGGCGGGGGTCGCCTTCACGGCCGAACCGTCGTCAGATGCAAAGTTGGGCGGCTGGCTGACCCGACATGAGAATGGCGGCATGGGGCTGGGCCATCAGACGGTCCTTGGTGTAATCGGTGATCAGGTTGAGCAGGAGGTTCTCGTCGAACCGGAAACGGCAGACCAGCATGTTGGATGCGGCCATTTTGATGACTTGTGCCGGTGTCAGGTTGGCGATCAGTTCCGCCATTTCTTCGCTGATGCCCAGCCGGAAAATGGCCGCGGCCATGTCCTGATGGATCATGTTCTGTGCCAGCATCAGGTAGGACAGATTGGTTTCTTTTATTTCTTCATGTAGTTGTGTGGAATTCACGGCAGGACCCCCTTGAGTGTTCAAAACCACTTGTTGTTAAGACGCATTGTGCAAAGGGGGGCGATAAAAGAAAACAGGGAAAAACCCGATTCGCTCGTAGGAAAATGACCTACATAGGGACGACCAAAGACAGTTTTTTCTCGGAGGCCGGAAAAAACTGGTAAAAAATCC
>JAJZPY010000106.1 GCA_021811005.1 Pseudomonadota bacterium
AGATCGGGGAGAAGCTCGCGTTCCTGCACAGCCTGGATGAGGCTGCCAAAAAGAAGAAATAGTGCGGTATAATGCTGGCCTTTCTCGAATGCATTGGGCGGTTAGCTCAGCGGTAGAGCACTGCCTTCACACGGCAGGGGTCACTGGTTCGATCCCAGTATCGCCCACCAATCACATCCAGAAACTACGCAGCGAAACGCCTTTCGAGCAGTGCAAAAACGGCGACCAGCACGTAGCAGCATGCCGGAACCCCCAAAGCAGTGGCCAGTGAAAACCGGTCGGCCACCAGGCCCGTCAGTGGTGGAATAACCGCACCTCCCACAATGGCCATGCACAGCAGACCAGAGCCGGCCGGCGTGTCTTCGCCCAGACCTTCCAGCGTCAGGGAAAAAATGGTCGGAAACATGATCGAATTGAACAGACCCACGGCCAGAAGCGTGCCTGCGGCCAGCATGCCGTGGGTCAGCGAAGAAGTGGTGACCAAGGAAAAGGCGGTTACTGCAAAGGTCAGCAACACCCGACCGGCAGGAAAAAAAATCAAGGCGGCCGAACCGGCAAACCGTCCCAGCATGGCGCCGCCCCAGTACAGGCTGACCAGGTCACCGGCCTCCGGAGCGGCGAGCCCCAGGGTGGTGGGCTGCATGAGCTCGCTGATCATCAGGCTGCCAATGGACACCTCGGCCCCCACATAAACGAATATCGCCAGAACTCCCAAGGCAACCCGCGGCTTCCTGAGCAAGCCCCAGCCCGCAAATGCTGCTTCGGGAGCAGCCTCCGGCAAGTGCGGGGAATGACGCTGGAGCCAGAAAACGGCTGCCAGCAATGTCAGCATGGCGGCGATTCCCAGAAACGGCCATTGAACAGCGGACAGGTCAGCAGCGTTCGTCGCTTCGTGGTGGCGCAGGATCATGGCGGCGCCAATCAGGGGGCCAACGGTGGTGCCGAGGGAATTGAACGCCTGTGCAAGGTTCAGGCGGCTGGGAGCCCGGTCAGGATGTCCGAGCTGGGCGATGAGCGGATTGGCGCTCACCTGCAGCAGCGTGATGCCGGCGGCCATCACGAAAAGCGCGCACAGGAACCCGTAAAAAAGCCCCAAGGCAGCGGCAGGTGCGAACAGCAGACAACCGCATACCGTGACCACAAGGCCGGTCACGATGCTGTTCATGTATCCGATGCGGGCGAGCAGGCGGCTGGCCGGAATGGAGAACAGCAGGTAGCTGATGAAGAAACTGAACTGCGTGAGCAGAACCTCGGCATAGCTCAGCGAGAACAGGCTTCTCAGCTTGGGCACCAGCGTGTCAATCAGGACGGTCGCAAGCCCCCAGCTGAAAAAAAGCGTGACCACCAGGAGAAGCAAAGGCGGGGATCGCTGCGCGGGCTTTGACATATTGGCCTGCCTTCAAATCGCGTTGGCTTTGGCAAGCGTCCCCAGATAGGTGGCACTGGGTTTTATATGACGCTCGAAGGTGGTGTGGTTTACGGAAACCAGTCCAAACCGGGGACGATAGCCCTCCAGCCATTCAAAGTTATCCAGCAGCGACCAGTGGATGTAGCCTCGCACGTCGATCCCGTCCTGCAGACAGCGTGCCACCCCGCCCACGGCGCGCCGGATGTATTCCACCCGCCGGGTGTCGTCCGTCGTGGCCACGCCGTTTTCGGTCACATAGATGGGCCGTTTGAGGTGGTCGTGGGCGTAACGGATGACTGCCTCCAGGGCTTCCGGGTAAAACTCGTACCCCATGTCAGTCAGAGGCATGCCCGGTTCAGGAGGCAGCATTCCGTCAGGCCCTATGCGCGAGCGGGAATAAGCCTGGACACCGAGAAAGTCCGCATGGCTGTTCGCCAGCGTGAACCACGGTTCGTAGGCCAGCTTTCGTTTGCGATCCCGCATCGGAATCGCAGCGGGGCTGACGGCCTGGTCATCCGTCATGGCGATGGAAACGCCCGTGGGCAGCCCTGGCAAGACGGACTTTATGGCCTCGTACCCTTTCTTATGTGCTTCCATCAAGCCGTTGTGGATGTGCTCAAAGTCGCCAAATATCCAGGAGGAAAATTGCCCCGTGCCCGTCATCTGACCGGCCTTCCGGATAATTTCATAGTCGAGCGGCGTTCCCAGGCGAGAGCCGTGCAGGCCAGGTATGCCGAACAGGAGCTTGGTCAGGTTGGGCTCGTTGAGCGTGGTGGCCATCGTCATACGATCTCCGAGGGCGCGTGCCACTTTTTCGCAATAGCGTCCGAAGACCAGCGGCGCATCCGGATGCTCCCACCCGCCGCGTCCGGCAAACCAGCGCGGCACCGTGAAATGGTTGAACGTGACCATGGAATGGACCCCATGCTGCCGGCAGATGTCCAGCACGGCACGGTAGTGGTCCAGTTCGGCGTTGGAAAACAGCCCGTCCTCCGGTTCCACGCGCGCCCATTCCACTGAAAAGCGAAAGGTGTTCAGCCCCAGGTCGGCCAGCATGGCAATGTCCTGGGAGAACAGGTGATAGTGGTTGCAGGCATCTCCCGAAGGCTCATCGAACAGTGTGGGCTTGATGTTCTCCAGCAGCCAGGAATCACTGCTGACGTTGTTCCCTTCCACCTGGTGTCCTGCCGTGGCTGCCCCCCACAGGAAATTTTGCGGAAAGCGCCGGGTTTGGCTGGCAGCCTGGGCGTAGGCCGGCAACCAGGAAGCGGCAACAAGGCTGCCGCCCAGCGCAAGAAATTGGCGGCGGAGCGGGAAAGGCACGTTCGAATGGTCAGTCATGAATCCAGCCGGTCATTTTAGTTTCATCGATCTCATGCTACCTTCGTCAAAGCGGCATGGGATAATTTTTACAAAAAGTTTCCCCATGGGAATCAAGAAAATGCAGGCTAGAGTCGATTTCGAGAGATGACCGCCGCAGCTTTCAATGTCCGCCGCCGGGAATTGCTGCTCCTGATGGCCACGCTCGCGGATGGCACTGTGCTAATCTGAAGGCATTTCTGTCGCCATCTATCAGGCCGGGCAGCAGCGGCCGAGGAAGGGTGAATCCGGATGGAAAGGATGACCGTTCATTCAGGAAACCTGCGCGCCATCGGCTATGACAGCCGTACCCGCACGCTGCAAGTGGATCTGGAAAACGGCGTGACCCTTGAATACAACGGCATCAGCGAAGAACTCTGGCGTCGCTTTCGACAGTCGTCTTCGCCCTGGAGCTTCTATCGTGACCAGATTGAAGAGGACTATGCCTCGCGACGCGTGAGTGCCCAGCCCCCTTCCGGGAAAAACCCGCTCGACGAACTCTTCAGGAAACCCTGAATTCCGCCTGCCAGGCGTGCAGTCGCTCGCTCATGCGCCGGTAGTGTGAGCCCCGCCAGTAGACCCGCCCGCAGACCGGACACGAAAGGAGTGGCTCCCCGGACCGCAGCACGTCTTTCGGCGCCCTGAGACGCGCCGTCTCATCTGCCGCAACCAGCCGGGTGTTGTCCACCAGGCATCGGGTGAACGCGCGCGTCATCCAGTCAAGCCGGAACCGCTTGCCCACCAGGCCGGCAAGCTGGTTCAGGGAAACGTGAGGCAAAATGAACGCGATGCCCTCCGCGGCCTTGTGCTCGGCAATCCGGGCATCCTGGCTCAGGAATATTCGCTCTTCGTTGTGGCTTTGCCGCAGCAGCGCCGCATCAGGCGTTCCCCGTTCAGCCAGCAGCGTATCGTAGCCTGCCGCCCGCAAGTACAGGCAAAGGTGCCCCAGCATTTCGTCGCACAGAAACCGGGGGGGCATCGCCCATCGCACCATGAGTCCGGATTGCTACTCCCCCACCGCCCGTCTCCACTCCGGGGTGGGCTCCACCAGACGGCGTGCCTGCATGTCGAACAACCCATAGGTGTACACCGCTTCGCAGGCGATTTCCCCTTTGGCGTTGATCATCAGCTGGCGCAACTTGAACACTTTCTGGTTGGGCTTGGTGGGCGTGAGGTCGTGTTCCACCGTGATGGTGATTTCATCGCGTGCTTTCAGTTCCTTCACAAAACGGATGTGACAGTCCAGTACGACAGGGCCTTTCTTGTACTCCAGGATCTGGGGGATGCCGTACCCGTTTTTGGTGATCAGGTCCCAGCGGGCTTCTTCGAACAGCTCCATGTACGTGGCGTTGTTCACGTGCCCGAAAAAATCGAGGTGGGTTTCACGGATCGTGACTTTTGTTTCAAAACGGGTCATGAGAACACCTCGCAACAAGTTTTAGAACGTCTCCAGAATCGGTCAGCGCCCTCGCCGAACGCCATACAGAGCCCCGCCAACGCCGTGAGTGCCGGCAGATCACTGTACTCATTATGCAACAGGAGACCTGTTGTCGCCGGTCATTCACCGCATATTGATCCGAATCAAAACGCGATTTTTCCCTGCTCGTTAGATTGCCAGGTGGATTTTTATAAAACCAGCCTGCACAGGGATTTCTGCATTCAGTAAAAGCTTTATTTCAATGACTAACTCTAAGGAGTCGGATGAAATGTCCAGAGGAAAACATGCGTTGCTGTTCATGGCAGGCGCGTTGTCGCTCACGCTTGCCCACAATTCCCAGGCCGTTCCCCTTTATGCCCGCCAAACGGGACAGGCCTGCGTCTCCTGCCATTTGGGAGGCATGTATCCCCAACTTACCGCCTACGGGCGCTTTTTCAAACTGACCGGCTATACCCTGGGAAACCGGCCCAACCTGACTGATCTTGAAGTGCAAAAAGATGCCCCGCCCGTGAGCATCTGGCTGCAGGGCGCCAAGCAGTTCTACACCAACGTGCCCAATGGCAGTGGCGCTGCCCCCACGTCCTCCCTGAACGTGCAGGCCGTCAGCCTCTTTGCCGGCGGAAAAATCACCGACAACGTCGGGGCCTTTCTGCAATGGACGGGAGCCAACGCAGGCGGCGCCTTCAATTCGGCCATCGACAATTCAGAAATCCGTTACGCCGATCATGTGACCAAGCCAGACAGCGACCTGATCTACGGCGTCTACGTCAATAACCATCCGACCGTTTCGGACGTTTGGAACAGCACGGCCAACTGGTCCGGCAATTTCATGGGATTCTTCAATGGCGGCACCGCCCCGGTGCAGACCCCTTACCTGGACAACTACGCGCCAGGAGACGCCATGGGAGCCGGCGCCTATGTGTACAAGAACAACACCTGGTACGGCGAAGTGGGCGTTTACAAATCGGTGACTCACGGTCCCACCACCACGTATTTCACTGCCGGCAATACGGGGGGAACCCTGGTCGATCCATCGCCTTACTACCGGCTGGCTTACACCAAAGACGTCGGACCGCACAGCTTTGAACTGGGGCTGCATGGCATGGTGACCTATGCCCATAATCCCACGGCGGCTTCCGGCGGCGTCTCGGATTGGGGCGGGACGGTCAACACGTTCCGGGATGCCGGCATTGACGGGCAGTACCAGTACAACCTGGCGCCGCATTATTTTTCCGCCCATGCCCGCTACCTGCATGAAAACGCCAGTTATGCCGCGGACCAGGTGGGCAGCACCGTCTCGAACGCCAGCAACATCCTGAACGAAACCTATCTCGACGTTTCCTACGTCTATCGGGCCAAATACGGCGCCATGCTCATTTACCGCGCCGCGTCCGGCAGCAACGATGCCACCCTCTACTCCACCAACACGGCAGCCGGAAGCCCTGACTGGAAATCCTGGACTCCGGAAATCTTCTGGACTCCGTGGCAAAACGTTCGCCTGGGCTACCAGTACATTTTCTACACCCAAATGGCAGGCGCGACCGGAACCATCCCGGGGCAGACTCTGAGCCCGCATGACTTCAACACGTCCATGCTGTACGCCAGCTTCATTTACTGAGTGGGGGAACGCACATGAAATCCTTTTCAAAAATCTTTGTTTTGACCACCCTGGCCCTTGCGGTAGGCGCCTGTTCCAACATCGAACGAAGCAGGAACCTGGCCAATCCTCAGGTATCCGGATCCACACTGGCACAACAGGTGTGCGCCTCCTGTCATGGCGGCGTGGCCGGCCAGGACAACGGCACTTCGATCAACCCGAGCTATCCCAATCTGGCCGGGCAACAGGCGGTCTATCTGGAAACGGAACTTCAGGAATTTCGCGATCACAGCCGGACCGATCCTGCCGCGAAAGACATGATGTGGGGCCTTGCCGCAACACTGACCCCGGCCCAGATGAAGCAGCTGGCCGAGTTTTACGCGCAACAGAAACCGCGCCCCAACCCCGGTCACAGCGATCCCGCCCAGGTGGCCAGCGGCCAGAAAATCTTTGCGGAAGGGAAGCCCACGCAAGGGGTGCCCGCCTGCGCGACCTGTCACGGCCCCTCTGCCGAAGGCAACGGGCCGATTCCGCGTCTGGCCGGACAGCATGCGGATTATCTCTACAAACAATTGCTGGTCTTCAACTCGGATGCGGGTCGGGAAACCCACTCTGAAGCGCTGGAAAGGCCCCATGGGGTAGCCATGGACGCCATTTCCCACAACCTGTCCGATGCCGAAAGGCATCAGGTGGCAACCTACCTGCAATCATTGCGGTAACCCGATGCCGCGGCTTCCCTGCAGCGAGGTTCTGGAACATCTGGCTTGAAGCCAGCATCCGGGGCCTTGCTGTAGGGAGTCCCGGCACGGCCGGTCATCCCTGCTTCACAACAGCATGAATGCCAGCGCCGCAACGACGGTC
>JAJZPY010000107.1 GCA_021811005.1 Pseudomonadota bacterium
GGCCAGGGCGTAGTTGTCGTCGTTGGCAACTATAAGGTTTCCAGATGGATTTACGAGGTCACTGGTCCTCGGTATGCCCTACACTGCTTTGCAACCCACGTCGAAACCAGGTCGCCCCCGGTTCGTTGCAGTTTCTGACCCGGCAAAGGGCCAAGAGTTCATTATGGGGCAGGGGGCCGGGAAAGTCACGGGAAGCCATTGAATCTTCGTGTACAATGGCGGTTGTAACTTCAACGCAGTCCGGTCAGCGTCTTTTTTGGATCTTTCCTCAACCGTAAATTGTCATCGCCTGGACCGGGACAGCATGCATGGCGTGCTGGCAGGCCGATCAGGAGTGACTTCATGAGTTTCGAATCCCTTGGGCTTTCGCCCGAGCTGCTGCGCGCCGTCACAGAAGAAGGCTATACCGAACCCACCCCCATCCAGGCCCAGGCCATTCCCGTGGTACTGGCGGGGCAGGACGTGCAGGCCGCCGCCCAGACGGGTACCGGCAAGACCGCAGGCTTCACGCTCCCCATCCTGCACCGCCTGCAGCCCTTGGCCAGCACCAGCGTCTCGCCCGCCAAGCACCCCATCCGCTGCCTGGTGCTCACCCCCACGCGTGAACTCGCGGCCCAGGTGGAAGCGAGCGTCAAGACCTACAGCAAGTACATTCCCCTGCGTTCCACCGTCATTTACGGCGGCGTGAACATGGACCCGCAGATCAAGGCGCTGCAGGGCGGCGTGGAAATCGTGGTGGCCACCCCCGGGCGGCTGCTGGACCACGTGCAGCAGCGCACCATCAACCTGTCCCAGGTGGAAATCCTGGTGCTGGACGAGGCCGACCGCATGCTGGACATGGGCTTCATCCCGGACATCCGCCGCATCGTGGCGTTGCTGCCTAAAAAGCGCCAAAACCTGCTGTTTTCGGCGACGTTCTCCGACGATATCAAGAAATTGTCTTCCGGTATCCTGCACGAACCGGTCACCATCGAGGTGGCCCGCCGCAACGCCACCTCGGAACTGGTGCGCCAGGTCATCTACCCCGTGCACAAGGACCGCAAGCGCGAACTGCTCACGCACCTCATCCGCACGCTGCCCATTCCCCAGGCCATCGTGTTTTGCCGCACCAAGCACGGCGCCAACCGCCTGTGCGGCCAGCTGGAGCGTGACGGCATCAACGCCGCCGCCATCCACAGCGACAAGACCCAGTCCCACCGCACCCAAAGCCTGGATGATTTCAAGGCCGGAAAAGTCAACATCCTGGTGGCCACGGACATTGCGGCGCGCGGGCTGGACGTGGACCAGATGCCCTTTGTGGTGAACTACGAACTGCCCCACGTGCCGGAAGACTACGTACACCGCATCGGCCGCACCGGCCGCGCCGGCAGCCCGGGCAACGCCATTTCCCTGGTGGGCGATGACGAGCTGCGGGAACTGGCCGACATCGAAAAGCTCACCAAGCAGAAACTCGAACGCGTGGTGGTGGAAGGCTTCGACAGCGCCCGACCGGAAGGAGGGGCTGCCCCCCGTGCGCCCCGTCCCGAACGCGCGCCCCGGCCCGAGCGCGCCGCCCGACCGGAACGTGCTCCCCGTGCGGAGCGCGCCCCGCGCGCCGAAGCGGAGGAGGAAGTGCCGGCCGAACCCAAGGTGCGGCGCGAGCCCGAACCCGAACGCGCCAGCCTGTCCCGTTCCCATTTCAGCCGCCCGCCGCTGGCCAGTCTCGGCAAAAAGCCGCGCGAAGTCCCGGCACTGCTGGGCGGACTGCCTAAAAAACCCGATTGAACGCGCCCTGGCACCGGGAAGCCGACGGCACCCTGGTGCTGCAGCTCCACGTGCAGCCGGGCGCCAAGCGCACCGGCTGGGCCGGACTGCATGGCGATGCCCTTAAATTGAGGCTGGCCGCCCCGCCCGTGGACGGCCAGGCCAACGAAGCCCTGCTGCGCTTCCTGGCGGACACCTTCGGCGTGCCCGTGCGCCAGGTGGTGCTGCGCGCGGGGGCGGGCAGCCGGCAAAAGCGGGTGGCGGTGTCGGGCAGTTCGGTAGATATCCAATCCATTATGGAAGGGATAACAAACTTAACTCATGGATTATCGTGATCGGCGTACTATGGAAGCTGTACCTGGATTTAAAGGTTACTTCCTCCCGTAGTGCCTGAGCCCAACGCCTGTTGGGCTTTTTTTTCGGTAGAATGGTTGACTGACTGCAACTTGCAACGGTTTTCCGTTCTTCCATGACTGCGCCCCTCTCACAGGCTGAAATCGCCTCCGCCCTGTCCCGCTGGCTCCCGCCCGGTTCCGTGCTGACGGATCCGGAAGATGTGCGCCCCTTCGAAACCGACGGCCTGTCCGCCTACCGCCAGCTCCCTTACGTGGTGGCGTTGCCGCGCACCGAAGCCGAAGTGCAGGCGGTGCTGCGCTACTGCCACGAAGCCCACATTCCGGTGGTGGCGCGCGGTTCCGGCACGGGGCTGTCCGGCGGCGCGCTGCCGCACAAGGACGGCGTGCTGCTGTCCCTGTCGCGCTTCATGCGCATCCTGGAAATCGATCCCCTGGCGCGCGTGGCGCGCGTCCAGCCCGGCGTGCGCAACCTTGCCATTTCCGAGGCGGTGGCGCCTTACGGCCTCTATTACGCGCCGGACCCGTCCTCCCAGATCGCCTGCAGCATCGGCGGCAACGTGGCGGAAAACTCCGGCGGCGTGCATTGCCTCAAATACGGCCTCACGGTGCACAACCTGGTCAAGGTGCGCGCCGTCACCATGGCGGGTGAAGTGGTGGAACTGGGCTGCGACGCGCTGGATGCCGCCGGCTACGATTTCATGGCCCTCATCACGGGCAGCGAAGGGCTGCTGGCCGTGGTCACGGAAGTGACGGTCAAGCTGTTGCCCAAACCCCAGACGGCCAAAGCCATCCTGGCCGCCTTCGACGACGTGACCCGCGCGGGCAACGCCGTGGCCAACATCATCGCCGCCGGCATCATTCCGGCCGGGCTGGAAATGATGGACGGTCCCGCCACCCGCGCGGCGGAAGCTTTCGTGCACGCGGATTACCCCCTCTCGGCGGAAGCGGTCCTCATCTGCGAATCCGACGGCACCCCGGAAGAGGTGGCGGACGAAATGGCGCGCATGCAGGCCATCCTGCAATCCTCCGGCGCCATCGAAATCCGCTATTCCCAGGACGAAGCCCAGCGCCTCAAGTTCTGGGCCGGGCGCAAGGCCGCCTTTCCCGCGGTGGGGCGCCTCTCGCCCGACTACTACTGCATCGACGGCACCATCCCGCGCCGCAGCCTGGGCTCGGTGCTGAAGCGCATTTATGAAATGGGCCGCGAATACGGCCTGGAAGTGGCCAACGTGTTCCACGCGGGGGACGGCAACCTGCACCCCCTGATCCTGTTCGATGCCGCCAAGCCGGGCGAATTCGAGCGCACGGAAGCCTTTGCCGGCCAGATCCTGGAACTGTGCGTGGAAGTGGGCGGCACCATCACCGGCGAGCACGGGGTGGGGGTGGAGAAAATCAACCAGATGTGCGTTCAGTTCACACCGGATGAGCTTTCCATGTTCCATGCGGTGAAAGCGGCGTTCGATCCCGAAGGCCTGCTCAACCCCGGCAAAGCCGTGCCCACCTTGCACCGCTGCGCGGAAATGGGCCGCATGCACGTGCACCACAATGCATTGTCCCATCCCGAACTGCCCCGATTCTGATGCAAACCCCACTGGAATCCCTCATCGACCAGGTGCGCGCCGCCCATGCGGCCGGCACGCCGCTGCGCCTGCAGGGCGGGGACAGCAAAAGCTTCTGGGTGTGCGCTCAGGCTGAACGCACCTTGGACATCCGCCCCTACCAGGGCGTGGTGGACTACGAACCGAGCGAACTGGTGCTCACCGTGCGCGCCGGCACTCCGCTGTCCGAAGTGGAAGCGCTGCTGGAGGCCCAGGGCCAGATGCTGGCCTTCGAGCCCCCCCATTACGGCCCCCACGCCACCCTCGGCGGCACCATCGCCTGCGGCCTGTCCGGCCCGCGCCGGGCGGCGGCCGGCTCCGCCCGCGATTTTGTGCTGGGCGTGCGCCTGATCGACGGCCTGGGACGGGACCTCTCCTTTGGCGGGCAGGTCATCAAGAACGTGGCGGGCTTCGACCTCTCGCGCCTCATGGCCGGCGCCTTCGGGTCGCTCGGCGTGATCACCGAAGTCTCCCTCAAGGTGCTGCCCAAGCCGCCTTTCGAACTCACCCTGGAATGGGTGCTGCAGGAAGCGGCGGCCCTCGAGCGCATGAACCAGTGGGGCGGCCAGCCGCTGCCGGTGTCCGCCACCAGTTTCCACAACGGCCGCCTGCGCGCGCGCCTGTCCGGCGCCGAAGTGGCGGTGCGGGCAGCGCAAGCCCGCCTGGGGGGCGAGGTGGTGGCCGACGGCGCCGCCTGGTGGAACGCGTTGCGCGAACAGAGCGCCGCCTGTTTCCAGACCGACAAGCCCCTGTGGCGGCTGGCGGTCAAAAGCAGCGCGCCGCCGCTGGGACTTTCGGGGGCCGTGCTGACGGAATGGGGTGGGGCGCTGCGCTGGGTCGCCACCGACCATGCCGCCTCCCAGGTGCAGAAAGCCGCCCGCGATGCCGGCGGCCATGCGCTGCTGCTGCGCGGCGGACATCCGGCCGCGCCGCGCTTTGGGGGGCTTGATCCCATCCTCGCGCAAATTCACAGAAGACTGAAGCACGCTTTTGATCCCAAAGGAATTTTTAACCCGGGCCTGCCGGGCAATTTCTGACCATGTACGCCGCCCTCGACTCCGCATTCCGCGACACGCCGGCCGGACGGGAAGCTGAACGCATCCTGCGCGCCTGCGTCCATTGCGGCTTCTGCCTCGCCACCTGTCCCACCTACCAGTTGCTGGGAGACGAACTGGACAGTCCGCGCGGGCGCATCTACCTCATGAAGAACATGCTGGAAGGGCAGCCCGTGACGCGCCTCACCCAGCGCCACCTGGATCGCTGCCTCACCTGCCGTTCCTGCGAAAGCACCTGTCCTTCCGGGGTGCAGTACGGGCGCCTGGTGGACATCGGCCGGGTGGAAGCCGAAGCCCGGGTGGAGCGTCCGGCGCTGGAGCGCTTCAAGCGCTGGACCCTCAAGACCGTGCTGCCCCGGCCCATGCTGTTCCGGCCCCTGGTGGCGGCCGGGCGCGCCCTGCGTCCGCTGCTGCCGCGCACCCTGCGGCGCAAGATTCCGGCCTACCGTCCGCCGGGCGCCTGGCCCGAGCCGCGCCATGGCCGGCGCATGCTGGTGCTGGCGGGCTGCGTGCAGCCCGTGCTGGCCCCTGAAATCAACGCCGCCGCCGCCCGCCTGCTGGACCGGCTGGGGGTTTCCCTGGTGACCAGCCCCGGCGCCGGCTGCTGCGGCGCCATCGCCCATCACCTGGCGGACGAGGCCGGGGCGCTGGAGGCCATGCGGCGCAACATCGATGCCTGGTGGTCCGTGATCGAACAGGGCGGGGTGGAAGCCATCGTGGTGACGGCCAGCGGCTGCGGCACGGAACTCAAGGATTACGGCCATGCCCTGCGCGAGGATCCGGCCTATTCGGACCGCGCCCAGCAGATTTCGGCGCTGGCGCGCGACGTGTCGGAAGCGCTCCTGCAGGCGCTGGAAACGGCCGGCCCCGATGCCCTGGAACGCCTGATGGCGGACGCCCAGGCCGCGTCCGGCCCGGTGGCGTTTCATTCCCCCTGCAGCCTGCAGCACGGACAAAAGCTCAAGGGCGTAGTGGAACAGCTGCTGGCCCGTGCCGGCGCCACCCTCACGGCGGTGCCCGATCCCCACCTGTGCTGCGGTTCGGCCGGCACCTATTCCCTGCTGCAGAAGGACCTGTCGCAGGAGTTGCAGGCCAACAAGATCGCCGCCCTGGAGTCGGGCGCGCCGGAGTTGATTCTCACCGCCAACATCGGCTGCCTGCTGCACCTGGCCGCCGGCACCGACACCCCGGTGCAGCATTGGGTGCAGTGGCTCGACGCCCGCCTCTCAGGCCACCACCAGGGCCACGCCCAGCACGGCCAGGAGCATGCCGCCCAGGGCGGGTAAGGTCAGGGTTTCCCCAAAACAGGCGTAGGCGATGAGGGCCGTCACCGGCGGCACCAGGTAGAGCAGGCTCGACACGCGCGAAGCCGCGCCTTCCCGCAGCAGCCGGTAGAGCAGGGCCACCGCCCCCAGCGACAACCCCACCACGGACCACCCCAGGGCCAGCACGAAGGTGGGCGACCAGGTCACCTGGCGGGTTTCGAAGGCCCAGGCGAGCACGGCGTAGCACAGGCCGGAAGCCGCGTACTGCAGCACGCCCCCGGTGCGCAGGTCCACCCCCGCAAAAAACCGTTTCTGGTACACCGTGCCCAGGCTGATGGAGGCGAGCGCGAACAGCGCCAGCCCGCCGGAAGTCCAGGTGAGGTCGCTCAAGGACACCCGGTGCCCCCGCACCAGGAACATCCCCGCCAGTCCCAGCCCCAGCCCGGCCCATTGCCGCAGGGAGAGGCGCTCGCCCAGCAGGGCGATGGCGGCCAGCGAGGTCAGCACTGGCTGCATGCCCACGATGAGGGACACCAGGCCGGAGGG
>JAJZPY010000108.1 GCA_021811005.1 Pseudomonadota bacterium
GGTGAGGTCGCTCAAGGACACCCGGTGCCCCAGCACCAGGAACAGCCCCGCCAGTCCCAGCCCCAGCCCGGCCCATTGCCGCAGGGAGAGGCGCTCGCCCAGCAGGGCGATGGCGGCCAGCGAGGTCAGCACTGGCTGCATGCCCACGATGAGGGACACCAGGCCGGAGGGCATGCCGTGCCGGATGGCTTCAAACACCCCGCCCAGGTAGCCCCCATGCACCAGCAACCCGGCCACCGTCACGTGCAGGGCGGCCAGGGGGGTGGGTGGCCAGGGGGCCTGGGTGAGCAGGGCAAAGGCCAGCAACAGCAGGGTGGCCAATCCCATGCGCCAGGCCAGGAACGTCATGGGCTCGGCATAGGGCAGGCCAAACTTGGCGCCGATAAAGCCCGTGGCCCACAGGACGACGAACACGACGGGAACGCTTTTAAACAGCAGCGGGTGCGAGTGTTGCGGGGATTTCATCAGTTTTTATTCTTTTGTAATCAAAATATTCTGTTGCGTATTCAATCATGAGCTTGAGGTTGTTTCCCAGGCGCTCCGGCGGCGCCGGCTGGCCCAGGTGGGCCAGTGCCGCGCGCAGGGTGGCGGCATCCGGCGTCACGGCAGCGGCCCCGGTCTGCTTGCTCAGCTTCTCTCCTTCCCGGGTGCGCACCAGCGGCAGGTGCAGGTAGCGCGGCGTGGGCAGCCCCAGGGCGGCCTGGAGTGCCACCTGGCGCGGGGTGGAATCCAGCAGGTCGGCGCCCCGCACCACCTCCGTCACGCCCTGGGCGGCATCGTCCACCACCACGGCCAGCTGGTAGGCAAAGGGACCGTCGGCGCGCCGGACCACGAAATCGCCCACCTGGCGCTCCAGATCCTGGCACAACGTGCCATAAAGTTCATCCTTAAAACAGATTGGCAAGTTATTGACTTTGAATCGAAAAGAACGTGTCTCTCGGCCTTTGGGCAGGCCCTTGCGG
This sequence comes from Pseudomonadota bacterium, assembly GCA_021811005.1. GTDB lineage: Bacteria > Pseudomonadota > Gammaproteobacteria > Burkholderiales > Ferrovaceae > JAKBAT01. The sequence continues at coordinate 963 of JAJZPY010000108.1, forward strand.
CAGGTGCCGGGGTAGAGCCCCGCCACGTCCTGGCGGCTGCAGCCGCAGGGGTAAGCCTGCCCGGCGGCGAGCAGGCGCTCGAGTGCTGCCTGGTAGAGCGGAATGCGTTCGCTCTGGCGCGTCACGGGTCCGTCCCAGGAAAGTCCAAAGCTTTCCAGGCAGGCGAGGAGGGATTCCTCGGCGCCGGGAACATTGCGCGGGGTGTCCAGGTCCTCCACGCGCAGCAGCCATTGGCCGCCCCGGCTTTTGGCGGAAAGAAAGCTGCCCAGTGCCGCCACCAGCGAGCCGAAATGCAAAGGGCCCGTGGGCGAGGGGGCAAACCGGCCTCGAATGACAGAAGAATCAGGCATTTGTTACGATTTCTGGGCCGTTGTGCGACACATTTTGAGATAATCGGCTTGATTATGAAGCGAGGCGCCCCAAAATCAAACGGGTATCCGCGAAAAGCGGACCAAAAATAACCAGGAAACGCCATGATTGCTTTGCGACGCAGCCGGGATCGCGGCCATGCCAACCACGGCTGGCTCGACAGCCACCACACTTTCTCCTTTGCGGACTATTACGACCCCGCCCACATGGGGTTCAGCGTGCTGCGCGTGCTCAATGAAGACCGCGTGGCGCCCGGCATGGGCTTTGGCACGCACCCCCACCGCGACATGGAAATCGTCACCTACGTGCTGGAAGGGGCGCTGCAGCACCAGGACAGCCTCGGCAACGGCTCCGTCATCCGCCCCGGCGACGTGCAGCGCATGAGCGCCGGCACCGGCGTCACCCACAGCGAAATGAACGCCTCGCAAACCGACCCGGTGCATTTCCTGCAGATCTGGATCCTGCCCGACCGGCCCGGCCTGCAGCCCGGCTACGAGCAGAAAAGCTATTCCCCGGAATCGCGCACGTCGCGCCTCAAGCTGGTGGCTTCGCCCGACGGCCGCGACGGCTCGGTCACCATTCACCAGGATGCCTTCATTTACGCCGCCATCATCAACGAGGACGACACCCTGGAATACCACTTTGAACCGGGACGGCGCGGCTACCTGCAGGTGGCCACGGGCGACCTGGTGGTGGACGGGCATCTGATGCGGGCCGGTGACGGCGCGCGCATTTCCCAGGTGGACCAGATCGCCCTGGGTTCGCCCAAGCGCACTGAAATCCTGCTGTTCGACCTGCCCTAAGGGGGCCTCATGGAGTTTCCGGTCCCCCTCCAGCCGGCGCAACTGGTGCGCCGCTATCAGCGTTTTCTGGCCGACGTGGTCCTGCCCGGCGGCGAACCCCTAACCGTGCACGTGCCCAACACCGGTTCGCTGCTGGGTTGCGTGGCCCCCGGTCTGCCGGTGTGGCTGTCCGACTCGGGCAATCCGGAGCGGCGCTGCCGTTTCACCTGGGAGCAGGTGGCCGTGGGTGAAGCCCGGGTGGGCATCAACACCCATCGGGCCAACGCCCTGGTGGGCGAAGCGCTCGAGGCCGGGCTCCTTCCTGACTTAATCCATTACTCCACAAAACGCGCGGAAGTGCGCTATGGTATTGAAAAAAGTCGCATTGACTGGCTGCTCTCCGGGCCCGGGCTGCCGGACTGCTACCTGGAAGTGAAAAACGTCACGGCGGCAGTGGAGCAAGGCATTGCCCTCTTTCCCGACGCCGTCAGCACGCGCGGTACTAAGCACCTGCGCGAACTCATGGGCATGGTGCGCGAAGGCGCGCGGGCGGTGCTGGTGTTTTGCGTGCAGCGCGACGACGTGGCCGAAGTGCGGCCGGCGGATGCCATCGACCCCGACTACGGGCGCACGCTGCGCGAGGCGCTGGAGGGGGGCGTGGAAGCCTATGCCTTGCGTGCCACCCTGGATGAACGCGGCGTGCGCTTGACCCATCTCATTCCCATTTTCTGCCCACCCGAGTAGAATCAGAACAGGGCAAAAGCCGCCCACTTTCAAGTTCTTAAAAAGACAAGCACAGGGAGCCTCTGAAATGACCCACGCGATCCGTTTTCATCAAACCGGCGGTCCTGAAGTCCTGAAATGGGAAGCGGTGTCCGTGGGCGAACCCGGGCCGGGTCAGGTGCGACTGCGGCACCGTGCCGTGGGGCTCAACTACATCGACGTGTACCACCGCACCGGACTCTACCCCGTGCAGTTGCCGGCCATTCCGGGCCTGGAAGCGGCCGGCGTGGTGGAAGCCGTGGGTCCCGGCGTCAGCGATTTCAAGGTGGGCGACCGCGTGGCCTACGCTTCCGGCCCCCTGGGGGCCTATTCCGAAGCCCGGCTCATGCCGGCCGACCGGCTGGTGGCGCTGCCCGGCGTGATTTCCGACGGCCAGGCGGCCGCCATGATGCTGCAGGGGCTCACCGCCCAATACCTGTTGCGGCGCACCTATCCGGTCCAGCGCGGCGACACCATCCTGGTGCATGCGGCAGCCGGCGGCGTGGGCCTCATCCTGTGCCAGTGGGCCAAGCACCTGGGCGCCACGGTCATCGGCACGGTGGGCAACGAGCAGAAAGCGGAGCTCGCGCGGGCCCACGGCTGCGACCACACCATCATTTACACCCAGGAAGATTTCCAGGCGCGGGTCATGGACCTCACCAACGGGCACAAGGTGCAGGTGGTCTATGATTCGGTGGGGCGCGACACCTTCGAGCGCTCGCTCGACTGCCTGGCCCCGCTGGGCACGCTCGCCCTGTTCGGCCAGTCTTCCGGGGCCGTGCCGCCCTTCGACCTGAACGTGCTGGCGGCCAAAGGTTCGCTGTTCATCACCCGTCCCACGCTCGCCACCTACACCGCGCGGCGCATAGACCTGCTGGCCTCGGCCGCGGAATTGTTCGAGGTGGTGGAGCAGGGCATCGTCAAAATCACCATCAACCAGCGTTATTCGCTGCGCGAAGCCGAACGCGCCCACCGCGACCTGGAAGCACGGCGCACCACGGGTTCCACCATCTTCACCGTTTAAGCAGCGCCTCGAAGGCCTCGCGGGCCGCGCTGGCCGGGCGGTCCCGCAAGGTCAGCCGGTTGAGGGGGCGGATCACCGTCCCCCCCGGCACCGGAATCTCCTGCAATTCCCCTGACTCCAGCAGCGCTTCCACCATGATGCGCGGCACCAGCGCCACGCCCGCGTCCGACAGCACCATCTGCACGATGGCGGTGTTGCTGCCCACGGTGATGCGGCGCGTGGGAGAGAGCCCCGTGCGCTGAAGAAACTCGTCCACCACCTGGGCCGTGCCGGAACCCTGTTCGCGCACGATCCACGGCAGGGTGTTGAGGTTCGCCAGTTCCAGCGGCGTGCCGGGCGGCCCCACCAGGGTGAGCAGCTCGTTGCGCCAGGGCGTGCATTCCAGCGGCGCTTCCGACACCGGCCCTTCCACCAGTCCCACGTCCACCTGGCCGTCCTGCACCGCCTGGGCGATGGCGGCCGTATTGCCGGAAAAGAGGCTCAGTTCGATGCCCGGGTGGCGTTCGGCAAAGCGGGCCAGGTACGGGGGCAGCCAGAAGGCGGCGATGGTGGTGCTGGCCCCCACCGCCAGCCGTCCTTTCTGCAGGCCGCGGCGGGCCTGCAGGTCGTCCAGCGCCGCCTGCTCCAGGGCAAAAATGGCGCGCGCATGTTCATACAGGGCATTGCCGGCGTCGGTCAGGCGCAGTTGGCGCGGCAGGCGTTCCAGCAGCGGGGTTTCCAGCAGGGTTTCCAGCTCCCGCACCGATTTTGAAATGGCCGGCTGGGTCAGGTGCAGGGCCTGGGCGGCGGCCGTGAAGCTGCCCAGGCGGGCCACGGCGGCAAAGGCGCGAAGGGCGGGAAAAGGAATATGCATAACTTATTGTAATTGAAACATGAAAATAATCAATTTGAGTTATGTGTTGGCCGGGCGCAAATTACCCTGTGACCTAAACATAGAACAGGACGATCTATCATGCACCGCGCCTTTCACGACACCTTCCAGGGACGTTTGCCGGGGTTGCTGCTGGCAGGCGTTTCCAGTTTCGCCATCATGCAGCTGGCCGCCCTGCCTTCCCTCCAGAAGCTGGGGTTTTCCGCGCTCACGCTCGCCATCGTGCTGGGCATGCTGCTGGGCAACACGCTGTTTGGCCGGGTGGCCCACAGCTGCGGCGCCGGCGTGGATTTCTCCAAAAGCACCCTGTTGCGCCTGGGGGTGATCCTGTACGGCTTTCGCATCACCTTCGGCCAGATCGCCCAAGTGGGCTGGGGCGGCATCCTGATGGACGCCCTCATGATCGCAGCCACCTTCGGCCTCACGCTGCTCATCGGGCTGCGCTTCCTTAAAATGGACCGCGACACCGTGATCCTGATCGGTGCCGGCAGCTCCATCTGCGGGGCGGCCGCCGTGCTGGCCACGGAACCGGTGGTGCGCGGCCATGCCCACAAGGTGTCGGTGGCCATCGCCACGGTGGTGGTGTTTGGCACCCTGTCCATGTTCGTCTATCCGCTGCTCTATCCCTACCTGGGTTTCAGCGAAGCGGCCTACGGGCTGTACGTGGGTTCCACCGTGCACGAAGTGGCGCAGGTGGTGGCGGCGGCACGGGCCGTGAGCGACATGGCGGCCGGCAATGCCGTGATCGAGAAAATGCTGCGCGTGATGATGCTGTCGCCGTTCCTCATCCTGCTCTCGCTCTCGCTGAGCCGCGGCAGCACTTCGGAGGCGGGCGTGCGCCAGCGTCCCATGGTGCCCTGGTTCGCGGTGTGGTTCGTGGCGGTGAGCGGTTTCAACAGCCTCAACGTGCTGCCCAAGGCGCTGGTGGACGTGATTGTCCAGGTGGACCTGTTCCTGCTCACCATGGCCATGTTTTCACTGGGGCTGCGCACTTCGGCCGGCGCCATCAAGCAGGCGGGGTTCAAGCCCCTGGTGCTGGCGGGCTTGCTGTTCCTGTTCCTGAGCGTGGGCGGTTACTGGATCAACCGCATGTTCGGGCTGTAAACCCGGGGGCTCGTCACGAGCCCTTGGAGATGGCTTTCTGTTCCACGGCAAACAGCACGGCCGCTTCCACGCGCGAACTCAGGTTGAGCTTGTTGAGGATGTGGCGCACGTGCTGTTTCACGGTGTCGTTGCTGATGCCCAGCGTGCGCGCGATGGCCTTGTTGGTGCTCCCTTCGGCCAGCAACTGCAGGATCTCCCGCTCGCGTTCCGTGAGCTGTTTGAGCGAGTTCTGGTAGTCTTCCTTGGTGTTGCCCTTCTGCAGGATGCTGATCATCTTCATGGTCATGGAAGGGGCCACCACCATTTCCCCCGAAGCCACGCGGCGGATGCCGTCCACCACGTCGTCCGGGGCCATGTCCTTCAACAGGTAACCGCGCACGCCGGCACGCAGGGCAGAGGCCAGGTCCGACTCCGCGTCGCTCATGGTCAGAATCACCACCGGCGTCTGATGTCCGTCCTTGCGGATTTTTTCCAGCAGCTGCAGGCCGTTGATGGGATCCATGCGCAGGTCCATCACCACCAGGTCCGGCTTCTGTTCCACCAGCAGCGTGTCCAGTTCCACCGGGCTGTCGGTGGCGCCCACCACCTGGATGCCGTAGCGGTTGGTGAGCAGTTCGGTCAGTCCGCGCCGGCACAGGCCGTGGTCGTCCACGAGGGCGACGCGCAGGGCTTCGGTGGAAGGGGTT
>JAJZPY010000109.1 GCA_021811005.1 Pseudomonadota bacterium
GCAGGCGATGCTTGTAAGCTCCTTCGGTCACATGGCCGAAGGCGAAGCCCACGCCATGCCGGGCGCATCCATGGAAGGAGATGGTTTCCAGGACCACTGACCGGTCCTTGCGCTCCAGGCCCTGCCTGCCGCCCGTCCGGGACGGCAGGCAGGGTTTTCCTTTTTTGGACGACCGCTTGAAGCCTCCGGTCGCCTATGCCAAACTGGCCCGTTTTCAATCCCCGTTTTCTGCGCCGCATCCCTGAAGCCATGTTGATCCTGGGCATCGAAACGTCCTGCGACGAAACCGGCATCGGCCTCTACGACACGGAGGCCGGCCTGCTGTCCGAAGCGCTGCATTCCCAAGTGGCCCTGCACGAAGCCTATGGCGGCGTGGTGCCCGAACTGGCCTCGCGCGACCACATCCGGCGCATCATTCCGCTCATCCGGAAAACCTTGCAGGAAGGCAACCGGACCCTGGATGCCATCGACGCGGTGGCCTATACGGCAGGGCCTGGCCTTGCCGGCGCCCTGCTGGTGGGGGCCTCGGTGGCCGAGTCCCTGGCCGTGGCGCTCGATATCCCGGTGGTGGGGGTGCACCACCTGGAAGGGCACCTGCTTTCGCCCCTGCTGGGCGAACAGCCCCCCGGCTTTCCTTTCGTGGCGCTGCTGGTGTCCGGGGGTCACACCCAGTTCATGGCCGTTCGCGACGTCGGTCAATACGAATTGCTGGGAGAGACGGTGGACGATGCCGCAGGCGAAGCGTTCGACAAGACCGCCCAGCTCCTGGGCTTGCCCTATCCGGGCGGCCCCGCACTGTCGCGGCTGGCGGAGAACGGAGACCCCGGGCGCTTTGCCCTGCCCCGCCCCATGCTTCAGAGCGGCGACCTCCACATGAGCTTCAGCGGCCTCAAAACCGCCGTATCGCTGCTGGTCAAATCAAGGGGCGACGACGACCATGCACACATTGCGGCCAGTTTCGAAGCGGCCGTGGCGGATGTGCTGTGCCGAAAGGCTGAACTGGCACTCGAACAGACGGAAATGAATCAATTGGTGGTGGCCGGGGGGGTGGGTGCCAATCGCCGCCTGCGCCAAACCCTGGCTGAACGCCTGGCCCGGCGCGGCGCCCGTGTGGCGTTCCCGCCGTTGCGGCTGTGCACCGACAACGGCGCCATGATCGCCTATGCCGGCGCCTGCCGCCTGCTGCGCCATCCTGAAGCCGCGCAGCAACCGGGCCAGTTCACCATCCACCCGCGCTGGAACCTGCAGGAATACGCTCAGGCTAGCGGACTTCGCTGACGACGCTGCCGCACACCTTGCAGTGAGGATCCTGCGGCAACGTCAGTTGCTGCCATTGCATGGACAAGGCATTGAGAATCAGCAGCCGGCCGGCCAGGGACTGGCCCATGCCCGCCAGCAACTTGAGGGCTTCCGCTGCCTGCGTGGCTCCCACAATCCCCACCAGCGGGGAAAAAACCCCCATCACGGCACAGCGGACTTCCTCGTCGGAGGCGGTTTCGGGATAGAGACATTCGTAACAGGGACTGCCGGTTTTGCGCGGATCGAACACCGCGATCTGTGCGTCGAAACGAATGGCTGCCCCTGACACCAGGGGCTTGAGATGGCGCACGCAGGCGCGATTGACCGCATGCCGCGTGGAAAAGTTGTCACTGCAGTCCAGCACCACATCGGCGGCAGCCACCCGATCTTCCAGCACACTGCCCGAAACCCGCGCCGCAACCACTTCCACCACCACGTCCGGGTTGATGGCCAGCAAGGCATCACGCGTCGCTTCGGCCTTGTTGCGCCCGATATCGGCCGTGCGCAGGGCAATTTGCCGCTGGAGGTTGGTCAGATCGACGGTATCCCCGTCGCACAGGGTGATGTGCCCCACGCCGCTGGCCGCCAGGTAAAGCGAGGCCGGGGACCCCAGTCCGCCAGTGCCCACCAGCAACACCCGGGCGTCACGAAATTTTTCCTGTCCTTCCACACCCAGCTCGTTGAGCAGGATGTGGCGGCTGTAGCGCAGCAGCTGGGTGTCGTCCATGTTCAGCCAGCGGTCAGTCGGTTTTCGGCTGCTTCCGCTTGAGGAAAGAGATGGCCTGGTTCAGCTGGTAGTCGGGTTTTTCCTTGCCGTTCTCGAGCTTGGCTTCAGGCTTGTGGGCGGGCTTGGCAGCCGCTTCCTGCGCCTTGGTGGCTGCAGCTTTGGCGGCGGCCGTGGCTGCCGCAGCATCGGCTCCCGTCCCGGCCTTGCTGTCCGTGGGATTGGACAAGTGACCTTCCAGGTCCGCCTCGCGGATGCCCAGGGAAGCTTCCACCATGTCCGGATCTTCCGGCACCACCACGTCGGGCTCGATCCCCTTGGCCTGGATGGAACGGCCGCTGGGCGTAAAGTAGCGGGCCGTGGTGAGCTTGAGGGCCGTGTTGTTTGAAAGCGGCAGGATGGTCTGCACCGAACCTTTCCCGAAGGTGCGCACGCCCATGATGGTTGCACGGTGATGATCCTGCAGCGCGCCCGCCACGATTTCCGACGCCGACGCCGAACCGCTGTTGACCAGCACCACCATCGGAATCTTCTTCACGCCGGCCGGCAATCCGGCCACGTAGTCGGACTCCGTGGGGCTGCGCAGGTAGTTTTCGGGTTCCACCGTCAGACGCATCTTGGCATCGGGCACCCGGCCCTCGGTGTACACCACCAGGGCATCCTGTGGCAGGAACACCGCCGACACGCCCACCGCGGCATTGAGCAGGCCACCGGGATCATTGCGCAGATCCAGCACGAGGCCTTTGACGGCGCCCTTGTTGTCCTTGTAGAACTTCTCCACTGCAGCGGCCAGGTCTTCGCCGGTGTGCTCCTGGAACTGGCTCACGCGGATGGAAGCATAGCCCGGCTCCACTTCCTTGAGCTTGATGCTTTTCATCTTGATGACGGAACGGGTCAGCGTGACGACGATCGGCTTGGGTGCGTTCTTGCGCACCAGCGTCAAGGTGATCTGGGTGTCGGGCTTGCCGCGCATGCGCTTGACCGCATCGCTCAGCGTCATGCCTTTGACGGCGGCCTCGTCGAGCTTGATGATGAGGTCGCCCGGCTTGATGCCGGCGCGCGATGCCGGCGTGTCGTCGATGGGGGAAACCACCCTGACCAGACCGTCTTCCATGGTCACTTCAATGCCCAGGCCGCCGAACTCGCCTTGCGTGCCGGCCTGCAGTTCCTTGTAGGCATCCTGGTCGAGGTAGGCGGAGTGGGGATCCAGGCCCGCCACCATGCCGATGATGGCTTCCTTGATGAGCTTGCGGTCATCCACCGGCTCCACATAATCGCTTTTGATCCGGCCAAAAACCTCGCTGAACGTGCGCAACTCTTCAATCGGCAGGGGGGTGCCGGCCTGGGGACGCTCAGCGACCGCAGAGAAGTTCAGCGTGAGGGAAAAACCGATGACGGCTCCCAGCAACACCAAGCCCAGTTTCTTCAATTGCCCACCCATAGCCTTGATCCTTTGATGACGTTACGGCCGCCCAACCCATGTCATGGGGTCGAACGGCTTGCTTTGATAGCGAAGCTCGAAGTATAGCCCCGATTCGCTGTTTCCACCCGTGCTGCCCGCGCTGGCCACGGTCGCCCCCCCCTTGACCAGGTCGCCGACCTGGGCAAAAAGGCTTTGCACGCCGCCATAGAGGCTCATGTAGCTGCCCCCGTGGTCGATGATGAGCAGGTTGCCGAAACCCCGCAGCCAGTCCGCAAACACCACCCGGCCGGACGCCACCGCCTTGACGTCCCGTCCTTCCGGAGCCCGGATGAACAGTCCGCGCCAGCTCAGGCCGGTATCGGAACGTGGACTGCCAAACCGGTTCATCAGTTCCCCGGCCACCGGCAGGCGCAGGTGGCCTTTCATGCGGGCAAAGCCGTCGCTGTCGTAACCGAACTCCGGCACCTTGTCGATCATGGCCAGGGGCGGGGGCTGCGCTTCGCCCGCTTTCCCGCCCTGCTTTTCCTGCTCGCGCCGGCGCTTGCGTTCCTGTTCCCGCCGCGCCAGCATCCGGTTGATGTCTTCCACCAGCTTGGTCAGCCGCTTTTCATCCTTTTGCAGGGACTGGAGGCTGCGTTTCTGTTTCTTCATCTTGCTGGAAAGGGCTGCCACCAGCTTGGCGCGCTCCTTGTTTTCCGCCTGCAGGTGCTTGCGCTGGCTGGCCTGCTCGGCCTGAACCTGCGCCAGCTGGCGCAGCTTCTGTTCGCGTTCCGCCGTGACCTGGGCGAGCGTCTGCAGGTTGTTGCGCAAGGCCTGGAGCGTTTCCGCGCGCGAGCGCGCGAGAGTTTCCAGATATTCCATCTGACGTTCGATGTCGTCGGGGTTCTGGCCGGACAGCAACAACGACAGGGGCTCGGACGCCCCCTGTTCGTATCGTTGCTTCAGCAACGCGGCGAGTGCGGCCTGGCCTTGTCCGATGGCATCGCGGGTGCGGCCGGAACGCTGATGCAGCCGGCCCAGCTCCGACTGCAGGGCCTGGTGCTGCTGGTCCAGGTTGCGCAAGGTGCGGTTGATTTCACTGATGGCCTGCTCCGACTTGCGCAGGGCGTCCACCGCTTCGTTTTTGGAGCCTTCGGTGGCGGACAGTTCCTGCTGCATCTGGTGAATGCGTCCGCGCAGGTCTTCCAGGTCGTTGGCGGGCCCCGCCCAGGCCACGCCGCAGGCGAGGAAGGAAAGCAGTACGGCGATGATGTGTGTGCGCGTCGCCACCCGACCCGCTCAGGATTCGATGCGACCCTGGTTGGCAACCGCCTGCGTCATCCGGGTGATTTCGTCCGGATCGCCCAGGTAGTAGCTGTTGAGGGCCGAAAGATCCTCGTCCAGCTCATACACCATGGGCATTCCGGTGGGGATGTTGACCCCCACGATGGCGTCATCGGGGATCTTGCCCAGGTATTTGATAAGGGCGCGCAGGGAATTGCCATGGGCCACCACCAGAACCTGCCGGCCGTTGCGCACGGCGGGCGCAATCACGTTTTCCCAATAGGGGATGACGCGTTCCACCGTATCCTTGAGACTTTCCCCGCGAGGCAGTTCATGGCCCGCGAGGTGACGATAGCGGGGGTCTTCGGCTTCGCTCCGGCTGTCGTCGAGCGGCATTTGGGGCGGACGAATGTCGTAGCTGCGCCGCCACTGGTAAACCTGCTGCTCGCCGAAACGGGCAGACGTCTCGGACTTGTTGAGTCCCTGCAGGTCGCCATAGTGCCGCTCGTTCAGGCGCCAGTCGGCCACCACCGGCACCCACATGCGCTCCATCACTTCGAGGCCAAGCCACAAGGTCTTGATGGCGCGCTGAAGCATCGACGTGTATGCCAGATCGACTTCAAACCCCGCCGATTTCATCAACTGTCCAGCCCGGACCGCTTCCTGCATACCCCGGGCCGTCAACCCCACGTCAGCCCATCCGGTGAAGCGGTTTTCTTCGTTCCAGACGCTTTGCCCATGACGTAGCAGCACGATTTTCTTCATGGCGCCATTCAGTAACAATAAATAGAGCTATTCTAGCAAGAAAAATAACGGGCGCGAAAAACAATTGTGGTTCTTTGGTAGAATACAGGGCGTTTTTACGTGCACGGAGCATCTGTCATCTTGGACTTTCTCTACCAGCATCTCGGCCTGGTCATCCTTGCGGTGGCGAGCGGCATCATGCTCGTCTGGCCGGAACTCCAATCCCTGCGAGGCTCCCAGGCTGCCGTGAGCACCCTGGAGGCCACCCAGCTCATCAACCAGAAGCACGCCATCGTCCTTGACTTGCGCCGTCCGCAGGATTTCAGCCTGGGGCACCTGCCCGGCGCGCGCCACATCCCCGCGGACGAACTGACTGCCCGCGCCGAGGAAATTTCCCGCTTCAAGGCACGCCCGGTCATTCTCGTGGCCACCGGCCAGAACAGCGCCAAGGCATCCAACACCCTGAAAGCCCAGGGCTTCGCCGACGTGTTCGTGCTCAAGGGCGGCATGTCCTCCTGGGTTGAAGCCAACCTGCCCATCGAAAAATCTGCCGGCAAGGCTTGAGGTTTCCCATGCATCCGCGCGTTGTCATGTACACCACCGGGGTTTGCCCCTACTGCATCATGGCGGAACGTTTCCTCCTCAAAAAAGGCGTGGCATCGCTGGAAAAAATCCGCGTTGACCTCGATCCTGCGCAGCGGGAAGCCATGACCGGCCGCACGGGGCGACGCACCGTGCCCCAGATTTTCATCAACGACACCCATGTGGGCGGATACGACGATCTCGTCGCCCTAGACCAGGCCGGCCGGCTGGATCCACTTCTGGCCGATTCCACTTCAGGACACTGAACTCATGACCCAAGAAGGCGCACCCGACACCACCCCGGTTTTTTCCATCGAAAAAATCTACGTCAAAGACATCTCCCTGGAACTGCCCAACGCGCCCCAGATTTTCCTGGAGCGCGACACCCCGCAAGTGGAGGTGCAACTTTCCAACAGCAGCGAACCGGTGGACGCGGGCATCTTCCAGGTGGCCGTTTCCGTCACCGTGACGGCGAAGGTGGGCGACAA
>JAJZPY010000110.1 GCA_021811005.1 Pseudomonadota bacterium
GTGCGCTCGGGGTCGAGAATCTTGAACACCTGGGCCTTGTAGGTGACGGCGTTGGCCTCGATCTGCTCGGGAGTGAGCGGCGGGCGCGTGGCATTGCGGCCGGTGGGGTCGCCAATCAGCCCGGTGAAGTCGCCAATGAGAAAAATGACTTCATGGCCCAGATCTTGCAACGTCTTGAGCTTGTTGATGAGCACCGTATGCCCCAGGTGCAGGTCGGGGGCGGTGGGGTCGAAACCGGCCTTGACGCGCAGGGGCTTGCCGCTGCGCAGGCGTTCCACCAGCTCCGCTTCGGGCAGCACTTCGTCGGCGCCGCGCCGGATTTCCTGCAAGGCGTCTTCGAAACTCATGCCGCCCTCCTCGCGCCCGCAACCGGACATGCAATGCTTACACCTTGATATTTCATGGGAATTTGTGAAAAGCCATGGTTTCTGTTAGACTCGCCCGGATCATGAAGCACATCAAGTCATGCGCCCAAGCGTTGAATCGCTGGATTCTAGCGCAAAAACAAGCCACCCATGGTTCCGAATCCCGTCTGAGCGGGATGGTTGCCACCCTGCTGATGATGGTTTTCGGCATGGCGACCGCTTTCGGCATCACGCCCGGGACTTCCACCCGCCCGGTGGCGGTGCTGCCCGTCATTGAAGACATCACGCAGCATCAGGTCACGCCGGCCGAAACGCCCGGGGTTTACACCCAGCAGGACACGGTCCACAGCGGCGACACCCTGGCCGCCCTGCTGTTCCGCATGGGCGTGGACGACCGGGCAGCCCTTGAATTCATGCGCCAGGATCCCCTGGCCCGCAACATTTTCGGCCAGCTCTCGCCCGGCAAGCCGATTCGCGTGCAGCACCTGGCCAACGGCGATCTGGTGAGCCTGCGCTTCCCGCGCGGCGATGACAAAACCCTGGTGGTGAGGCGCGCGGACGACCATTTCCAGTCCGCCGAAGAACAGGCGGGACACCTGCATCACGTGGTCCAGGCTTCCGGCCGGATCCAGAGCTCGCTGTTTGCGGCCGCGGACAATGCGGGCATTCCCGACAGCGTCACGCGCCAACTGAGCCAGCTGTTTTCCACGGACATCGATTTCCACAACGACCTGCGGACCGGCGACTCGTTTTCCGTGATCTACGAAGCGTCCCAGGACGACTTCGACCAGGTCAAGGCCGGGCGCATCCTGGCGGCCGAGTTCGTGAACAAGGGCGTGACGCTGCGCCGCGTGTTCTTTGACGGCCCCGACGGCGGCGATTACTACACCCCGGACGGACAAGGCACGCGTGCTTCCTTCCTGCGTTCCCCCATCGAGTTCTCCCGGGTCACCTCCGGCTTCAAGGCCGAGCGCTTCCATCCCATCCTGCACACCTGGCGTGCCCACAAGGGCATCGACCTGGGCGCGCCCATGGGCACCCCGGTGGTGTCCGTGGCCAACGCCACGGTGGCTTTTGCCGGCTGGCGCAACGGTTATGGCAACGTGATCGAATTGCACCACAGCAACAACATCAACACCGTCTATGGCCACCTGTCCGCTTTTGCGCATGGATTGCGCGCCGGCCAGCACATCCGCCAGGGTGAAGTCATCGGCTACGTGGGCATGACCGGCCTGGCCACCGGCCCGCACCTGCATTACGAATTCAAGATCGGCGGCGCCCAGGTCGATCCCCAGGGTCCTTCCGTGCCGCGCCATGCCACGGCCAGCCTGAGCGGCCGCAGCAAAACCCAGTTCCTGGCCGCCACGGCACCCCTCGTCAAGGAACTCGACGCCATTCGCGGCAACACGCTGGCCAAATTCGAGTAGCGCATGAACGCCCGGCATTATGTGGGGCTGATGTCGGGAACCAGCCTGGACGGCGTCGATGCCGTCACCGTTTCCTTTGAAGACGACCGGCTGCAGGTCACCGGCCATGCCGAACGCCCCTTTCCCCCCGAACTCCGAAACGAACTGCTCGACCTGAACCGGCCTGACGGGCGCGACGAACTGGAGCGGGCCGCAGCGGCCGGCGTGGCGCTCGCGCGGTGTTATGCCGAGGCCGCGCTGGCCACCGTAGCCGCCGCCGGCCTTCAGCCGGCAGACATCGCCGCCATCGGCTGCCATGGGCAGACGGTGCGGCACCGGCCCGAACGGGGTTATACCCTGCAGCTGGGCAATGGCGCCTGGCTGGCCGAACTGACCGGCATCCTGGTGGTGACGGATTTCCGCTCGCGCGACCTGGCGGCCGGCGGGCAGGGTGCTCCGCTGGTCCCCGCATTCCACGAAGCCGTGTTCGCAAGCCCCGACACCCCGCGCGCCCTGCTCAACCTGGGTGGCATCAGCAACCTGACGCTGCTGCGTCCGGGCGAACCCGCGCGCGGCTACGACTGCGGTCCGGGCAACGTGCTGCTGGACGGCTGGACCGAACGGCATCTGGGACAACCGTTTGACCCCGATGGCGCCTGGGCCCGCACGGGCCGCCCCGATGGCGCCCTGCTGGAAGCCTTGCTGGAACACCCCCATTTCCGCCGCGCGCCCCCCAAAAGCACCGGGCGCGACGAATTCCACCTGGACTGGCTTGAAAGCCACGCCCCCGTGCGCCAGCTCGCGCCCCAGGACGTGCAGGCCACGCTGCTGGCGCTTACGGCCCGTGCTGCCGCAGACTGCATCGCGGCAGAAGCCAACGGTTCATCCCTGGAAGTGTTCTGTTGCGGCGGAGGCGCGCGCAACGGCGCATTGATGGGAGCCTTGCAGGACCTGCTGCCCAGCCTGCCGGTGGCCTCCACGGACGTGCTGGGCCTGCCGGTACAGTGGGTGGAAGCCACCGCGTTTGCGTGGCTGGCACGGGAACTGCTACTGGGACGCCATGCCAGCCGGCCGCAGGTGACCGGCGCACGCCACAGCGTGCCGCTGGGCGCGATCTATCCGGCCTAGGCTCCGCGATTGGCTGCGGCGCCGCGGATGAGGGTGCCAATGCCTTCGTCGGTCAGCACTTCCAGCAGCAGCGCATGGGGCACGCGTCCGTCGATGATGTGCGCCGTCTTGACGCCGTTCTGCACCGCATCCAGCGCGCAATCCACCTTGGGCAACATGCCGCCGCTGATGGTGCCGTCAGCAATGAGTTCGCGCACCCGGGCCCCGTTGAGTCCGGTCAGGACCTGGCCCTGCTTGTCGAGCACGCCGGTGGTGTTGGTGAGCAGCAGCAGCTTTTCCGCCTGCAGCGTCACGGCCAGCTTGCCGGCCACCAGGTCGGCGTTGATGTTGTAGGCTTCGCCCCCTTCCCCCACGCCCAGGGGCGCGATGACCGGAATGAAGTTCTGGTTGCACAGCAGGGTCACGATGCCCGGGTCGATGCTCACCACTTCGCCCACCTGGCCGATGTCGATGGCTTCGTCGGAAGCGTCCGGCTTGCGCAGCATGAGCTTGCGCGCATGGATGAAGTTGCCGTCCTTGCCGGTGAGCCCCACCGCATTGCCGCCGGCGCGGTTGATGAGGGTGACGATGTCCTGGTTGACCAGTCCGCCCAGCACCATTTCCACCACGTCGAGGGTTTCCTCGTCCGTCACCCGCATGCCCTGGATGAATTCGCTCTGCTTGCCCACGCGCTTGAGCAGTTCACCGATCTGGGGACCACCGCCGTGCACCACCACCGGATTCATGCCCACCAGCTTGAGCAGCACCACGTCGCGCGCAAAGCCTTCCTGCAGCGACACGTCGGTCATGGCATTGCCGCCGTACTTGATGACGATGGTCTTGCCGTGGAAACGCTGGATGTAGGGCAGTGCTTCGATCAGTACCGCGGTTTTCTGATCGGCGGGAATGGCGGCGGGATTCATGTCAGGCAGCTCCGGAAATTTCGGCGCATTGTAAGGCAATTGTCACTCAAACCCAATACACCGTTCGGGTCATGAGGCGGGAGGACCAGGCCATGGCCCATTTCACCGGCGCCGGAAACTCGGCCGCGCCCAGCTGCTGCGCCAGCGCGGCGTGACCGGCTTCGTCGGTTTTCATCTGTTCGATGACGGCCCGGGTGCGCTGGTCCTGCGCAGGAATGCGCGCCAGATGTCCGGCCAGATGGGCTTCCACCTGGCGTTCCGTCTCCTTGAGAAAGGCGAGATTCCAGCGGTCGCCCGCCACGCCCGCAAGCACGCCCAGCGCCAGGGAACCCGCATACCAGAAGGGATTGAGCCAGCTGGTGCGCCCGCCCAGTTCCGCAATGCGCTGCTCGCACCAGGCCAGGTGGTCTTCCTCTTCCTGTGCCGCCGACTGCAACGCTGCGCGGTTGGAGTCGACGCGGGCGGTCAGCGCCTGTCCCTGGTAGAGGGCCTGGGCGCAGATTTCCCCGCTGTGGTTGATGCGCATGAGCCGCCCCACGTGGGTTTTTTCTGCCGCGGTGAGCGGCGCTTCGGGGCAGGCGGAGGCGGGGCTGGGGCGCGCCGCGCGGGCCGGTGCCGCCACGGTGCGCAGCGCGCGGTCAAACTGGAGGATGAAGCGGTCAAAGGTATTCATGAGGCGGGAGCCTAGCGGGATTCCTGCGCGAACACAATGAATTCCACGCATTCACGCCCATAAAAAAGCCACCCCGAAGGGTGGCTTTCAAGTTGCCGCACATCGTGTCAGGGCAAGCCTGACGAACGATCAGAACTTTATGCGTACACCAACACCGAAGGTGTTGTAGTCCTCGGCACCCCCGTTGGCGGTGACGTAATTCACGCCGCTCTTGTGGTCCATCATCCAGGCTGCGTACAGGTTGGTGCGCTTGCTCAGGTTGTATTCCAGCATGGCGGAATAGAACTGGTCGGTGCCGTCACCCGTGGTGCCCCAGGCCGGGGTGTCCACATTGTAGTAGCCGAGGGAGCCCTTCACGTTGGGCGTGAAGTTGTAGCTGCCACCCAGCCAGACCACATTCGTGGTTCTCTCGGGGCCCGGATAGAATTCGCTGGCCGCGCCGATGTTGCCGATCTGATAGGCGTAAATGGTCGTGAGGCCGGCATCAGCAGTGGGGTCGCTCGGCTTGTTGAATTGCATCTTTTCGTAACCGAGTTTCAGCACCGAATTTTCCGTGGGACGGTACTTCATGGCCACGAAGTAGGCCGTGGTGTCCACAAACTGCACATTGACCGTGTTGGCCGCAGCGCCACCCGTAATGGCCGTGGTGTCCTTGGCGTTCAGGACAGCAGCCTGGATGCCGAACACGCTGTTTTCATAGCCCACGTTCAACTGCAGGTTGCTGCGAGCGGACACGGTGCCGGCCATGCCGCCCAAGCCCACCAGGGCGTTGACGTTCATGCCGTTGCTGAAGTCCTTGTGGTACTTGATGGCGTTGTCCACGCGGGAGTTGTCGGTTTGACCGCCACCGCCGTAGAGGCCAGAGAAGTTGATGGGCGAGAACTCCTGGGCGTTGACGGCGTCGTAATCGCCGGCGCCGATGATGTCAAGCGCCAGGCTGTACTGGCGACCGAAGGAAATGGCGCCCAGGTCGTTGTTGGAAAGGCCGACGTACGCCTTGCGGTTGAACATCTGGCCGTTCAGGCTCGTGTCACCCACAGACTGGTGAGTCAGGCCGGTGGTGGGGTTGGTGCCAGCGAGGCCGGAACTGGAAATCAGGCCGCTGCCCAGGCTGAACGCCTGTTCCAACACGAAGAAAGCCTTGTTGCCGTTGCCCAGGTCTTCAGAACCCTTGATACCCCAGAAGGTTTGGGATTCGCCGCCGTTCATCATGCCCGTGGCGGTGCCGCCCTTGACGTAGCTGGGAATGCCGTAGGGCACTGCGCCCGTCACGAAATTGCCGTTGAAATCTCCCGAGTGGGTCAGTGAGGCCACGCCAACGTCCAGAATACCGTACAGGCTGACATCCGCCTGGGCCACTCCGGCCACTGCGCTGAGGGCCGCCACTGCCAGTAGCGATTTTTTCATTGTGAACACTCCATGTGTGTGTTGTTTGAACTTCATTTCTGCGTTTGCCGCGGAAATGCAGACGTCCAGAAGTCTCTAGATCGGACTTTCAGCAATTCCGGATTCAAGCCCCAGACTGCTTTATTGCACTGCAAATGTTACACATTTCTTACGGCAAGCACGCCAGCCCCGGCCCTTTTTTGGCGGCGCAGGCCCCTTTTCTGTAACTTTTTTGCAACAAAAAAGCCACCCCGAAGGGTGGCTGAAAGATGGAGTGTTCAGGCAAGCCGGCTTGCGCCGGCCGGCATCAGAACTTGTGGCGAATACCGATACCGTAGGTCTGGTAGGTGTCGATGCTCGAAGGATAGGCCAGGGAAGTCCCGCTCTTCTTGTCCTGCATCCAGCCGGCGTACAGGTTGGTGCGCTTGCTCAGGTTGTAATCCACCAGCGCGGAGATGTACTTGTCGGTGCCCGAACCATGCGTGCCCCAGGCCGGGGTTTCCGCGTCGTAGTAACCCACCGACAGCTTCCAGGCTTGGGAGAACTCGTAGTTGCCGCCAATCCAGTACA
>JAJZPY010000111.1 GCA_021811005.1 Pseudomonadota bacterium
AACTCAGCACCGCCTCCCTGCACGGAATGAACCAGGGAGCCCCGGCGCACACGCTGGTCTTGCGCATCTCATCCGTCTTCTGATTTCAGGAACCCTCTCATGACCACCCTCCCCCCACGAGAAATTTTCAAGGCCTACGACATCCGCGGCATCGTCGAGCGTACCCTCACCACCGACGGCGTTGCGGCGATCGGCCAGGCCATCGGATCGGAAGCCCTTGCACGCGGCCTTTCCGTGATTGCGATCGGACGCGACGGCCGGCTTTCAGGCCCTGCCCTGAGCCAGGCGCTGGCCGAAGGCATCCGCCACAGCGGAGTGGACGTGCTCGACGTGGGCATGGTCACCACCCCAATGCTGTATTTCGCGGCCCACGAACTGGCCTCCTCCTCGGGCGTCATGGTGACCGGATCGCACAACCCGCCGGAATACAACGGCCTCAAAATGGTCCTGGGCGGCGACACCCTTTCCGGCGAATCCATCCTGGCCTTGCATGAGCGCTTGCAGGCAGGCCGGCTAAGCCAGGGAAGCGGGAGTTATCGCCAAGCCGACGTGGCGGAACGCTACCTCGAGCGCGTGACCACCGGCGTGTCGCTGGCGCGCCCCATGCGCGTGGTGATCGATTGCGGCAACGGCATTCCGGGGCGCTTTGCGCCGACGCTGTTTCGCAAGCTCGGCTGTTCGGTCACCGAACTGTTCTGCGAGGTGGACGGACATTTCCCCAACCACCATCCCGACCCCTCACAGCCCGAAAACCTGAAGGACCTGCAGGCCGCGCTGGCCGCGGGTGCGGGAGAAATCGGACTGGCTTTCGACGGCGATGGCGACCGGCTGGGCGTGGTCACGCGCGACGGGCAGATCATTTTCCCCGACCGCCAGCTCATGCTGTTTGCCGCAGACGTCCTGTCCCGCAATCCGGGGGCCGAAATCATTTTCGACGTGAAATGCACGCGCAACCTGTTCCCCTGGATCCGCGAACGCGGCGGCAAACCCACGCTGTGGAAAACCGGCCACTCCCTGATCAAGGCGAAAATGAAGGAAACCGGCGCCCTGCTGGCCGGAGAAATGAGCGGACACACCTTCTTCAAGGAACGCTGGTACGGCTTTGACGACGGACTTTACGCGGGAGCGCGCCTGCTTGAAATCCTGAGCGGAGTCTCCGACGTGGACCAGACGCTGCATGAACTGCCCGATGCCGTCACCACGCCCGAACTGCAGATCCGGCTGAACGAAGGGGAAAACTTTTCCATCATTGCCCAGCTGCAGCAGTCCGGGCAGTTCCCCGGCGCCCAGGACATCATCACCCTGGATGGCGTACGCGTTGAATACGCCGACGGCTTCGGGCTGGCGCGATCAAGCAACACCACGCCGGTGATCGTCCTGCGCTTTGAAGCGGACAATGCCGAAGCGCTGGCACGCATCCAGCGCGATTTCAAGCAACAGATCCTGAAAATAAAACCCGACGCGCAATTTCCCTATTGAGCACGGGCAGCGATCAGGCACACCGCCTGCGCCGCGATCCCTTCCCCGCGCCCGGAAAACCCCAGCCGTTCGGTGGTGGTGGCCTTGACGTTGACAGCCGAGGCCGGCAATTCCAGATCGGCAGCGATATGGGCCACCATGGCCGGGATATGGGGCGCCATGCGCGGCGCCTGGGCAATGATCGTGGCGTCCACGTTCACCGGCACAAAACCGGCTTCCCGGACACGACGCATCACTTCGCGCAGCAGCACCCGGCTGTCCGCCCCCCGGTAGGCCGGGTTGCTGTCCGGAAAGTGGCGCCCGATGTCCCCCAGGGCCGCAGCCCCCAGCAGGGCATCGCACACGGCATGGAGCAGAACGTCCGCATCCGAATGTCCCTCCAGACCCAGCGGATGGGGAATGTCCACCCCGCCGATGATCAGCTTGCGCCCGGCCACCAGCGCATGCACGTCAAATCCCTGGCCAATCCTCACGCTGCTCCCTCCCGTACGTCAATCCGTCTGTCGAGCACCCATCGGGCATACAGCAGGTCTTCGGGATAGGTGACCTTGATGTTGGCCGGATCGCCCTGCACCAGCCGGGGTGCCTGGCCCAGCGCTTCCACGGCCGCCGATTCGTCGGTGGGGGTTGTTGCCCACTGCAAGGCCTGCTGCAGAATGCCGAAACGGAACATCTGGGGGGTCTGTGCAGCCCACAGGCCGCTGCGATCCACGGTCGTGCGCACCCGGCCTTCGGCTCCGGACAGTTTCAGGGTATCGGCCACAGGAACCGCCAGCAAGCCGCCGACCGGATCGTTCCACAACGTATCGAGCAATCGCGACAGGGCGGATTGTGAAAGACAGGGACGGGCGGCATCGTGTACCAGAACCCAGTCATCCGCCCTCAGGGTCGGAGACAGCCTGTCGAGCGCCTGTCGCACCGTGTCGGCCCGGCTGGCGCCGGCACAGGGCATGACGGTCACGCGCCCGTGCCATGGGGTGCAATCCAGGAATGTTTCGTACTCCGGACTCACGATCACGTGGATGGCCTGGATGCGGTCATCCTGCAACAGCGCGTGAATGGAATGAACCAGCAACGGTTGCCCGAGAAGCAAGGTAAACTGCTTGGGGCACGCGGTGCCAAAACGGGATCCGGTGCCGCCAGCCGGTAAAATAGCAATGCAACGCCCCATCTTCAACAACCCTGATCAATCAGAGACGGATGGTAACACAGCGATCACCCCGCACAGTCGGCCACCTCCTGCTGAACCTGTTCCTCGATCGCCCGGAACGGGCTTTCGTGACCCTGCTCGCGCTGCTGGTGGCCATCGTGCTGTGGTCCTATTTCCGGACCACGGGACGGGACGGCGCCATCATCCTGTCGGATGCGCCCATCCTCGCTCCCGTCACCAACCTCGAATCCGTGACGGAACTCGTGGTGGCCACGCGCCTGGGCCCCACCACCTACCTCACGCAACCTGACGGACGCACGGTCGGGCTGGAACATGACCTCGCGCTCAAGTTTGGCGAATACCTGGGAAAACCGGTGCGTTTCCTGGTACTGGACAACCTCGACCAGGTTCTCAAAGCCGTCAGCACCCAGCGGGCGCACCTTGCCGCGGCCGCCGTGCATGTGTCGCCCCAGCTGTCCCAGCGTTTTGAATTCACCGTGCCCTACCAGCAAAGCCGCCCCCAGATCGTGTTCAACGCGACCACGACGCCCGCCCCGCAAAACGTAGCCGACCTGGTGGGCAAACGCCTGGGGGTGGTGCCGGATCCGGTGCATCTGGCCATCCTGGAAAAATTGCGCACCCAATACCCGGGTCTGACCTGGAAAGCGTTTCCGCGCGGCGACGTGGACCTTGACCTGCTGCAACAGGTGTTTGAAGGCAGAACCCAGTACGCCCTGAGCGATTCGAACACGGTGTCGATCGCACAAAACTATTACCCCGACCTGGGCGTGGCCTTCGACGTGGGGCCAAACGAACCCATTGCCTGGGCTTTTCCAAAAAACACCGAAGACCCGCTGGTCCAGGCGGCGCGGAATTTTTTCGGGACCCTCAACCGTTCCGGCGGCCTGGCGCGCATGGTGGAGCTCTACTACGGGCACATCAATGCGCTCGATCATGAAGACTCGAGCGCCTTTCTCCAAAAGATGGTGTCGCGGCTGCCGCATTTCTCGCCCGTCTTCAAGCATGCCCAGGAAATCACTTCCCTGGACTGGCGACTGATTGCCGCCATGGCGTACCAGGAATCCCAATGGGACAACGAGGCCGTTTCCCCCACCGGCGTGCGCGGCATCATGATGCTGACGGCGGACACGGCAGACCGCCTGCACGTCTCGAATCGCCTCGACCCCAGGGAGGCCATACCGGCCGCGGCGCGTTACCTGCAACAATTGAGGGAAATGATTCCGGTCCGGGTGCCCGAGCCAGACCGCACCTGGATGGCGCTGGCATCCTACAACGTGGGTTTTGCACACCTTGAAGATGCCCGCATTCTGGCCCAGCGCAACCGGCTCAATCCGGATTCATGGAGCGACGTGAAACGGATGTTGCCGCTGCTCAGCACGCCCGAGGTGTACAACACCACGCGCTCCGGCTTTGCCCGGGGCGGAGAGCCGGTGATTTTTGTGGAAAACGTGCGCAGCTACTACGATATCCTGGCACGTTTCGAAAAGCCCTATCGCCCCCTGGGAAAAACCGCGGCCGGGCTGGCGCAGATCGGAAGCCCTTAAGGGCGCCGGCCAATGGCGGTTTTTCCGCCCATGTAAGGCTGCAAGGCCTTGGGCAGGGCCACGCTGCCGTCCGCCTGCTGGAAATTTTCCAGGATGGCAACCAGTGCCCGTCCCACCGCGATTCCGGAACCGTTGAGGGTGTGCACGAGTTCCGTCTTGCCGGTCTTGCTGTTGCGGAATCGGGCCTGCATGCGCCGTGCCTGGAAGCCTTCACAGTTGCTGCAGGAAGAAATTTCGCGGTAGGTGTTCTGTGCAGGCAACCAGACTTCGATGTCGTAGGTCTTGCTGGACCCTGCCCCCATGTCTCCCGTGCACAGCACGATCACGCGGTAAGGCAGCTCCAGCAGCTGCAAAATCCGCTCGGCGTGGCCGGTCAGCTCTTCCAGCGCTTCGTAGGAATGTTCCGGATGGACAACCTGCACCAGCTCCACCTTGTCGAATTGGTGCTGGCGGATCAGGCCGCGCACGTCCTTGCCGTAGGAGCCGGCTTCAGAACGGAAACACGGGGTGTGCGCGGTCATCCGCAGGGGCAGGTCTTCTTCCTTGAGAATCACGTCCCGCACCACGTTCGTCAACGGCACTTCAGCCGTGGGAATCAGGTAATGACGCCCCTGATCGCCACGCGGCACGGCAAAAAGATCCGCCTCGAATTTTGGAAGCTGCCCTGTGCCGCGCAGCGTTTCCGCGTTCACCATGTACGGAACGTACATTTCGGTATAGCCGTGGTCCCGGGTATGGGTGTCCAGCATCAGTTGGGACAACCCGCGGTGCAACTGGGACAGCTCGCCCTTGAGCAGCGAAAAACGCGCGCCCGACAGCTTGCTGGCGGTTTCGAAGTCCAGCAGCCCCAGCCCTTCCCCCACATCCACGTGGTCCCGGACCGGGAAGTCGAAGACCCGGGGCGTTCCCACGCGGCGCACTTCGACGTTGTCCTTTTCGGATTTGCCCACGGGCACGGCAGCGTGGGGCAGGTTCGGCAATTCAAGCAGCAGGGACTCCATGCGCGCCTGGATTTCCTGCAGCTGGACTTCGTGGGCCTTCAGCATTTCGTTGATCCGGGCCACGTCTTCCATCAGGGCGCTGCTGTCTTCGCCACGGGCTTTCAACTGGCCGATGGCCTTGGAGGCCTGGTTGCGTTCGGCCTGCAGGGATTGGGTGCGCACTTGAACGGCCTTGCGCTCTTCTTCCAGGGCGCGGAAACCCGCCGCATCAAAAACGTAACCCCGGGTGGCCAGGCGCGCGACCACCTGATCCAGGTCCGTGCGCAGCAATTGTATGTCCAGCATGATGGTGATCCTCTACCGCGTTCAAATCCAGTTCAAAGAGACGTGGGACGCCGCTCCAGGAGGGCCTGGGCGAGCGTGCCGCTGTCCACGTATTCCAGCTCGCCGCCCACCGGCACGCCGCGTGCGATGCGCGTCACCTTCAGGCCGCGTTGCCGCAGCAACTCCCCGACGGCGTGGGCGGTGGCTTCACCTTCGGCCGTAAAATTGGTGGCCAGAATCACCTCTTCGGTGATGCCGTCGCCCGCCCGTTCCAGCAGTCGCTGCATGCCGATTTCGTTCGGCCCGATGCCTTCCAGCGGGGACAAGCGACCCATCAGGACAAAGTATAGTCCCTGGTAGGCGCGGGTGAGCTCCATCATGAGCAGGTCGGCAGGGGTTTCGATGACGCACAGCAGGCGCGGATCCCGCTCGCCCGTGGCGCACAGATCGCAGAGTTCCGTTTCGGAAAAGTTGTTGCATTGAGCGCAGTGGCGAATGGCTCCCAGCGCCTCGGACAAGGCACCCGCCAGGCGCCCCGCCCCTTCCCGGTCCCGCTGCAGCAGGTGAAAGGCCATGCGTTGCGCAGACTTGGGGCCGACTCCGGGAAGGCATCGGAGCGCTTCGATCAGCGCATCCAGTCGGGTCAGGGGCTTCACAACGGAAAAATCAGAAGGGCAGCTTCATGCCGGGGGGCAACCCCATGCCGCTGGTGAAGCCGGCCATGCGTTCCTGGGTGGCGGATTCGATCTGCTGATGCAGGTCCTTGAAAGCCACCACGAGCAGGTCTTCCAGCATGTCCTTGTCATCCATCAGGGAAGCATCGATGCTCACGCGCTTCACCTCGTGGTCGCAGGTGGCCCTGATTTTCACCAGGCCGGAACCTGCCTGCCCTTCCACTTCGCGCTGCGCGAGTTCCGCCTGGGCTCGCCGCATGTTTTCCTGCATTTGCTGGGCCTGTTTCA
>JAJZPY010000112.1:0-3394 GCA_021811005.1 Pseudomonadota bacterium
CCTGGATCTGACGGAACGTGCCCGCCTGGGCAAGCTTGATCCGGTGATCGGACGGGACGATGAAATCCGGCGCGTGATCCAGATCCTGCAGCGGCGCAGCAAGAACAACCCGGTGCTGATCGGCGAACCCGGAGTCGGCAAGACCGCCATCGTGGAAGGGCTGGCCCAGCGCATCGTCAACGACGAAGTGCCCGAGTCCCTGCGCAACAAGCGCGTGCTGTCGCTCGACATGGCCGCATTGCTGGCCGGAGCCAAATACCGCGGCGAATTCGAGGAACGCCTCAAGTCCGTGCTCAAGGAGCTGGCCCAGGACGAAGGCCAGACCATCGTCTTCATCGATGAGCTGCACACCATGGTGGGGGCCGGCAAGGCCGAAGGGGCCATCGACGCCGGCAACATGCTCAAGCCCGCGCTGGCGCGCGGCGAATTGCACTGCGTGGGCGCCACAACCCTGGACGAGTACCGCAAGTACATCGAAAAGGACGCCGCCCTGGAACGCCGTTTCCAGAAAGTGCAGGTGGGCGAACCTTCCGTGGAAGACACCATCGCCATCCTGCGCGGGCTGCAGGAGAAATACGAACTGCATCACGGCGTGGAAATCACCGATCCGGCCATCGTGGCGGCGGCCGAGTTGTCCCACCGCTACATCACGGACCGGTTTCTGCCCGACAAGGCCATCGACCTCATGGATGAGGCGGCGGCACGCATCAAAATGGAAATCGATTCCAAGCCGGAATCCATGGACAAGCTGTTCCGCCGACTGATTCAGCTCAAGATCGAGCGCGAAGCCGTGCGCAAGGAATCCGATGAGGCTTCCCAGAAGCGCCTTGGGCTTCTGGAAGAGGAAATCCGGAAACTGGAGCTGGAATATGCCGACCTGGAGGAAATCTGGAAAGCCGAAAAAGCCCAGGTGCAAGGCACTCAGCACGTGAAGGAAGAGCTGGACCGGGTACGGGCTGAAATGGAAGCGGCACAACGCCGTGGCGACCTGCAGAAGGCGTCCGAGCTCAAGTACGGCCGCATCCCCCAGCTCGAAGCGCAATTGAGCCAGAGCGACCAGCAGGCGGCTGCAAGCGCACAACCCAACAAATTGCTGCGCACGCAGGTGGGCGCGGAAGAAATTGCGGAAGTGGTGTCGCGTGCGACCGGCATTCCCGTATCCAAAATGATGCAGGGTGAACGCGAGAAACTGCTGCGTATGGAAGAGCAGCTGCACCGTCGCGTGGTGGGCCAGGATGAAGCCGTGCGCCTGGTGTCGGACGCCATTCGCCGCTCCCGGGCCGGCTTGAGCGATCCCAACAAGCCTTACGGGTCCTTCCTGTTCCTGGGCCCCACAGGCGTGGGCAAAACCGAACTGTGCAAGGCGCTGGCCGGGTTCCTGTTCGATTCCGAAGATCACCTGATCCGCATCGACATGTCCGAGTTCATGGAGAAGCATTCCGTGGCCCGCCTCATTGGCGCGCCGCCCGGGTATGTGGGGTATGAGGAAGGGGGCTACCTGACCGAGGCGGTCCGCCGCAAGCCTTATGCCGTCATCCTGCTGGATGAAGTGGAAAAGGCCCATCCGGACGTGTTCAACGTGTTGCTGCAGGTGCTGGACGATGGCCGCATGACGGACGGGCAGGGCCGCACCGTGGATTTCAAGAACACTGTCATCGTCATGACGTCGAACCTGGGTTCACAGATGATCCAGCAGATGGCCGGAGATGATTATGCCGTGGTCAAGCTGGCCGTCATGGCGGAAGTGAAAAACCATTTCCGGCCTGAATTCGTCAACCGCATCGATGAAATCGTGGTATTCCATGGCCTGGGAGCCGATCAGATGAGGGCTGTGGCCCGCATCCAGCTGCAGTATCTCCAGGCAAGGCTGGAAAAAATGGATTTGGGCCTGACGGTCTCGGATTCGGCCCTGGACAAGCTGGCGGAAACCGGATTCGATCCGGTGTACGGGGCGCGCCCGCTCAAGCGCGCCATACAGTCCGAGGTCGAAAACCCGCTGGCCCGGCGCATCCTGCAGGGGGACTTCAAGCCCAAGGATCAGATCCTGGTGGACACGTCGGCAGGGAAGCTGGTGTTTTCCACGAAAAAATAGGACGTTACGGGTTGACAGGGTTGGCATGCTCATTGGAGAATTTAGGGCTTCAGGTTACGTGAAAGGGTGATCCACCTTGGATTGTTCCAGTTTGAGTCTTGTTGAACCCGGTCCACTCGGAACGTCCCTGTCATGACGCTGTAACAGCACCATGACTCAATTCCGGGGCTCCGGAATTGAGGTTTTATGGCGCAAATCACCGAATTCTTTACCCGGCTTGCCAAACGCCCGCCTGCATCGCAGGTGGCGGGAGCCAAAGTCTCCAGCCTGTTGCTTGAGGTGGCGGGATCTGATCCCGAAATTGCCCTGCGCCGCATGGACAGCTCGGCGGAAGGTCTGCTCGACCGCGAGGCCGAAGATCGCCTGCTCGCCTACGGGGCCAATGCCATCGTGCAGGAGAAGCACAAAAGCCCGCTCAAGCAACTGCTGTCCCATTTCAAGAACCCGCTCAACATCCTGTTGCTGACGTTGTCCGTGCTGTCCTTTTATCTGGGGGACAAGGAAGCGGCCACCATCATCGCCATCATGGTGGCCTTGAGCATCACGCTCACGTTCGTGCAGGAATACCGGTCCAGCAATGCGGCGGAACGGTTGCGTGCCATGGTCAGCACCACGGCCACGGTGTTGCGCAAGGACCGGCGCAGCGGCGTCCCGGATGAAGTCAATCGCTATTTCAACATCCATTTGACCCCGCACGGGCCGCAGCGCCGCGAAGTGCCCATCGACACGCTGGTTCCGGGCGACGTCATCCTGCTTTCGGCCGGGGACATGATTCCGGCCGACGTGCGCCTGCTGGGTGCCAAGGATCTGTTCGTGAACCAGGCTTCGCTCACGGGCGAGGCGCTTCCGGTGGAAAAATTCACCACCGCGGAGAGCGGCGACCGCAAGGATCCGCTGGGCTTGGGAAACATCTGTTTCATGGGGACCAACGTGGTCAGCGGAACCGCTTCGGCGGTGGTGGTGCTGACCGGCTCCAAAACCTATTTCGGCACGCTGGCGCAAATGGTGAGCGAAGAGCGCTCGCTCACCAGTTTCGACCGCGGCATCAACCAGTTCACCTGGCTGATGATCCGTTTCATCCTGGTGATGACGCCCCTGGTGTTCCTGATCAACGGCTTCACCAAGGGCGACTGGATGGAGGCGTTCCTGTTTTCCATGGCGGTGGCCGTGGGGCTCACGCCGGAAATGCTGCCCATGATCGTCACCGTCAACCTGGGCAAGGGCGCGCTGGCCATGTCGCGCAAGAAAGTCATCGTCAAGCGCCTCAATTCCATCCAGAACTTCGGCGCCATGGATGTGCTG
>JAJZPY010000112.1:3404-6396 GCA_021811005.1 Pseudomonadota bacterium
CGACAAGACAGGAACGCTTACCCAGGACAAGATCATCCTGGAAAAGCACGTGGATATTTACGGCCATGAAAGCGAAGACGTGCTGGAGTACGCCTACCTCAACAGTTTTCACCAGTCGGGCCTGAAAAACCTGCTGGACGTGGCGGTTCTGGAATATGCGGGCCTCAATGACCAGCTGAGAGTCGGCGCCAATTACCGCAAAGTGGATGAAATTCCGTTCGATTTCCAGCGCCGCCGCATGTCCGTGGTGGTGGAAGGCAAAGGCCGGCATTTGCTGATCTGCAAGGGCGCCGTGGAGGAGGTCTTCTCCTGCTGCACCCATGCGGAAGTGAATGGAGAATCCATCGCCCTGGATCCCTCGCACCTGGAAAAGCTGGTTCAGGTCACGCGAGAACTCAACGAGGACGGTTTCCGGGTGATTGCCATTGCCTACAAGGAAACGCTGCCCACCACGGCCACCTACAGCATCAAGGATGAGTCGGAACTCATTCTGGTGGGCTACATCGCGTTCCTGGATCCGCCCAAGGACAGCGCCCGCGAAGCCATTGCGGCGTTGCACCGGCATGGCGTCCAGGTCAAGATCCTGACGGGCGACAACGAAGTGGTGACCCGCAAGGTCTGCCACGACGTGGGTCTCAAGGTGGATCGCATCCTGTTGGGGTCGGAACTTGATGCCCTGACTGACGACCATCTGGCGGAAGCGGCCGAACACGTCATGGTGTTTGCCAAGCTGTCTCCGGCCCAGAAAGCCCGCGTCATCAAGGCGCTGCATTTGCGCGGCCATGTGGTGGGATTCATGGGCGACGGCATCAACGACGGTCCTGCGCTCAAAACGGCCGACGTGGGCATTTCCGTGGACACCGCCGTGGACATCGCCAAGGAATCGGCCGACATCATCCTGCTGGAAAAAAGCCTGATGGTGCTGGAGGAAGGGGTCATCGAAGGGCGCAAGGTTTTTGGCAACATCGTCAAATACATCAAAATGGGTGCCAGCTCGAACTTTGGCAACATGTTCAGCGTGCTCGGCGCCAGTGCCTGGTTGCCTTTCCTGCCCATGCAGGCCATCCAGGTGCTGACCAACAACCTGCTCTATGATTTTTCGCAGACAGCCATTCCCACCGACCATGTGGACGAGGAGTACATTGCCAAGCCGCGGCGCTGGGACATCGCCAACATCACGCGCTTCATGCTCATGCTGGGCCCGATCAGCTCGATTTTTGACTACGCCACGTTTGCCCTGATGTACTTCGTGTTCAAGGCGACCACGCAAGTGGACAGCAGCCTGTTCCAGACCGGCTGGTTCGTGGAGTCGCTGCTGTCCCAAACCCTGATCATCCACATCATCCGCACCGGGCGCATTCCCTTCGTGCAGAGCAGGGCCAGCTTGCCGCTGGTGCTGACCAGCATCACCATCTGCACGGTGGGCCTGTGGCTGCCGTATTCGCCGTTTGCCCATGCACTGGGATTCACGCCGTTGCCGTTGCAGTTCTGGCCTTATCTGGTGGCCATCCTGGTGGGGTATCTGACGCTGGCCCACCTGATGAAAAGCTGGTTCATCCACCGCTACGGGCTGAATTGAACGGAGAGGCCATGGAGCGTGTTTTCGGGGCCAGCGGTGCGCTGGCCCGGGCGCTTCCCGGTTACCGGGAACGTGCTTCCCAGCAGGCGCTTGCCCAGGCCATTTACGCGGCCTTGCAGGAAGGAAAATCCCTGATTGCCGAAGCCGGGACGGGAACCGGAAAAACGTTCGCGTATCTGGTTCCCGCCCTGCTGGCGGGTGGCAAGGTGATTGTTTCCACCGGCACGCGCACCTTGCAGGACCAGCTGTTCAAGCGCGACATCCCCATGCTGCGCGACGCGCTGCAATTGCCGCTCACCGTGGCCCTGCTCAAAGGCCGCAGCAATTATGTCTGTCATTACCATCTGGAGCAGGCCCGGCTGGAAGGCCGCTTTCGCGACCGCGCCGAAGTGGCCCATCTGCAGGAAGTGGCGGCCTTCGTGGAGTCCAGCGCCAGCGGTGACATCGCGGAACTGACCTCCGTTCCGGAACATTCCGGGGTATGGTCCCTCGTGACTTCCACGCGGGACAATTGCCTGGGACAGCAATGCCCGCATCATGCCCGCTGCTTTGTGCTGGCAGCCCGGAAAGAGGCACTCCAGGCCGATCTCGTGGTGGTCAACCATCACCTGTTCTTTGCGGACATCATGCTGCGCGACGAAGGGGCGGGCGAACTGCTGCCCCAGTGCAATACCGTGATTCTGGACGAAGCGCACCAGCTGCCCGACACGGCTTCTACTTTTTTCGGCCAATCGCTGTCCACCAGCCAGCTCATCGATCTGGGCCGCGATGCCGTGGCTGCCGCCTTGAATGCTGCCGTGGAACTGGGGGACATTTCGGATGCGGCCATGGCCTTGCAAAAAGCGGCACGCGATCTGAGATTGTCCCTGCCGCTCAAGGAAGGCCGGTTGGCACAAAGCCAATGGAGCGGCCATGCCGGCTTCGAACCCGCTTTGCACCATGCCTTTTCTTGCCTGGATCGGCTGGCCCAGCAACTGGCTGGCCAGGAGGAGCGTTCCGAAGCGCTGCAGGCGGTTGCGGGCCAGGCCCGGGCCCTGCTGGCGGAAGGCGGGCATTGGCAGGAGCAGGGCGGGGAAGGGACGGACCGGGTGCGCTGGGTGGAATGTTTCAGCCAGAGCCTGCACCTTCACGCAACCCCGCTGTCGCTGGCTTCCTTGCTGCGACCCCAGTGGCAGTCCTCGCCAAAGTCCTGGATTTTCACGTCGGCCACCTTGTCAGTCAAAGGCGATTTCACCCATTACCGCCAGGAAATGGGGCTGGAAGCGGTCGAGGCGCTGAGCTGGGAAAGCCCTTTCGATTACGCCCGGCATTCGTTGCTGTATGTTCCGAACGGATTGCCGCAACCGGCCCATCCGGATTACACGCTGGCCGTGGTTGAAGCGGCGCTTCCCGTGCTGGTCGCAAGTGCCGGGA
>JAJZPY010000113.1 GCA_021811005.1 Pseudomonadota bacterium
ATGGGATCGATGATCCACTGGAATTCCGACTCGCCCACGGCGCCACCTTCCTCGCCCAGGAAGGCGTGGTCCGGATAGGCTTCACGCAGCACGCCGATAATGGCGTTCTCCACCATCCGGTCCACTTCGGACACGAAATCCGCGGGGCCTTTTTTGGTGACGGTGAGCCGGTCCACGTCGAGCGCCGCCCGGTTGATGAGGGCGCCGGCGCGGCGTGCCGCCTTGACGGCGATGTTGAGCTGGGGATGCATGGAAATGGCCTGTCCTTACTTGTGGGTGGGCATGGCGAACTGGGCGCCGGCTTCGATGCTGGCCGGCCAGCGCTGGGTGACGGCCTTCTGGCGCGTATAAAAACGCACGCCTTCCGGGCCGTGGGCGTGGTGGTCGCCAAACAGGCTGCGCTTCCAGCCGCCGAAGCTGTGGAACGCCATGGGCACGGGAATGGGCACGTTGACGCCCACCATGCCCACTTTCACGCGGGACACGTATTCGCGGGCGGTGCCGCCGTCGCGCGTGAAAATGGCCGTGCCATTGCCGAACTCGTGTTCGTTGACGAGCGCCAGCGCGCTGGCGAAATCCGGCACGCGCACCACGCACAACACCGGCCCGAAAATTTCCTCGCGGTAGATGCGCATGTCCGGCGTGACGTGGTCAAACAGCGTGCCGCCCAGGAAAAACCCGCCTTCGAAACCGGGCACCGAATAGCCGCGGCCGTCCACGCGCAGCGTGGCACCGGCTTTCACGCCGTCTTCGATGTAGCCCGTGATCTTGTCGCGATGCACGGCGGTCACCACCGGCCCCATTTCAGCGGCCAGGTCCATGCCTTCGGTCACCTTGAGCGCGCGCACGCGCGGTTCGAGCGCCTGCACCAGGCGCTCGGCCACGTCGCCCACCGCCACCGCCACGGAAATGGCCATGCAGCGTTCGCCGGCCGAACCGTAAGCCGCTCCCATGAGGGCGTCCACGGTCTGGTCGAGGTCGGCATCGGGCATCACCACCATGTGGTTTTTGGCGCCGCCCAGGGCCTGCACGCGCTTGCCCTGCGCCGCGCCCGTGCTGTAGATGTACTGCGCGATGGGCGTGGAGCCCACAAAGCTCACGGCTTCCACGTCCGGGTGATGCAGCAGCGCATCCACCGCCGTCTTGTCGCCCTGCACCACGTTGAACACGCCGTCGGGCAGGCCGGCTTCCTTGAGCAGGCGGGCCAGCAGCAGACTGGGCGAAGGATCGCGTTCGGACGGCTTGAGGATAAAAGTGTTGCCGCTGGCAATGGCCATGGGCAGCATCCACAGGGGCACCATCACCGGAAAATTGAACGGCGTGATGCCCACGCACACGCCCAGCGGCTGGCGCACGGTCCAGCCGTCCACGCCGGTGGCGATCTGTTCGGTGTATTCGCCCTTGAGCAGTTCGGGAATGCCGCAGGCATATTCCACCACTTCCAGGCCGCGGATCACTTCCCCGCGCGCATCCGTGAACACCTTGCCGTGTTCGGACGTGATGAGGGCGGCCAGTTCGTCGTGGTGGCGTTCGATGAGTTCCTTGAACTTGAACAAGATGCGGGCCCGGCGCAGGGGCGAGGTGCCGGCCCAGGCCGGAAACGCCGCCTTGGCGGAAGCCACTGCCGCCGCCACTTCGCTCTCGGAGGCCAGGGCCACTCGCCCGGATACCGCGCCCGTGGCGGGATTGAACACATCGGAATGGCGACCGCCGGTACCGGCCACTGCCTGGCCGTCGATGAAATGTCCGATCGAAACAGGGGCTGAAGTCATGATGAATCCTGCACAGAAACGGGAGAACCGGGTATTTTACAGGAGATTTCGGGAGACAGTCCTGAATTTCATTATTTTCATCCTTCACCCGGACGCCGATGACTGACGCCCTCCGATTGTTGCTTGCGCATTTCCTGAAAGACCGGCTGCTGCACCTGCTGCTGCTCTTCGCCGGGCTGCTGGCCCTGTTCCATCCCGTGGCGCCGGCGCGGGCCTGGCAGAGCATTCACGGCCCCACCCTGCTCACCCTGGCCGGACTGTTGCTGCTCACCAAAGGAATCGAAGTGAGCGGCGCCTTCGATCACCTGGGCCGGCACATCCTCAACCGCCTCACTCACGAACGGCCACTCGCGCTGTTCCTGACGGCGGCCGCCGCCGCGCTTTCCACCGTGCTCACCAACGACATCGCCCTGTTCGTGATGGTGCCGCTCACCTTGAGCCTGCGCAATCTGGCGGGATTGCCCATCGCGCGCCTCGTCATTTTCGAGGCGCTCGCCGTCAATGCCGGATCCATGCTCACCCCCATCGGCAACCCGCAGAACATCCTGCTCTGGCAACTCTCGCACCGCTCCTTCCTGGCCTTCACCGCCATGATGGCGCCGCTTGCCCTGCCGCTCACGGCCCTGCTGCTGGTGCTGGCCGCCGCGTTTTTTCCCGACCGGCCGATCCGCATCACCCTGCCGGAAACCCCCGCCGACTGGAACCGGCCGCTGTTCTGGGGCAGCGCCCTGCTCTACGTGCTGTTCGTGGCCGCGGCCGAATGGGGACATGCGGGGCTGGGGCTGCTGCTGGTGCTGGCGGCCGCGGCCTGGATCCGGCCGCGCCTGCTGGCCGAAACCGACTGGAGCCTGATCGCGGTCTTTGCCCTGATGTTCGTGGACATCCGGCTGCTCACGGACGCAAACCTGCTGCGTCCGCTGCTGGAAATCCTGCCCGCAGCCGGCGAGCGGGAACGCTTCCTGGCCGCGGTGGGTGCCTCCCAGGTCATCAGCAACGTGCCGGCCACCATTCTCCTCACCCCCTGGCTGCCGGCCGGGCCGCTGCTGGCCTACGCCGTGAACGTGGGCGGCTTCGGCACTGCGGTGGGCTCTCTGGCCAACCTGATCGCGTTGCGTATGGCCAATGATCGCGGCATTTGGCTGCAATTTCACTACTTTTCCCTTCCATTTCTCGTCATCAGCCTGCTGTTCGGCGGGTGGCTGTCCCTGTCCGCGCACTGAATCCTGAGGCGACGCCCCGCTTCATCTTCCGTCGGTTGCTTGTTTTTTAAGTGGCTTTGTTTCGCCATGAAACATGTAGAAGTATTTCACCTGCTATGTTTTCCCTACGCGTGTTATGATTTACCTACAAAAACAGGGGGTTCCCCTGAAAAAACGGGAGGGTTTTTTAATTTTTGTGAAACGCCACTTTTGACTGAGTCTCAACGCTGTTGAAAAAATACGATACAAACCCTGCAGCGTCGGGTTCCATCCCGCAGCTCCGCTCCCCGTTATGCGGGAGCGCTGAATCATGAATCGCGTCTATCGGTCGGTGTGGAGTGCGGCGCGCGCCACCTTCGTGGCCGTGGCGGAAATCGTGGTGTTCGCCGCGGGTTTGATGGGCAGTTCGGTTTCCCTGGCGCTGCCCACCGGCGGCCAGGTGGTGGCAGGCCAGGGCAGCATCGCCCAGACCTCCAGCACCCTCACCGTCAGCCAGGGCTCGCAGAACCTCATCCTCAACTGGCAGGCCTTCGGCATCGGCAGCAACGAATCGGTCCGCTTCAACCAGCCCAACGCCTCCGCCATCGCCCTCAACCGCGTCACCGGCAGCGACCCCTCGCAGATCTACGGCCAGCTCTCTGCCAACGGCCAGGTCTATCTGCTCAACCCCAACGGCATCCTGTTCGCCCCCTCGGCCCAGGTCAGCGTGGGCGGACTGGTGGCCTCCACCCTGGATCTCTCCAATGCCGACTTCCTGGCCGGCAAACGCACCTTCTCCGGCAACGGCAGCCCCGCCGCCGTGCTCAACCAGGGCCATCTGCAGGCGGCTGACGCCGGCTACATCGCCCTCCTGGGCGGCCAGGTCTCCAACCAGGGCACCATCACCGCCCGCCTGGGCACCGTGGCCCTGGCCGCCGGCAACCAGGTCACCCTGGATTTCTCCGGCAACCAGCTCACCCGCCTGCAGGTGGACCAGGCCGTGCTGCACGCCCTGGCCCAGAACGGCCAGCTCATCCAGGCTGACGGCGGCACCGTCATCATGACGGCCCAGGCCGTCAACGCCTTGCTCGACACCGTGGTCAACAACAGCGGCCTCATCCAGGCGCGCGGGCTGTCGCAGCAAAACGGCCGCATCCTGCTCGACGGCGGCAGCAGCGGCGTGGTGGCCAACGGCGCCACCCTGGACGTGAGCAATGCCGGCGGCACGGGCGGCAGCGCCTCCATTCTGGGCGACCAGGTGCAGCTCACTGCCGCGGCCCGGGTGGATGCCTCCGGCGCCCTGGGCGGGGGCACCGTGCGGGTGGGCGGCAACGCCCATGGCGCCGGGCCCGAGCGCAATGCCACAAATACCCGCGTGGCGGCCGGCGCCCGCCTCGCTGCGGACGCCACGCAAAGCGGCAATGGCGGCACCGTGGTGGTCTGGGCTGACGGCAGCACCGTCTTTGACGGCGCCGTAAGCGCCCGCGGCGGCTCCCTCGCAGGCAACGGCGGATTCGTGGAAACTTCCGGCAAGGCCAGCCTCGCCGTGGGCGATGCCGCCACCGTCAACACCCTCGCTCCCCACGGCAGCGCCGGCAACTGGCTGCTCGATCCCAAAACCATCACCGTGGGCAACACCGGCACCGGCACGCTGACCCAGGCTGCTGACGTCACCAACACCACCACCGCACTGACCATCAAAGCCAGCACCCTCAACGGGGCCACTTCCAACGTGATCCTGGCCGCATCGCAATCCATCACCGTCAATAGCGCCATCGCCATCACCACCAGCGGCGTGGGCATCACCTTCGAAGGCACAAATCCCACCCCCACCAACGGACCCAGCAGCGGCACCACCCTGACCCAAAATGTGGGCACCACCAACGGCAACGTCACCTTCTATGGCAATGTGACCTTGTCGACCCGGAGTATCGGTGTCACATCAGGCACTGCAAACACCACGTTCAACGGAACCGTGAATGGCGGACAGAACCTCACCGTCACTTCCACCGGCACCACCACGTTTGGCAGTACCGTGGGCAACAGCACGCCCCTCACGAGCCTTACCTTGTCCGGTGCCACAGGCGCCACAGCACTTAACGGCAACGTCACCACCAGCGGGGCGCAAACCTACGGCGGCAGCCTCAGCGTCAACGCCGCCAGCACCCTCAAGACCACCAACAGCGGCATTACCGTCACCGGCGCTGCCACCCTGGCTCCTGCCACGGTTTTTAATACAGGCTCCGGCAGCCTGAGCCTTGCCAACACGGCCAACAACCTGGGTACGCTCAGCATCACGGGTGCCGGAGCCGTTACGGCTGTCAATGCCGGCGCCCTGACCGTCTCTGGCGTCACTGCCAGCGGCATCGTGGCCATCAGCACCCAATCCGGAGACCTCACCGTCACCGGCACCACCAAAACCACCAACACCTCTTCCTCCGCACTCACCCTGGAGGCCGGGAGCAGTGCCAATCGCGTGGCCACCCCCGGAGCCAGTGACAGCAACGGCAACGTGGTCATCAGCGGCGGCTCCATTTCCGTGGGCAGCGGTGGCATCGGAAAAATCTACAGCGGCAGCATCGCCAACAGCACCGGACTCAGCACTGCGGTCGGAACCGGTCACTCCCGCTACTGGAGTGACCCCGGCAACACCGGTTACACCACAGCCCTGACCGCCGGCCTCAACGCCATTTACCGCGAACAGCCGGTCGTGACCGTGACCGCCTCTGCAGCGGGCAGTGGCCGTACCTACAACGGCACCACCACCGCAGCCACTTTCACAACGACAGGCCAGGTCAATGGCGACACCGGATCCGGGACCGGGACTGTCAGCATCACGGGGGACGGCACCAGCCTCTTGCATGCCGGCAGCTACACGGTGGGCATCACCGGCGTCAGCGCCGGAACCACCCTTGCCGGCCTGGGTTATGCCGCACAGGCCGGGGCTGGCAGCAGCTACTCCATCGTTCCCAAAAACCTCACCGTCTCGGGACTCAGCGTGCCTGCCAGCAAGCCCTACGATCGCAACCAGACCGCAACCGTGAGTGGAACCCCTGCGCTGCTGGCTGCCGAAGGCGCGGGCACGGGATCGGCCACCGATGGCAAACCCTACAGCGGCGACGTCATCGGCATTACGGGCACGGCTTCCGGCAGCTACAACAGCAAGGATGTGGCCACCGCCAGCTCCGTCACCATCAGCGGCCTGTCGCTCACCGGAAATACGTATAACGACTATGCCCTGAGCCCGGCATCTTTTTCGGCGACCATCACGCCCAAGACCCTGACCGGCTCCATCGGCACCGGCAGTTCGGTCTATGGCGCCGCGCTTGATCCCGGCAGCG
>JAJZPY010000114.1 GCA_021811005.1 Pseudomonadota bacterium
TGCGCGCATCGTGCGCCACTTCGTCCTCGTAGTCGGCGGCCGTGAGGCGCCCGAAAATCAGGCCGATGGCCGTCATGTACTGGATGCAGTGGTCGCGGTCAGCCGGGTTGTGCAGCGGCCCGCTCTTGTCGATGATGCGGATGGCCGACTCATGGGTGGTGATGACGATCCGCTCCACGTCGGCGAGCCGGTCCTTCACCTGCGGATGCAGCTTGAGCGCGCATTCCACGGCGGTCTGGGCATGGAACTCGGCCGGGAAGGAAATCTTGAACAGCACGTTTTCCATGACGTAGCTGCCGTAGGGACGCTGGAACTTGAAAGGCTGGCCCTTGAACAGCACGTCGTAGAAGCCCCAGGTCTTGGCGGTGAGCACCGAGGGGTAGCCCATTTCGCCTTTCTGCACCATGAGCGCCAGGCGCACGGCACGGCTGGTGGCGTCGCCCGCGGCCCACGACTTGCGCGAGCCGGTGTTGGGCGCGTGGCGGTAGGTGCGCAGGCTCTGGCCGTCCACCCAGGCCTGGGAGACGGCGTCCACGATTTCGTCGAAGGAAAGCCCCAGCAGCTTGGCCACCACGGCGGTGGACGCCACCTTCACCAGCACCACATGGTCGAGGCCGACGCGGTTGAAGCTGTTTTCCAGCGCCAGCACGCCCTGGATTTCATGGGCCTTGATCATGCCCTCCAGCACGTCGCGCATGAGGAGGGGTGCCTTGCCGGCTGCCACGCGGGTGCGCGACAGCCAGTCGGCCACGGCCAGGATGCCGCCCAGGTTGTCCGACGGGTGGCCCCATTCGGCGGCCAGCCAGGTGTCGTTGAAATCCAGCCAGCGGATCATGCAGCCGATATTGAAAGCCGCCTGGACCGGGTCGAGCTGGAACGGCGTGCCGGGAACCTTGGCACCGTGGGGCACCACCGTGCCCGGCACCACGGGTCCCAGCAGCTTGGTGCAGGCCGGGTAGGAGAGGGCTTCCAGGCCGCAGCCCAGGGTGTCGATGAGGCAGTTGCGGGCCGTGTTCCAGGCTTCCGGGGATTCCACGCGATAGGTGTCGACGTAGCGGGCGATGTCCACCAGGACCTGGTCGGGGGCGGGGCGGACGTTGGAAATCGGGGCGGACATGGGAAACTCCTGGCGTGGCGGGTCAGCGCATTTCAATGGGCACGAAAGTGCGGGGTTCCGGCCCGGTGTAGTTGGCGCTCGGGCGGATGATCTTGTTGTCCAGGCGCTGCTCGATCACATGCGCGGACCAGCCGCTCACGCGGGCCACCACGAACAGCGGCGTGAACATGAGGGTGGGCACGCCCATCATGTGGTAGCTGGAGGCGCTGTACCAGTCGAGGTTGGGGAACATCTTCTTTTCGTCCCACATGACGGTTTCGATCCGTTCGGAAATGTCGAACAGGGTCAGGTAGCCCGCTTCCGAGCAGAGGTTGCGCGAGATTTCCTTGATGATCTGGTTGCGCGGATCGCCAATGGTGTACACGGGATGGCCGAAGCCGATCACGATTTCCTTGGCGGCCATGCGGCGGCGGATGTCCGCTTCGGCTTCGTCGGCCGAGTGGTAGCGCCGGATGATGTCCATGGCCACCTCGTTGGCGCCGCCGTGCTTGGGTCCGCGCAGGGCGCCGATGCCGGAAGTGATGCAGGAATACAGGTCGGACAGGGTGCCGGCCGTGACGCGGGCGGCAAAGGTGGAGGCGTTGAACTCGTGCTCGGCATACAGGATGAGGGAAGTGTCGAGCGACTTCTCATGGCTCTTGGGCGCGGGCTTGCCATGCAGCAGGTGCAGGAAATGGCCGGCGATGGTGTCGTCGTCGGTTTCCACCTCGATGGACACGCCCGAATGGCTGAAGTGGTACCAGTAGAGCAGCATGGAACTGAAGGAGGCCATCAGGCGGTCGGCGATGTCGCGCGCGCCGCTCAGGTTGTGGTCATCCTTTTCCGGCAGCAGGGTGCCCAGCACGGAACAGCCGGTGCGCAGCACGTCCATGGGATGGGCCGAGGGCGGAATCTGTTCCAGCACCGCCTGCAGGGCGTCGGGCAGGCCGCGCAGGGCCTTGAGCTTCTTACGGTACTGGCGCAGTTCGGGGCCGCTGGGCAGGTGGTCGTAGATGAGCAGGTGCGCCACTTCCTCGAACGTGGCGTGGCGCGCCAGGTCGAGGATGTCGT
This sequence comes from Pseudomonadota bacterium, assembly GCA_021811005.1. GTDB lineage: Bacteria > Pseudomonadota > Gammaproteobacteria > Burkholderiales > Ferrovaceae > JAKBAT01. The sequence continues at coordinate 2,168 of JAJZPY010000114.1, forward strand.
AGCCGCGGTAGTGGAGGTCGTTGCCGCTGCGCCCCACGGTGCAGATGCTGGTGTTGCCGGCGGCGACCCCGGACAGGGCCACGGATTTCTTCGCTTTGGGGGTCGCGCTCGGGGTTTCGCTGCTCATGGGGTGTCCTCCCGGGAAAAGAGTTCGTCCAGTTTCTGCTCGTAGGCGTGGTAGCCGAGGAATTGGTACAGCTCGGCACGGGTTTGCATGAGGTCGATCACGTGCTGCTGGGTGCCGTCGCGCCGGATGGCCTGGTACACCTTGAGCGCCGCCGCGTTCATGGCGCGGTAGGCGCCGCAGCAATAGAGCACGAGGTCCACGCCGGCGCCGGCGAGCTGTTCGACGGTGTACAGGGGGGTGGCGCCGAATTCGGTGATGTTGGCAAGGATCGGCACCTGCACGGCATCCTTGAAGCGGCGGTACAGGGGCAGGTCGGTGATGGCTTCGGGAAACACCATGTCGGCGCCCGCTTCCACGCAGGCCCGGGCCCGGTCCAGGGCCGATTCCAGGCCTTCCACGGCGAGCGCGTCGGTGCGGGCCATGATGACGAAGTCAGGATCGGTGCGGGCGTCCACGGCGGCCTTGATGCGGTCCACCATGTCCTGCAGCGGCACGATGGCCTTGCCGGGGCGGTGGCCGCAGCGCTTGCTTTGCACCTGGTCCTCCAGGTGCAGGCCGGCAGCGCCCGCCTTGGCGAGCGAACGCACGGTGCGCGCAATGTTGAAGGCGCCCCCCCAGCCGGTGTCGGCGTCCACCAGCAAGGGCAGGGTGGAGGCGTCGGTGATGCGGCGCACGTCGGTGAGCACGTCGTCCAGGTTGCTGATGCCCAGGTCGGGCATGCCCAGCGAATTGGCCGCCACGCCACCGCCGGAAAGGTACAGGGCACGATAGCCGGTGGCTTCGGCCATGCGCGCGGTATAGGCATTGATGGCGCCGACGATCTGGAGCGGACGCTCCGCCGCCACCGCCGCACGCAGGCGTGAACCGGGGGTCGCTGGTAATGACATGGAGGCTCCTTCTTGTCCGGGAGGGTGTGAAACTGTTTCCCCTTTCCCCGAATGATGTTAAGGTTTCAAGTTGGCCATGTCAAGTAACATATAACTTATATAAGATATAACACAGTGGACATACATCGGATGGCCATGCTAGACTCGCAGCAACGATGGAGACGACATGAACACCCCCACGTCACCCAGCTTCAGGCCGCTCTACGACCAGATCAAGATCCTGATCACCCAAAGCCTCATTGCGGGCGAATGGCGTCCTGGCGATGCGATTCCCAGCGAAATCGACCTGGCTGCCCGCTTCAAGGTGAGCCAGGGGACCGTGCGCAAGGCCATCGACGAACTGGCCGCCGAAAACATCCTGATCCGGCGCCAGGGAAAAGGGACCTTTGTGGCCAGCCATTCCCAGGAACGCGCTTCCACCCGTTTCCTGCGCATTGCGCGCGATGACGGCATCACCGAATACCCTTCCAGCCGCCTGTTGTCCGTGACGCGCGAGCGCGCCCCGGAGCACACGGCCAGGCTACTGGATCTGCGCACCGGCGCCAGCATTTTTTGTATCAAACGGTTGCTGTCCTTCGAAAGCGTGCCTCGCATTTTCGACGAAATCCACGTGCCGGCCAGCACGTTCAAAGGACTCGACGAGGCCATGATCCGCAATTTCCCGGGGTCGCTCTACAGCTTTTTCGAAACCCATTTCGGCATTGCCATGATCCGTGCCGAAGAACACATCAAGGCCGTGCCGGCCGGCGCAGCGGAAGCAGGGCTGCTGCAGGTGGCGCTCCAGTCCCCGCTGCTGCGGGTGGACCGCGTCGCATTCACCTACGGCGACCGGCCGGTGGAATGGCGCCGCGGCCTGTGTCATACCGAGCGTTTTTCCTACGTGACCGAAATGAGCTGAGCGAACCCAGGAACGCGCCATGGCCAAAAACAGACCCAAAAACCTCGACCTGTTCACCATTCGCCTGCCCCTGCCCGGCGTGGTTTCGATCCTGCACCGGATCAGCGGCGCGCTCCTGTTCCTGTTCGGCATCCCGCTGCTGCTGGTGGTGCTGCAGCAAGCCCTGCATTCGCGCGAAAGCTATCAGGCCCTGGTTGCCGTGCTCACCCATCCGCTGAGCAAGCTCGTGCTGCTGGGCTTTGCCTGGAGCTTCTGGCACCATCTGTGCGCCGGCGTGCGCTTTCTGCTGCTCGACATCCACAAGGGCGTGCAGATTGACGCGGCACGGCTGGGCAGCCGCTGGGTAATGGGCGTGAGCCTGTTCCTGACCTTGCTCACGGGGGTGGCCTTATGGTGAAACGCGTCGTGGTGGGGGCCCATTACGGGCTCCGCGACTGGCTCCTGCAGCGCATCACGGCCATCGTCATGGCTGTTTACACGGTGGCTTTCGTGGCCGTCGTGCTGCCGAGCCTGCCAATGGGTTACGAGGACTGGCGCGCCGGCTTTGCCCATCCCGTGGTCAAGATTTCCACGCTGCTGTTCCTGCTTTCGGCGATGCTGCACGCCTGGGTCGGCGTGCGCGACATTTTCATGGATTACGTCAAGCCGTTCGGCCTGCGCCTGTTCCTGCAGGTGGTGGTGATCCTGACCCTGTTCGTGTACGCCCTGTGGGCGATTCAACTACTCTGGAGCGTGTGACCATGACCCTGTCCCGGCAGATATTCGATACCGTCATCGTGGGCGGGGGCGGATCGGGTTTGCGGGCTGCCTTGCAGCTGGCCGAAGGGGGGCACAACGTGGCGGTGTTTTCCAAGGTGTTTCCCACCCGCTCGCATACCGTGGCTGCCCAGGGCGGCATTGGCGCTTCGCTCGGGAACATGCAGGAAGACCACTGGCTGTGGCACATGTACGACACCATCAAGGGTTCGGATTACCTGGGCGACCAGGACGCCATCGAGTTCATGTGCCGCAAGGCGGCCGAAGTGGTGTACGAACTGGAACACTTCGGCATGCCCTTTGACCGCAACCCCGACGGCACCATCTACCAGCGACCTTTCGGCGGGCATTCCCAGAATTTCGGCGAACGTCCCGTCCAGCGCGCCTGCGCGGCCGCCGACCGCACGGGACACGCCATGCTGCACACCCTCTACCAGCGCAACGTGCGCGCGCGCTGCCAGTTTTTCGTGGAATGGATGGCGCTCGACCTCATCCGCGACTACGAAGGGGCAGTGGTGGGCATCGTGGCCCTTGAAATGGAAACCGGCGAAGTCATGGTGTTCCAGTCCAAGGCCACCATTCTGGCCACGGGAGGGGCGGGGCGCATTTACCATTCCAGCACCAATGCCTTCATCAACACCGGCGACGGGCTTGGCATGGCGGCACGTGCCGGCATTCCGCTGGAAGACATGGAATTCTGGCAGTTCCACCCCACGGGCGTGGCCGGCGCCGGGGTGCTGATCACGGAAGGGGTGCGCGGCGAAGGGGGCATCCTGCTCAATGCCAACGGCGAGCGCTTCATGGAACGCTATGCGCCCAACATGAAGGATCTGGCCAGCCGCGACGTGGTGTCGCGCGCCATGGACCAGGAAATCAAGGAAGGGCGCGGCGTGGGGCCTGAACGGGACCATGTGCTGCTCAAGCTTGACCACCTGGGCGCCGAAATCATCAACAAGCGCCTGCCGGGCATCCGGGAAATCTCCCTCAAGTTCGCCCACGTGGACCCGATCCGCGAACCGATTCCGGTGGTGCCCACCTGTCATTACCAGATGGGCGGCATTCCCACCAACTATTACGGACAGGTGGTGGTGCCGCGCGGCTCAAACCCGAGCGAACCCGTGCCCGGCCTGTACGCCATCGGCGAATGCGCCTGCGTGTCGGTGCACGGCGCCAACCGCCTGGGCACCAATTCGCTGCTGGACCTGCTGGTGTTCGGCAAATCGGCGGGCGACCACGTGTCGGAATGGCTCAAAACCCATCCGCGCCATCGCGACCTGCCGCGCAATGCGGCCGAGCGCAGCCTGGAGCGGCTGGCGCGCCTGGACAATGCCGTCTCCGGTGAACGCGTCAGCGACGTGTCGGCGGACATGCGCCGCACCGTGCAGCAGCATGCCGGAGTCTTCCGCACCGGCACGCTGCTGGCC
>JAJZPY010000115.1 GCA_021811005.1 Pseudomonadota bacterium
ATAGAGGCGTTTCTTTCCTTCCGTGGAACCTGCAGGGAAAGGCCATTGCTGGGGGCCAAGACGATCCAGCCGTTCATAGGACAGGCCGGTGATGTCGAGGTCGCGTCCACGGGTGGTTTTCGCGTGTTCCAGAAATATGGCCTCGGGTGCGGTGTAAGGAAAAAGCCGCTTGGCGACTTCGCTGCAATCCAGGCTGCGGCCCAGGGCATGCGCGAAATCCCGGGCAATCGCCCAGTCGGCGCGGGCTTCCCCGGGAGGCGATATGGCGGCATGAACGCGCGTGATGCGACGTTCGGAATTGGTGACCGTGCCTTCTTTTTCGCCCCAGGTGCTGGCGGGCAGCAGCAAGTCGGCAAAGGCGGCTGTTTCCGTGTTGGCGCAGGCCTCTTGCACGACCACGAATTCGCAGCGCTCGAGCGCTTCGCGAATCAGGGACTGTTGTGGCATGGAATGGGCCGGATTGGTGCAGGCAATCCAGAGGGCTTTCAGTTTTCCCAGGCGCGCGGCCTCGAACATCTCCACCGCGGTCAGCCCCGGCTGCCCGGGAACAGCGGGTATTCCCCATAAGCCGGCCATTTCGTCGCGGTCTTCCGCCCGGGACAAATCGCGATGGGCTGACAACAGGGTGGCCATTCCCCCCACTTCGCGCCCACCCATGGCATTGGGCTGACCCGTCAGGGAAAATGGCCCGCATCCGGGCTGGCCGATTTTTCCCGTGGCCAGCGACAGCGCAATCAGCGCAGCACCGCTGTGGGTGCCATGATGCGATTGGTTCAGGCCCTGGCACCACAGGCTCAGGGGCGCTTTGGCTTCCCCCCACCAGCGGGCGGCCGTGATGATGGATTGGGCGGGAATGCCGCACAGGTCGGCGGCGACGGCCGGCGTGACGTCGCGCACGGCCTCCTGCAATGCCTTGAATCCCGTGGTGTGGCGCGCAATGAAGTCCTGGTCCAGAAGGCCTTCCCAGATCAGGACATGCAGCATGGCGTTGAACAGCCAGATATCGGTTCCGGGAAGAATCGGCAGGTGAAGGTCGGCGGAGGCCGCGGTGGGCGTCCGGCGCGGATCGACAACGATCACTTTCATGCGGTCCGACGCCTGTCTGGCTGCTTCCATGCGACGATACAGAACGGGATGCGCGTAAGCCGGGTTGCTGCCGGCGATCAGCACGCAGTCCGAAAGTTCCACATCCTCATAGGCGCAAGGCGGGGCATCGGCTCCCAGCGTTTGCTTGTAGGCCATGACGGCACTGGACATGCAAAGGCGCGAGTTGGTGTCCACATTGTTGGTGCCGATGAGGCCTTTGGCCAGCTTGTTGAAGACATAATAGTCTTCGGTGAGCAGTTGGCCGGAAATGTAAAAACCCACCGAATCCGGCCCATGTGTCCGGATGGCTTCGGCAAACCGCGTTGCCGCAAACTGCAGGGCTTCGGACCATGAGACGTTTTGGCGCGATGCCGAACGCGCCTGACGCAGTGCGGGACTGAGCAGACGGCCTTCGGCGCGCGCAGATTGCAGCAACGTGGAGCCCTTGGTGCAGAGTTTGCCCTGGTTTGCAGGGTGCTCCTGATCGCCCGTTACTTCCACAATCCGGTTGTTTTCGGTTCGGATCAGCAGGCCGCAACCCACGCCGCAGTAGGGGCAGGTGGATCGCACGGTAGGGGTGGTCGTCGTCATGGATCGGGCCTAAGGACGGTTCAGGTAATAAAGGGCTGCCAGGTTTCCCAGCAGTGAAAGTCCCAGCAGGCCTTTCAGCAGGAGCCGCGGATGCTTGCGCGCAAAGGGCGCGCGTCTGGGCCGGGCGAGCGGCCGGGTGGCTCCACGTTCCAGGGCCAGGAGGAATTCGTCGGCTGTTTCAAAGCGTTCAGCCGGATTGACGGCGCAGGCTTTCAGCAGCAGGTTGTCGAGCCAGGACGGAATGTCCGGCCGGTAGCGGGAAGGCGGCACGGGTTCCTTGAATCGGGGGCGCTGGAACGGCTCGATTTCTCCATAGGGAAATTTGCGGGTCAGCAGTTCGTACAAGGTCACCCCGCAGGCATAGAGGTCGCTGGCTTCGTTGCATGGACTTCCGTAAAAAAGCTCCGGTGCCATGTAGGAGGGGGTTCCCGGATTATTGATTTCAGCCAGGTGCTCCCTTTCCGACGCGGCCACACCCAGATCCAGTACCACCAGCTGCCCTTCCGTATCCAGTAGCAGATTGTCTGGCTTGACATCGCGGTGAAGGATTCCCAGTCGGTGAAGGTAGCCCGTGCACTTGAGCAAGCTGATGCCGATTCGTGCCACTTCTTCAGGGTGGAACTGGTGACCACGGCGCAGGCGCGCGCTCAGGGTTTCGCCTTCGTGCCAGGACATGAGGTAATAGAGAAAGCTGCGTTCGGGATGGGTATGAACTTTCGGGAACCCCCGTTTCACCACCCGTCTTGCCAGCCATTCCTCATGAAGCAGTGCTGCAACGGATTCCTCGTCAGACGCCTCGGGTTTGATGGTTTTCAGAACCAGCTGTTCGCCGCCATCCGCGGTGTTTCTCAATACGCGATAGAGCGCGGTTGCCCGCGAGACATGCAACACGGATTGCACCACCAGGCCGTCGATTGCGTCTCCCGGCTTGAGCCGGGGAGGAATGCTCAAATGAAGCGAGGGGTCAAGAACGGGATGGCGCCTGTGCGCGGGAACCTCGCGCACAACAATCACCGTGCACGTGCAGTTGTCCGTACATTTCAGGTTTCCGGCCTGGTCCAGCAAGGCCTGGGCCAGTTCCTGCGGATCGCCATGGCCCGCCAGCAGCTGCTTCAGGCGGGAGTCCGGTACGGAGTTCCACACGCCGTCGGTGGCCAGAAGAAACCGGTCTCCCGCCTTGATTTCGCCTTCCAGGTAATCCAGTTTGACATGTTCATCCAGTCCCATGGCCCGGCTGAGCACATTGCTGAGCTCCGGGTGAGGCCAGGTGTGGTCTTCGGTCAGCTGGGTGAAGTCGTTGTCGCGCAACAGGTAGGCTCTCGAATCGCCCACATGGGCCAGATGGAAGCGGTCGTCGCGCAATACCAGCGCGGTCAGCGTGGTCGCCATGCCCGCATACTCGGGCGTTCTGCGAGCCTGGGAAAACAGCCAGCGGTTGGTGGCGTTGAGCACCTTCTCCAGCGACTTGGCCACGCCCAGGGTTTCGGGAGTGGAATAGTAATCAGCCAGCAGGCTGCGCACGGCAAATTCCGCTGCTTCGCGTCCTTTGGCATGTCCCCCCACCCCGTCCGCCACGGCAAACAGGTTTCCCTTGTGCGCGAGCATGTTGCCGGCGGGCAGTGTGGCCCCCATGAAGTCCTCGTTTCTGGGGCGGGTGCCCGTGCTGCTGGCACACCCCATGGCAACCTGCAAAGTGGAACAGGCATCCAGCGAAGACGTGACGGGTGCGTTCATGACGGGTTCAGATGCGCGCGGTGGTCAGGTGGGATGCGCCCCAGGTGGTGCGCCAGCGCAGCTTGACCCCGGTCAGTCCGGCCAGGGCCAGCAGCGCCAATCCGGCAAAAATCAGCAGTCCGGCCTGGTAGCTGCCTGTCAGTTGGCGCGACAGGCCGAGCGATGACGCGAGGTAGAACCCCCCCACGCCGCCTGCCATGCCCACCAGACCGGTCATGACGCCAATTTCTTTTCGGAAGCGCTGCGGCACCAGCTGAAACACGGCGCCATTGCCCATGCCCAGCGCCAGCATCACGACCATGAAGGCGATCAGGGCCATCCAGGCCTGCGGCAAGCCGAAGCTGGACAGCAACAAGGCCGAGGCCGCAACGGCATAGACCACTGACAGCGATTTCACGCCGCCGATGCGGTCAGCCAGATTTCCGCCAATGGGCCGCACCATGGAACCGGCAAAGACGCAGGCTGCGGTAAAGAAGCCGGCTGTTTTGGCGTCCAGGCCGTACTGGGTGTTGAAATAAATCACCAGGGAAGAGGCCAGGCCGACAAAACCGCCAAACGTGACCGAATAAAAAAACATGAACCACCAGGCATCCCGGTCTTTCAGCACGGACAGGTATTGGCCCAGGGTCTTGGGCGGCGGTGCGCCGGGAGCGTCCTTGGCCATCCAGAGAAACGCGATGAGGGTGATGGACAGGGGAATAAGCGCCAGGCCCAGCACGTTTTGCCAACCGAAAAGCAGCGCCAGCCCGGGGGCGAACAAGGCGGCCAGGGCCGTTCCGGAATTTCCTGCGCCGGCAATCCCCATGGCCGTTCCCTGGTGTTCGGGCGGATACCAACGCGATGCAAGCGGCAAGGCCGCGGCAAACGACGCGCCGGCAACGCCCAGGAACACGCCCAGCACCAGGACCTGTGAAAAGGAGGTGATGCCGTGCAACCAGGCAAAAGCCAGGCTTGCCAGAACCAGCAGTTGCCCGATGATGGCGGCCTTGCGCGGAGACAGGTGATCAACCAGCAACCCCATGACAATGCGCAGCAGGGCTCCTGACAGAACGGGTATGGCCACCATCAGGCCTTTCTGTGCATGGTCCAGGTGAAACTCGTTTGCGATGCTGATGCCCAGCGGCCCCAGCAGGACCCAGACCATGAACGCCATGTCGAAATACAGAAAGGCGGCCATCAGGGTGGGCGTATGCCCCGCTTTCAGAAATGCGCTCTTGTTCATAAAGCACCTCGTGATCGGTTTAAGAATTCGTTGCTTTCAGAAGTGGATGAAAATCTCGCCGGTCTCGATTCGAACCGGATAATGGGGAACACAGCCCACATCCGGTTCGGCGGCCTGGCCGGATTCGAGCCGGATTTTCCAGCCGTGCAGGGGGCAGGTCACGGCATCGGCGGTCACGATGCCCTGGGACAGCGGGCCCTTCTTGTGCGGACACTGGTCTTCCAGCGCAAAAACCTGGTTTTTTCCATTTCTGAACAGGGCAATGTCCGGCAATCCCGACCGCCTCACGATGCGGGCGCCCAGCACGGGAATGTCTTCGAGGGAGCAGATGTGTTTCCAGCCATTCATGGCGTTCTCCGGCATCACGCTTCAAGCGGTTCGAAAGCCTGCTTCATGGAAGGGTCGCGCACGATTTCCTCCCACGGGTTTTCAGCGCCCTGGAGGGCATAGAGCAGGCGTTGATACAGTTTCTTTCGTTGTTCCTTGTCCTCGACCACCTTCTGTTTTATGGTGTCCAGACCCGCTCGTTCCACCCAGTGGACCGTGCGGTCGAGATAGCGGGCTTCTTCCCGGTAGAGTTGCAGGAAGGCTCCGACAATTTCCATGACCTCGGCGTCGTCGGCGGCTTTGCACAGAAACTGGGCCACCACGGTCTTGATTCCTCCATTTCCCGCCACGTAGATTTCGTATCCGGAATCCACGCCGATGATTCCCACGTCCTTTATCCCGGACTCGGCGCAGTTGCGGGGGCAGCCCGAGACGGCCAGCTTGACTTTGTGCGGGCTCCACATGCCAAACAGCATTTTTTCCAGCTTGACGCCCAGCCCCATGGAGCGCTGTGTGCCAAACCGGCAATGTTCGGCCCCCACGCAGGTTTTGACGGTACGCAGGCTCTTGCCGTAGGCATGGCCGGAAACGAGACCGCTGCGGGACAAATCCGACCACATGCGCGGCAGGTCCTCCTTCTTGACGCCCAGCAGGTCGATGCGTTGTCCTCCCGTGATCTTGAGCGTGGGCACGGCGTATTTTTCGGCGGCATCGGCAATGGCTCGCAATTCCGTCGGCGTGGTCAGTCCGCCCCACATGCGGGGCACGACAGAGTAGGAGCCATCCTTCTGGATGTTTGCGTGCGCACGTTCGTTGATGAACCGGCTCTGGGGATCGTCCTTGGCCTCATGTGGCCAGGTGGAGATGAGGTAGTAGTTCAGTGCCGGACGGCAGGTGGCGCAGCCGTTGGGCATTTTCCATTCCATGTAGGACATCACTTCGGGGATGCTCAGCAAATGCTTGTCGCGAATGGTCCGGCGAACTTCCTCGTGGGTGTGTTCCGTGCAGCCGCACATGGGTTTGTTCTTGCCTTCGCTGGGCTGATAGGCCCCGCCGATGGTGGACGCCAGAATCTGTTCCACCAGGCCGGTGCAGGAACCGCAGGAACTGGAAGCTTTGGTGTGCTTGCGCACCTCTTCCAGAGTGAACAGGCCTTTTTCCGTGATGGCCTTCACGATGGAGCCTTTGCAAACGCCATTGCAACCGCAGACTTCGGCATTGTCGGAGAGCGTGGAAGCGTTTGCGTTTCCGGTATGTCCGCTGTCGCCCAGGTGGTTTTGCCCAAACATCAGGTGGT
>JAJZPY010000116.1 GCA_021811005.1 Pseudomonadota bacterium
GTGCAACCCGATGACTTCAATGGCGTCCCCACGGGGATTCGAACCCCGGTTACCGCCGTGAAAGGGCGATGTCCTAGGCCTCTAGACGATGGGGACACTGCATTCGCCGGTTTAGAGGAAACGCGACGAGCTAAGCCGTGCATTATAAAACACGTCTCGGGGATTTGTCATCCCTTACGGCACAGCGACTGCTGCAGGCATCCCGCACGCAGTTCGATGACGCCCCAGACCAGGGCAGCCAGCGTAATACCCTGCTGCGTCAGCCACACCCCGGTAAAGCCGGTGCGGTGCCAAAACAGGTTATAGGCGGCCATCAGCAACAACAGCCCGATGGGCAACAACCGCCCATAACCGCGGGCACCCCAGGGCCAGCGGGCAGCGATGGCGAGTCCCGCCGCCGCGCTGAGCCAGCCCAGGGCCGCCCCCGACAGCACGTCCACCGGCCAGTGCACGCCCACGCCGATGCGAGAAAGCCCCACCAGGGCCGCCAGGGCCAGCACGGCAACCCGCCCCAGGCGATGGCTGACAGCTCCTCCCAGAAGCAGCAAACCGGCCCACACGAAAATGGTGGTGGTGTGCCCCGAAGGAAAGGAGCTGTGCAGCAGGCGCGGCCCCACCACCACGATGTCGAGTACCGCCGGCGGGCGCGCCTCGTCGATCAAGGGCTTGAGGCTGTGCGATACGGCATAGGACAACAGCCCCGCAATGACGGCCGCCCACAACAGGTCAGGGCGACGCCGGACATACACGACCAGCAGCAGGCAGGTCACGGCAGTATCCCCGAGCATGGTGAGGTTGGCCCACAGGAAACCGCCCAGCGGCAACAGATGCTCGTGCAGCCATAAAAACACCGGGGCGTTCCATCCGGAAAACCACAACAGCGCGGCCAATGCCAGCGCGCCCAACGGCAATCCCCACACCCGGCGGGCTGACAGCAGATTCGGGTTCACATTGATTTCCTGATTCATCTTGAGTTCTCGCAAACGTTACCGGTCGATCCGGACCAGGCGCAGCCCGCCCTGGCTGAACAATACCGCATGGGGCGGCAAGCGGCTTTCGGCATCGGCCCTGAGAAACACCAGGTCGCCCGGCGCGGGCGGGCGATTCTCGGTGGGGCGCCCGCTGTACACCGCAAAGCTGGGCATGCGGTTGTCCGCCACCACCGGTTGCGGCCATTGGCTGGCGATGCGTGCAGCTTCCCGCACTGGCTCCTGCTGCAGCCGCGCTGCGGAGGGCAGCAGCACGGTCCAGATCATCAGGTTGCTGGCGATGCCGGTGATTGCGAGCAGCCGCCAGGGCTCGGCCTTCAGCCGGTGACGCAGCAAACCGATGACGGCCAGGGTGCCCGCGATTTCCAGCGCCACGGTCACCCAGTAGGCGGAGCCGAAGATTTCAGGGCCCTGTCCCAGCATTTCGCGCAGATAAAGGGTGCGGCTGTGCGCGGCCGCCCAGGACACCCCGGTCGGCAGCGCCAGGGCGACGCCGGCCATCAGGGCCCAGGGCCAGGTGGCCACGCCCCAGGAATGCAGCCGGCTCCGGTGGTGCGCCATCAACAGGAACAGTGGCGTCAGGCCAATCAGCAGATAGTGGGGCAACTTGGTGGTGGCCAGTGAAAAGAGGATGAACACCACGGCAAACCACAGCAGGAGGAAACGCGTGAGCGGATCGCTGCGCGCACGCCAGCTTTCGAGGCCGGCGCGCGCCAGCATGGCCGTGTGCGGCAGCACGATCAGCACCAGCACCGGAATGTAGTACAGGAGGCTGCCGCCATGCCCTTGCAGCGTGCCGGTGAGCCGCCCGATGTTTTCACGGAGCAGGAAATAATCGATGAACGGTTGCCCCATCAGGCGGTATTGAACCCAGTACCAGGGCAACGCAATCGCGAGGAAAAGCGCCCAGCCGAAAGGGTCGAAAACCGCACGCAGCCAGCGCAGGAAACTGCCCTGCAGGACAAAGAACGACAGGCTCAGGAGAAAAGGGACCACGACCGCCACCGGCCCCTTGGCCAGAAACCCCAGGGCCATCCACAGAAAGGCCCGGCGTGCGGCCCAGCGGCCTGCAGGCGAGTCCTCCTGCCAGGCCCGGAAAATATCGAACCCCGCGAGAGCGACCAGCAGGCAGAGCACGCCGTCCATGGCGGCCGCGCCTGCCGAGACGACGACACCGATGGAAGTGGCACAGATGAATCCGGCAAACCAGCCGGTTTCGGCATCCCAGGCCCGGCGCCCGAAGCGCACCAAAGCCCAGACCCACAGCAGGCAGGCCAGCACAGAGGGCAACCGGAAAACCCAGGCATGGGAACCAAAAGCCTTGACGAGAGGTGCCTGCAGCCAAAAGGCAAGAATCGGCTTTTCGAAAAAGGGCTGGCCGTTGAGCGTGGGGGTGATGAAATCGCCGCTGCGGGCCATTTCCACCGCCACTTCCGCGTATTCCCCTTCGTCCTCGTCAAACAGCGGCACGTGGCCGAAGGAAAACCAGGTCACCGCCAGAGACAGCAGCAGTGCCCCGATCAACCATCGGGGCGCTGCCATGAATTGCTTGGTCGCGTCGCTCATGCGGCGAGACTAGCAAAAACCCGGACCTTCAACCACCCATGCGTTTGCGCGCCTGGGTCCCGCGTTCGTTTTTAAACCAGGGGCCCGGATTGTTGCCGTTGCGGGCCGGCCGTCCTTCCGTGCGCCCTCCCGGTTGCTGCGGGCGGCCGCCGGGGCGGCGCCCCTTGGAAGCCTGGGGCTGCGGGCGGATGGGGGCCTTGGGTTCAAATCCTTCGATGGTGTGCACGGTGATGGACTTGCCCGTGAAGCGTTCGATCCGCTGCAGCTGCACCAGATCACGTCCGCTCGCCAGCGAAATGGCGATGCCCTTGTTGCCGGCCCGGCCGGTACGGCCGATGCGGTGGACATAGTCTTCCGCCATTTTCGGCAGGTCGTAATTGATGACATGGGAAATGCCGGGCACGTCGATGCCCCGCGCCGCCACGTCGGTGGCCACCAGGACGCGGAAACGCCCGCGCCGCAGGCCTTCCAGCGTGCGATTGCGCGCGCCCTGGTGCATGTCTCCATGCAGCGCGGCGGCGGCATGGCCCTGTCCGGTGAGGTCGCTTGCCAGCGCATCGGCATCACGCTTGGTGGCCGTGAAGACGATCGCCTGGTTCAGCTCGATGTCCCTCAGCAAGTGGGCCAGCAGGCGGTTCTTGTGGGCCAGGTTGTCCACGTAATGCAAACGCTGGTCGATGTTTTCGTGCGACGCTTTCTGGCTGGTCGCTTCGATGCGCGTGGGATCGCGCAGCAGGTCGCGCGAAAGACGGATGATTTCCTTGTCCATGGTGGCGGAAAACAGCAGGGTCTGGCGTCCGGCGGGCGTCGCGGCCGCGATGCGCTCCACGTCCTCGATGAATCCCATGTCCAGCATGCGGTCGGCTTCGTCCAGCACCAGCATTTCCACGCGCGACAGATCCACGCGGCCGCTCGACATCTGGTCGATCAGGCGTCCCGGCGTGGCCACCAGGATTTCATAGGGTTTGGACAACATCCGGTTCTGCACCGGATAGGGCATGCCGCCCAGGATGGATACGGTGCGTACCTGCTTGAGCTGGCCGCTGTATTTGCGCGCCGCGTCGGTGATCTGCGTCGCCAGTTCGCGCGTGGGGGAAAGCACCAGCACGCGAGGCCCGCGTCCGGATGCCGTGTTGTTGGCCAGCCGGTGCAGGGCCGGCAGCATGAATGCCGCTGTCTTGCCTGAACCGGTGCGCGAAGACACCAGCAGGTCGGTACCCGCCAGAACAGCCGGGATTGCCTGGGCCTGAACGGGGGTCGGATGGGTGTAACCGGACTCGGTCACGGCGGCAATGAGGCGTGCGTCCAGCCCAAGCTGGTCAAATCGGATTTCCTGGGTCATGAGTGTATGGTCTGTTCCATGGGTGAAATGCAATAAACGGCAGCACCCTGCCCGGAGCCTGTGCCCAGACTGGCCTGCGAACTGCAAGATTTAAAATTCAGCGGGAAATTGCCGCCGGCTCATGTCACTAACCGGCGAACGGGACATTCGACGAATCGAATCGAAAGGGGTCAGGGACAACCGTTGCGTTGCTGCATTGCAACAGCCTGCCACTATACGCGATTCCTTGTCCCGTGCAAACATTTTTTTTGGCAAGGCTGGTCCAAGGGCGTATGCTTCGGGGCATTTTCCGACCCAGAGGCCCGCTCCCATGACCCGTTCGTCCCAAGCCCCGATTCCAGCCACGCTGATTCCCGGCGACGGCATCGGCCCTGAAATCGTCAAATCCGTCGTCACCATCCTGGAAGCGCTGGGCGCCCCCTTTGCCTGGGAAGTGCACAAGGCCGGCATGGCAGCCGTGGCCGAATCCCTCGATCCCTTGCCGGAAGCGACGCTGGACAGCATCCGGCGCACCGGGCTGGCGCTCAAGGGGCCGCTCACCACCCCGGTGGGCGGCGGGTTTCGTTCCATCAACGTGCGCCTGCGCGAAGAGTTCAAGCTCTATGCCAATGTGCGGCCGGCGCAAACGCTGATTCCCGGCGGGCGCTACGACAACGTGGACATCGTGCTGGTGCGGGAAAACCTCGAAGGACTGTACGTGGGTTTCGAACACTACATTCCCATCGACAACGATCCCCACGGCGCCGCCATTTCATCCGGCGTCAACACGCGCGCCGGCAGCCGCCGCATCGCGCGCTACGCGTTCGACTACGCGGTGCGCAACGGCCGCAAGAAAGTGACCGTGGTGCACAAGGCCAACATCCTCAAGGCGCTCACGGGCATTTTCCTGGAAACGGCCATGGAGCTGGCCAAGGAATACGCGGACCGGCTGGTGGTGGACGAACGCATCGTGGATGCCTGCGCCATGCAGCTGGTGCTTGACCCCACCCAGTTCGACGTGATCCTGACCACCAACCTGTTCGGGGACATCCTGTCTGATGAAATCGCGGGACTGGTGGGAGGGCTGGGACTGGCCCCGGGAGCCAACATCGGCGAGCAGGCCGCCATTTTTGAAGCGGTGCACGGTTCGGCGCCGGACATTGCGGGCAAAGGCGTGGCCAATCCCATCGCCTTGCTGTCAGCGGCCGCCATGATGCTGGATCACATCAACCGCTCCGATCTGGGCAACATCCTGCGCCAGGCCATTCACGGCGTCCTGGTCACGGACGGCGTGCGCACGCGCGACCTGGGCGGTCAGGCCACGACCCAGGACGTGACCCAGGCGCTACTGGCCCGGGTTACTGCCCAAACCCGGTAAAGCCGTTGGTCCCGGCCACCGAGTAGCCGAAGGGAATCACGCCCTTGTAGCCGTTCGGGATGGGCGTCAACGTCGCCTGGGGCGCCGTGACTGCATAGATGTTGGCGGTGGTTCCTGAACTCTGCGGCGTCCAGTTGACCCCGTCCAGGCTGGTGAAAATCGATCCGTTATCCCCGACAGCCACGAACTGGGTGCCGTAGGTCACACGCCGCATGTTGACCGGAAACGAAGTGACCGCCACGTTGGCAATCTTGAAGTTCGACGGCGTGGACCAGTTCAGGCCATCGCTGCTGGTGAGCAGAACCCCGCCATCACCCACCGCAACATACAACGGCAGAAAATAGGCCGGAGGATAGCCCGGCAAGGGCGGCGGCACGGTGTTGGGAGAACAGGCCACCCCGCGCAGACTCCGGGTTGTTCCCACATTAAAGCCCACCGTGGTCCACCCGGTACCGCCTGTCGGGTCGATGGTGCCGACCAGGGTGCCGTTGGCCCCCGCGGCGACCCATGACCAGTTGGGCACCATGCAAAAGTTGTAGGCCACGTCATAGAGGTCGCTGGTGATGGTGGAAAGCTTGGTGGTGGCCAGCCAGTTCTGTCCGTCGCCACTGAAAATGATGGTGCCGCCCGACCCCACAGCCACATGGGCTCCGCCCAAGGCGGCCCATCCGTTCTGGTTGGTGGACACCGCATAGAAGTTGGGCGTGCCCATGCCGGCAGGCACGGTCGTCGCGGGATACCAGTTGGCCGTGGCCGGCGTGGTGACGAAATCCAGTCCCAGGCCGGCCGGATTGTTAAAATTCAGCCCGCTGAAACACAGGGTGCCGTTGTCGCCCACCGCCACAAACGTACTCCATCCAAAATCGGTCGCACGCAGTGACCCGCCGCCCGGCGGCGTGCAG
>JAJZPY010000002.1 GCA_021811005.1 Pseudomonadota bacterium
GGGGACAGCGTTCCGTCGAAATCGTAAACAATGGCGATGGTATTCTGGAAAAATGGGGCCTTGGCCATGGCGCGGCTTCCGATGTGCTTTCCGGCATTTTAACGGATTGGCGGCAACCCCTGCTTGCTGTAGAGTAACCGCTTGACCGATGCCCGTTCTTAAACTGCCCGTCTCATGTCCAATCCTACGCCCGCGCCTGCCACCAATTTCATCCGCAACATCGTTTCAGAGGACCTTGCCAGCGGAAAAACCGGTGGCCGGATTGCCACGCGCTTTCCGCCGGAACCCAACGGCTACCTGCATATAGGCCACGCCAAGTCCATCTGCCTCAATTTCGGCATTGCCCGGGATTTTGGCGGCGTGTGTCACATGCGTTTCGATGACACGAATCCGGCCAAAGAGGATACCGAATACGCCGACTCCATTCTGGACACCGTGCACTGGCTGGGTTTCGACTGGGGCTCCCACCTGTACTACGCGTCCGACTATTTCGAGCGCTGCTACCAGTATGCCGAAGGCCTTATCAAGGCTGGAAAAGCTTATGTGGATGGCCTGAGCGCCGAGGAAATCAGGGCTTACCGCGGCAACCTCACCGAGGCCGGAAAAAACAGCCCGTGGCGCGACCGGCCTGCGGAGGAAAGCCTGGACCTGTTCCGCCGCATGCGGGCCGGTGAGTTTGGGGATGGCACCTATGTGTTGCGCCTGAAGATCGACATGGCCTCGCCCAATCTCAACTTGCGCGATCCCGCCATTTACCGGATTCGCCACGTGCCGCACTGGCGGACCGGGACGGCCTGGTGCATCTACCCCATGTACGACTATGCGCATGCCATTTCCGATGCGGAAGAGCGCATCACGCATTCCATCTGCACCCTCGAGTTCGAAGATCACCGCCCCCTCTACGACTGGGTGGTGGAAAACACTCCGGCCCCTGGGCAGCCACACCAGTACGAGTTTGCGCGCCTCAATCTCACGTACACCGTGATGAGCAAGCGCAAATTGCTGGAACTGGTGGAGGAGCGTCATGTGAGCGGCTGGGACGACCCGCGCATGCCGACGCTGGTGGGCTTGCGCAGGCGGGGATACACCCCCGAATCGATCCGTTTGTTTTGCGACCGCATCGGTGTGTCCAAGGCGGACAGCCTGATCGACGTGAGCGTGCTGGAAGACTGCCTGCGAACTGACCTTAATGAACGGGCGGTCCGGCGCATTGCCGTACTCGACCCGGTGCGCCTGGTGATCGAAAACTATCCGGAAGGCCAGGCGGAACAATGCGAAGTGCCCAACCATCCCCAGAAGCCGGAGTGGGGCAGTCGCGCAATCCCTTTTTCGCGCGAACTCGTCATCGAGCGCGAAGATTTCATGGCCGAACCCGTGAAAGGCTTTTTCCGCCTTTCGCCTGGCGCGGAAGTGCGGTTGCGCTATGCCTACGTGGTCAAATGCACCGGATTCACCACCGACCCGCACAGCGGGGCCGTGACGGAAGTGCGCTGCACTTACCATCCGGACAGCCGCAGCGGAACGCCTGGCGCCGATTCATACAAAGTGAAGGGAAATATTCACTGGCTGTCGCTGGAACATTCCAGCAAGGCGGAAGTCCGTCTCTACGACCGCCTGTTCAGTGACCCTAATCCAGGCGGCGCGGAGGATTACCGGCCGTTGCTCAACCCCCATTCCGTACAGTTGCGTGCGGATTGCAGGATCGAGACCGCCCTGGCCCAGGCCCGGGACGGCGAGAAATTCCAGTTTGAGCGAAACGGTTATTTCTCGATGGATGGGGCCGCCTCGCAGGACGGTCGCCCGGTGTTCAACCGGGCCGTGACGCTGCGCGACTCCTGGGCCAAACCCCGCTGATCAGCGGGCGGGAGAACGGCGCTTGTCCCTTTCGATCAGGGCATACGCCGAGTGGTTGTGGATGGATTCGAAATTTTCCGATTCCACCACATAGGCGTCAATGCGCGTATCCTGGTCCAGCCGATGCGCCACGTCCCGCACGATGTCTTCCACGAACTTGGGATTGTCGTAAGCGCGTTCCGTCACCCACTTCTCATCCGGCCTCTTGAGCAGTCCGAACAGTTCGCAGGACGCTGATTCTTCCGCGATGCGGATCACTTCCTCCACCCAGACGAACGCATTGATGCGTGCCGTGATGGTGACGTGGGAGCGCTGGTTGTGCGCGCCATAATCCGAAATTTCCTTGGAGCAGGGACACAGGCTGGTGACGGGGATGACCACTTTCATGGTGAAGGACTGCTTGCCGCCGGAGATTTCCCCGATGAACGTGACGTCATAATCGATCAGCGATTTGACTCCGGACACCGGAGCCGCCTTGTTGATGAAATAGGGAAAGCTCATTTCGATGTGGCCGGCTGGAGCTTCCAGCCGTTCCACCATTTCACGCAGGATGGCGCCGAAGGACTTGACGGAGATTTCCCGTTCCTCGCGGTTGAGGATTTCCACGAAACGCGACATGTGCGTCCCCTTGAAATGCTGGGGCAGGTGAACGTACATGTTGAAGGTGGCGATGGTGCTTTGGGCTCCACCGAGTTCGCGGTCTGAGATGCGGACGGGGTGGCGGATGCCCTTGATCCCCACGCGATCAATGGCAATCTGGCGGGTGTCCGGCGTGGACTGGATGTCCGGAATCGGGTTGGGGTCGCGGGCGTTCATGAAAAAGCTCCTGAAATGAAATCGTATTCTGTGGTGATGCGGGAATCAGCCATTCGCTGCGCCGGTGCGCAGGGAAGCCGCGCCCTGTCGGCGTGACTCCACGGCCGCTGCGATGCCGGCGGCATCGAGGCCGCAATCGGCCAGCAGCTGGGCGGGATCCCCCTGGTCTATGAAGCGGTCGGGCAGCCCCAGTTGCAGCAGGGGGGTTGCAATGTTTTCCCGGGACAGCACCTCGCCGACAGCGGATCCGGCCCCTCCCAGGATGGTGTTTTCTTCCACCGAAACCACCAGGTCATGGGCCAGCGCCATCTTTATGACCAGCGCTTCGTCCAGTGGTTTCACAAAACGCATGTTGACCACGGTGGCGTTCAGGCGTTCTCCGGCCTCCAGGGCGGGCTGAAGCAGGGCACCAAAGGCCAGCACGACCACTGACCGGCCCTGGCGACGGATTTCGCCCCGGCCGATGGGCAGGGCGCTCATTTCCTTCTGGGTCAGTACCCCAGGCCCGCTGCCGCGCGGGTAGCGGACCGCCGTGGGGCCGTTGATCTGGAACGCGGTATAGAGCATTTGCCGACATTCGTTTTCGTCGGCTGGCGCCATGACCGTCATGTTGGGCAGGCAACGCAAGTAGCTCAGGTCAAAGCTGCCGGCATGGGTGGCGCCATCGGCCCCCACGAGCCCCGCGCGGTCGATGGCCAGCAGCACGGGCAGGTTCTGCAAGGCGATGTCATGGATCAGCTGGTCATAGGCCCGTTGCAGGAAGGTGGAGTAAATGGCCACGACGGGCTTGAGGCCTTCGCAGGCCAGGCCTGCGGCAAACGTGAGGGCATGCTGCTCGGCAATGCCCACGTCGAAATAGCGTTCGGGGAACGTTTTGGAAAAACGGACCAGGCCGGAGCCTTCGCACATGGCGGGGGTGATGCCGTACAACCGTCCGTCCTGTTCCGCCATGTCGCACAGCCAATCGCCGAACACCTGGGTGTACGTGGGTTTTTGTGCCGCCTTGGGGCGGATGCCCACCTGGGGGTCGAAGGGCGTCACGCCGTGGTACAGGATGGGATCCGCTTCGGCGGGTTCGTAACCCTTTCCCTTGCGCGTCACCACATGCAGGAACTGCGGGCCATCGAGCTTGCGCACGTTGTTGAGCGTTGAAATGAGGGTGTCGAGATCATGGCCGTCGATGGGACCGATGTAGTTGAAACCGAATTCCTCGAACAAGGTGGCGGGAGGATTCACCATGCCCTTGATGTGCTCTTCCCAGCGCTTGGCAAATTCCAGGATCGGCGGGGCCACCCCCAGCACTTTTTCCCCGCCGCGGCGCATGGTGTTGTAGAACCGGCCGGACATGATGCGGGCCAGATGATTGCTCAGGGCCCCCACGGGGTGGGAAATGGACATCTCGTTGTCGTTGAGGACGACGATCAGGTTGGCCCCCGTGTTGCGCGCATTGTTCATGGCTTCGAAGGCCATCCCGCCGGTGAGGGCGCCGTCGCCGATGACGGCAACGGCTCGCCGGGGGCTGTCCGAACGCTTGAAAGCGGTGGCCATGCCGAGCGCGGCGCTGATGGAGGTGCTGGAATGGGCGGTCCCGAATGTGTCGTATTCGCTTTCGGAACGCCGCGGAAATCCGGACAGCCCCCCCTTCATGCGCAAACGGCTCATGCCGGCACGCCGCCCCGTCAGTATCTTGTGGGCGTAGGTCTGGTGTCCCACGTCCCATACCAGGCGGTCATCGGGGGTGTCGAACACGTAATGAAGCGCAATGGCGAGTTCAACCGTTCCCAGGTTGCTGGAAAGATGGCCGCCCGTGCGCGCCACGGATTCCACGATGAATTGCCGCAATTCCTTGGCCAGCGTGTCCAGCTCGCGCCGATCGAGCTGGCGCAACTGGTGCGGCCATTGAATCTGATCGAGCAGCGGTGTGGGTGACATGGAAATTTTGCCCTTCAACTGCGGCGGTTAACGATGAAATCAGCCAGTTCTTCCAGGCGTTGTCGGCGCGGACCGAACGTTTCCAGGGACTCTCGAGCCGTTCTGAGCAGTTCTCTTGAAAAATCTTTGGCTTGCTTTAACCCCATTATACCCGCATAGGTGGCTTTATTGGCTGCGGCATCCTTGCCGGCGGTTTTTCCCAGGGTGACCGTATCCGCTTCGGCATCCAGCACGTCGTCAACCACCTGGTAGGCAAGGCCCAGCGCATTGGCATATCCGGTCAGGTGCCGTTCTTCCTCGTTTGAAAGCGGCCGGCCGCAATGGGCCCCCATGAGAATGGCGGCACGGATCAACGCCCCTGTCTTTTTGAGGTGCATGGCTTCCAGCTCCGGCAGGGTCAGCGTGCTGCCGGTATTTTCCAGATCCATGGCCTGCCCTCCGCCCATGCCTCGCGAGCCGCTTGCCAGGGCAAGCTGCCGGATCAGGGACAACTGCCGGCGTGCATCGGGATGCAGCGGGAATTCGGACAACCATTGAAAGGCGAGGGACTGCAGGGTATCGCCGGCCAGAAGGGCATGGGCTTCCCCGAACTGCACGTGGCAGGTGGGTTTTCCCCGGCGCAGGACGTCATTGTCCATGGCGGGCAGATCATCATGAACCAGTGAATAGGCGTGAATGAGTTCCACGCTGGCGGCCACCACCTGCAGTGCATCCTTCGGCGCCTCAGCCAGTTCCCCCGCCGCAAAAACGAGCAGGGGGCGCACGCGTTTCCCACCGTCCAGCACGGCATGGCGCATGGCTTCGTGCAGGCGCCGGGGAGCGATTTCAGGGGGGGGGAGGTGGCGTTGCAGGAAATCTTCGAGCGAGTGCGCTATTTCCTGAGACCAGCGCCTGAAATCATCGGGCGGGTTCATTGCCCTGAAACTCCTGCAGCGTCTCGCCTTCCAGCACCTTGATGCGCTGTTCGGCATCGGCAAGCTGCGATTGGCAGTAGCCCAGCAAAAAGGCGCCACGCCGGTAGGCTTCGATGGATTGCTCCAAAGGCAGCTGCCCGCCTTCCAGGCTGGCCAGCAGGCCTTCGAGTTCGCGCAATGCCGACTCGTAGCTTTCAGGAGATTTTACGGAAGGTTTGGCCATGGCAAACCCACATTATCCCAGGGTTGGGCGGGCGGTCAAATCACGTCTGAAAAAGTCTTATAAATCACTTGTTTCCTGATGTTTCCCGGGTTAAAATCCCCCTCTTGTCCAATGGGTTTGCAAGCGAACCCTGTCCTGATCAATCTCCTGCATTCTTTGCTCCCTGGAGGGTGTGGATATGTCAACAATGGGGTCGTTTGAGGCGCTGGCGGCAGTCACTTCCCAACTTCCAATCCGTTGGTATTTCGATCCGTCGATTGCTGCGCTCGAACAGCAAACCCTGTTTGCCCATGGCCCCCGTTATGTGGGCCATAAGCTCATGGTTCCCAATGCCGGTGATTATTTCACCCTTCCCTGGCGCGACCATGGCCAGGTGCTGGTCAACAACGGGCAAAGCATCGAATTGCTGTCGAACGTTTGCCGCCACCGCCAGGCCATCATGCTGGAAGGACGGGGCAATGCGCAGAATATCGTCTGTCCGCTGCATCGCTGGACCTACGACCTGAAAGGCGAGCTGGCCGGCGCCCCCCATTTCCCCGGAAAGCCCTGCCTCAACCTGGACCGTGCTCCGCTGACGCGCTGGAACGGCTTGCTGTTCGAAGGTTCCTGGGACGTGACCGCCGAGCTGAACCGTTGCAGTGCCGCGCAAGACCTGGATTTCAGCGGCTACATGCTGGATACGGTGAAGACGGCGCACCATCATTTCAACTGGAAAACATTCATCGAGGTCTATCTCGAGGACTACCACGTGGTGCCGTTTCACCCCGGGCTTTCGGGCTTTGTGGATTGCACCGACCTGCGCTGGGAATACGGGAAATGGCACAGCGTCCAGACCGTGGGGGTCAAGGATCATCTGCGGCGCGCCGGGTCGGCGGTCTACCGGCAGTGGCATGATGTGGTGCGGCGCTACAACCGCGACGTGGATCCTCCCTACGGCGCAATCTGGATGGTGCTCTATCCCAACATCATGGTGGAGTGGTATCCCCATGTGCTGGTGGTCAGCACGGTATGGCCGGACGGGCCTGAAGCCTGCACCAACGTCATCGAGTTTTATTACCCGGAAGAAATTGTCCTTTTCGAGCGCGAATACGTGGAAGCGCAGCAACAGGCTTATTTCGAAACAGCGGTGGAAGATGACGAAATCTGCGAGCGCATGGCGCGCGGACGGCGGGCGCTGATCGAACGGGGGCTTGAGGACGGCGGCCCCTACCAGTCCCCCATGGAAGACGGGATGCTGCATTTCCATGAATTCGTGCGGCGCCAGGTGTCTCCCCTGATTTCACGCGGGTGACCCGATGCGCCGGCTTCCTGCGCTCAAATCGGGCTGGATGCTGGTGGCGGGCTTCAGTTTTGCCGTCATGGGGCTTTTCGTGAAGCTGGGTGCCCCCGATTTTTCTCCCGCCGAACTGGTGTTCTATCGCTCCTTTTTCGGGCTGATCCCGCTTGCCTTGTTTGCGTTCCGCCAGCGCCAGCCCGTCACCACGATTCACTGGCGATTGCACCTGGTTCGCAGCGTGTCGGGCCTGATTTCCCTCTGGCTGTATTTTTTTGCGCTGACCCAATTGCCGCTGGCTACGGCCGTGACCCTCAACTACACCTCCCCGTTGTTTCTGGCGTTGCTCATGACGGTGCTGTCCCGCGAAAAGCTGCATCGGCCGCTGTTGCTGACGCTGGTTTTCGGTTTCATGGGCATCGTGCTGGTGTTGCGCCCTCATTTGGGGCCTGACCAATGGTTTGCCGGCCTTCTGGGGTTGTTGTCCGGTTTCGGGGCCGGGGTGGCTTATCTCAACGTGCGGGCCATGGGTGAGCTGGGCGAGCCCGAGTGGCGCATCGTGTTGTATTTCACGGCGCTGTCCACGATCGTGCTGGGGGTTTACCTGCTTTTCGTGCCCCGCCATCCGCTGACCTGGGGGAACGTGTGGGTACTGCTGGCGTTGGGAGGGGCGGCGACCATAGGCCAGCTCACCATGACCCGCGCCTACCGCACCGGATCCACCTGGCTGGTGGCAAATTTTGCGTACAGCGCCATCGTGTTTTCCAGCTTCCTGGGCATCCTGTTTTTCCGGGAATGGCTTTCCTGGTCGGGCTGGCTTGGCGTGGTCATCGTCATCATGGCGGGCATTTCAGCCAGCCGACAGGTACGCCGGCGGCGGGTCCCGGTTCGTCCAACGGAGGTTTGTTCATGAGCAGTCCCATTGTTTCTGCAGAAGCATTGTCCCGGCATCTGGGCGAGTGGATTGTCATCGACTGCCGCCACAACCTGCAGGATGTTGAAGCGGGCCGGCGCGCCTACGGGGAGAGTCATATCCCCGGTGCCATTTTTTTCCATCTGGACCAGGATCTGTCAGGGCCGGCCGGCGGAGAGCAGGGCCGGCATCCGCTGCCGCCCATCGAACGCTGGGTGGAAACCCTGGAACGGGCCGGGGTGGGTTCGGGGCGGATGGTGGTGGCCTACGACGACCGCGAGAGCCTATTTGCAGCCCGCCTGTGGTGGATGCTGCGCTGGGTGGGGCACGAACCGGCGGCGGTGCTGGATGGCGGCTGGGCGCGGTGGTGCGAGGAAAAACATCCTGTTTCTACTGAACGGCCCTCGCCCCGGCGAACGGTATTTCACCCCCATGAGCAGCGGGGGGCCTGGGTCGACACGGCGACGGTGCTGGAACATTTGCATGATCCCGCCCTGCTGTTGGTGGATGCGCGCGCGGCAGACCGCTTCCGCGGCGAGAACGAAACGCTCGACCCGGTGGGGGGGCACATTCCCGGGGCCCGCAACCGGCCGTTTAGGGACAACCTCCAGGAGGACGGCCGGTTCAAGCCGGCAGAGCGCCTGAAAGCGGAATTCGAAGCGCTCCTTGCCGGCATGGCGCCGGATCGGGTGGTCCACCAGTGCGGTTCCGGGGTGACGGCCTGCCATAACCTGTTGGCCATGGAATACGCGGGTTTGCGGGGCGGTCGGCTCTATCCGGGGTCCTGGAGCGCCTGGTGCGCCAACCCCGCCCGCCCGGTTGCCGTGGGAAGTCCTTGATTTCTTGATTCATATTTCATACAATATTGGGCTTTTTCGGAATCGGGATTTCCCCGAGGTCCAAACGACAAAGGTTGAGTCATCATGGTAGTGATCCGATTGTCTCGTGGCGGTGCCCGCAACCGTCCTTTCTACAATGTGGTGGTTGCCGATTCCCGCAATCGCCGTGATGGCCGTTTCATCGAGCGCGTCGGTTTCTACAACCCGACCAATGCCGATGGTCCGGACGGCCTGCGCCTGGATCTGGCTCGCGTGGAGTTCTGGAAGAGTCGCGGCGCCCAGGCTTCCGACGCCGTGGAAAAGCTGATCAAGCGCGCGCCCAAGGCTGGAGCTGCCGCTGCCTAAGTGGGTGGTCATGGGGCGGGTGTCCGTCCCGTACGGGGTGCAGGGATGGTTTCGCATCCAGAGTTACAGCGGCTCCCTGGACGGCCTTGCAGCATATCCCACGTGGTGGCTGGGCAAGGACGAAACGTTTCGCGAATTTTCGCTGGCGGAATGGCGCATCCATGGTGGTGCGCTGGTCGCACGGCTGGAAGGCGTAACTGACCGGACCGCGGCAGAGTCCCTGAAAGGGCTTGAAATTGCCATACCCCGCGAGCAACTGCCCGCGGCGGGAGAAAACGAATATTACTGGACCGATCTGATCGGTTTGCGCGTAACCAACCTTGCCGGCGAAGCGCTGGGCGAGGTGGTTGAAGTGCTGGGTACCGGGGCCAACGACGTGCTGGTGGTCCAGGATGCAGGGCGGCAGCGCCTGATCCCCTTTGTGGATTCCGTGGTACGGGATGTGCAGATTGCAGGGGGCACGATGCGGGTGGATTGGGGGGCGGATTACTGATGGCTTACGCCTTCGACGTGATTTCGCTTTTCCCGCCCATGTTCGACGCCCTTACAGCCCATGGCGTCACGCGGCGCGCGCTGGAACAAGGTCTGTGGAATTTCAGGGTGTGGAACCCGAGGGATTTCACTACCGACAATTACCGGACGATCGATGATCGTCCCTACGGCGGTGGACCGGGCATGGTGATGCTGGCCAAGCCCTTGGCGCAGGCCATCGGGGCGGCCCGGGAGCGGCAGCAGTCCCTGGGAATTGCCACCCCCAGGGTGGTGTACCTGAGTCCCCAGGGGCCGGTGCTGACGCATGAAAAGGTCATGCGCTACGCGACCCAACCCGGGCTGGTATTGCTGGCCGGCCGCTACGAAGGGGTTGATGAACGCCTGCTGATGCAGGCAGTGGATGAAGAGGTCTCCATCGGGGACTATGTGCTGTCCGGCGGGGAGTTGCCGGCCATGGTGCTGATGGATGCCATACTGAGGCAATTGCCCGGCGTATTGGGCGATGCGCAGTCCGTGCAACAGGAATCCTTCGTGCACGGGTTGCTGGACACGCCGCATTTTACGCGGCCGGAAGTTTATGAAGGAATGGCGGTACCGGCGGTGCTGATGTCCGGCAATCATGCGGATATCGAACGTTGGCGCCGCAAGCAGGCCATAGGCAGGACCTGGCAAAAACGTCCGGATATGTTGGTGCGCCAACCGCTTTCCGGGGAAGATCTAAAACTGTTGGAAGAGTTCAAGGCCGAACTCGAAAAGAAGGAGTAGTCCCATGGATGTCATCAAGCAACTGGAACAGGAAGAAATGGCCCGTCTGGGCAAAGCCATCCCCGCGTTTGCACCGGGAGATACCGTGGTGGTCAACGTGAATGTGGTGGAAGGGGAGCGCAAGCGTGTCCAGGCCTTTGAAGGCGTGGTCATTGCCAAACGGAACCGGGGCCTCAACTCCTCGTTCATCGTGCGCAAGATTTCTTCAGGTGAAGGCGTCGAGCGGACTTTCCAGACCTGGTCCCCCCTGATTGCCAGCATTGAAGTCAAGCGTCGCGGTGACGTGCGGCGAGCCAAGCTGTACTACCTGCGCAGCCGTTCCGGCAAGTCGGCACGTATCCGCGAAAAACTGGTAACGCGCAACGCGTCGCCTGCGAAAACGGAATCTTCGGCCGGTTAAGCGATTAACCCGTTACAGCAGGAAATCCTCGACCGATTTTGCGACAGCCTGTGGCTGGAAGATGGGCTGTCGCGAAATACCCTTGAAAGTTACCGCCGCGACCTGATGCAGTTTGCCGGCTGGCTTGAAACCCGTCATCCCGAAATCAGCCTGTACCAGGCGCAATCTTCCCACCTGCAGGAGTGGCTTGCGGATCTGTATGCCGTGCGCCACGTCAAAAGCCGTACGGCGGGACGAGCCCTTTCGGCGCTTCGGCGTTTTTACCGGATGGCGCTGCGCGACGGGCGCATGGCGGCCGACCCGACACTGCACATCGCTTCACCGCGCCTGCCGCGTGCATTGCCCAAATCGATTTCCGAAGCGGAAGTGGAGTGCCTACTGGCTGCCCCGAACACGGAAACAGAACTGGGTTTGCGGGACCGGGCCATGCTCGAAGTGCTTTATGCCAGCGGTCTGCGCGTTTCGGAATTGGTCAGTTTGCCACTGGCGGCAGTTTCGCTGGACAGCGGGGTCGTCCGTGTGACGGGGAAAGGCGGGCGCGAGCGGCTGGTGCCTCTTGGCGAGCATGCCCTGGACTGGCTGCGGCGTTACATGGCCGTTGCCCGGCCCGCCTTGTTGTCGGGCCTGCCCAATGAATCGCTGTTTGTGACCCAGCGCCGTGAGCCGATGACGCGCCAGGGCTTCTGGCAACTCGTCAAACGGTATGCGTTGCAGGCCGGCATCGGCACGACGCTGTCACCCCATACCTTGCGGCACGCTTTTGCCACCCACCTCGTCAATCACGGAGCCGATCTGCGGGTGGTGCAACTGCTGCTGGGCCATGCCGACATTTCAACCACGCAGATTTACACCCATGTGGCGCGCGAAAGACTTCGGCAGCTGCATGAAAAACACCATCCTCGCGGCTGATACCCACTATACTCACGCCCATGATGAGCCTGATACTGGTTGCCGTGGCAGCCTACCTGATTGGATCCCTTTCGTTTGCCGTGATCGTGAGCCGACTCATGGGTTTGCCCGATCCCCGCACTTTTGGATCACGCAACCCGGGCGCCACCAACATGCTGCGCGGCGGAAGCCGCTTGGCGGCCGTCTGGGTGCTGCTGGGAGATGCCCTTAAAGGCTGGTTTGCCGTCTGGCTGGTGACCCATGTGGCAATTCCGTTGGGGGTCGATCCGCGGGCCTTGCCTGCCGCCGCGATCGCGGTGTTTGTGGGGCATGGCTATCCGGTATTTTTCGGATTCAGAGGGGGGAAGGGTGTTGCGACCGCCCTTGGGGTGTTGCTTGCCTTTCAGCCGGCGCTGGGGCTGGCCACGCTCTTTGTCTGGCTGTCCGTCATGGCAGTGACGCGCATTTCTTCGATTTCAGCCCTGAGCGCTTCGGTTGCGGCACCCCTGCTGGCGCTCATCTTCCTGCAGGACGCATGGGGGCGCCTGACGGTGCTTGCGCTGGCTTTGCTGCTGATTGTCCACCATCACAGCAATATTCGCCGCCTGTTGAAAGGTGAAGAAACCGTATTTCGGAAAAAAGCTCACTGAAGACCGGGCATGAGCCCCTTCATGCCGCGCATCATTTTTCCAAGCCCGCCGCGCGAAATCATTTTCATCATTTTCTGCATTTGCTCGAACTGGGAGAGCAGCCGGTTCACTTCCTGAACCTGGACGCCGGCTCCGGCCGCGATGCGACGTTTCCGGGATGCCTTGAGCAGTTCGGGGTTGCGGCGTTCCGCCGGGGTCATGGAATTGATGATGCCTTCGATGCGGGCGAGGGAACGGTCATCCACGGACGGGTTTGACTGGAGGCCGCGAGTCAGTTGCGAGGGCAGTTTGTCCATCATGGCGCCCAGCCCTCCGGCTTTTTTCATCTGGCCGATCTGGGCCTTGAAGTCTTCCAGATCGAACCCTTGTCCTTTTTTGATCTTGTGGGCCAGTTTTTCGGCTTCGGCACGATCCACTGTCCGGTGGGCTTCTTCAATGAGGGACAGCACATCGCCCATGCCCAGAATGCGGGAAGCCATGCGTTCGGGATGGAACGGTTCCAGGCCCGCGAGCTTTTCCCCCACCCCGATGAACTTGATGGGCCTTCCCGTCACGTGCCGGACGGACAAGGCGGCGCCACCCCGTGCATCGCCGTCGAGCTTGGTCAGGATGACGCCGGTCAGGGGGAGGGCTTCGCCGAATGCGCGTGCGGTATTGACGGCATCCTGCCCCTGCATGGCGTCCACCACAAAAAGCGTTTCAATGGGATTGAGCGCCCGGTGCAGATTCTGGATTTCGCGCATCAGGTCTTCATCGATGGCCAGCCGGCCGGCCGTATCGACAATCAGCACGTCATAAAAATGGCGCTTTGCGTGATCCAGCGCGGCTGCGGCAATGGACTCGGGCGCCTGCCCGGCTTCCGACGGAAACCAGTCCACGTCCAGTGACTGCGCCAGGACATGCAGTTGTTCGATGGCTGCAGGACGATAGACGTCGCAACTGACCAGGAGAACCTTTTTCTTCTGCTGTTCCTTTAAAAGCTTGGCCAGCTTGCCGCTGGAGGTGGTTTTCCCGGAGCCTTGCAAACCGGCCATCAGGATGACGGCCGGTGGCTGGGTTGCAAGATTCAGTCCGCTGCCCTGTTCGCCCATGAGCCGGGTCAGGGACTGGTGGACAACTCCCACGAATGCCTGCCCCGGAGTGAGGCTCGACAGCACGGTTTGTCCCAAGGCTTGTTCGCGTACTTCCTGGATGAAATCCTTGACGACCGGGAGGGCCACATCGGCTTCCAGCAATGCCAGACGCACTTCGCGCAGCGCATCCTGAATGTTGGATTCGGTCAGGCGTGCCTGGCCGCGCAGTGTTTTGACGACTCCGGAAAGTCGTTCGGTCAAATGATCCAGCATGGTTAAAGCGGTCCTCGCCTCATGGAATGGTAAACTAGGCACATGATGGCCGATGCCAAGCTTTATTTTATCACTGCCGCCCTGTACCTACTGCTGGGCGTTCGCGTCTGGATGGCGTTGCGTGCCGATGCGGGCGGGAGCGAAGCCAGAGGACGCCGGGATGGACTCACCCGTACGCTGATTCTCGGTGCCTGGATCGTGCATGGAGCCGTGTTGCACCGCGCCCTGCTGTCGGAAGAAGGCCTTGACCTCTCCCTGGGGCACAGTCTATCCCTGATTGCCTGGGTTACGGTGGCCATGTACTGGATCGTGAGCTTTCGCTACCGCATGGGGGTGCTGCAACCGCTGATCCTGGTTCTGGCAGCGGGCCTGGTGCTGTCACCTCTTGTATTCCCGGCCGACAAGCAGGTGCCGTACAGCGGTCTGCTGGCATTCAAGGTTCACCTCGTGGTGTCCCTCATGGCCTATGGGCTCTTCGCCATTGCGGCCCTGCATGCCATCCTGATGGGGGTCATGGAGCAGCGGCTGCACAGCCATGACAAACGGTTGTCCCGACTGGGAGAACTGCCTTCCCTGGTGGCCATGGATTCGCTGTTGTTCCAGATGATCCTTGTGGGGTTTCTGTTGCTGACAGGAGCGCTGGCCAGCGGCGTGTTCTTTTCCGAAGCCCTGTTCGGAAAACCGCTGCCCTTCAACCACAAAGTGGTGTTTTCCTTCATTTCCTGGCTGATTTATGCAGGCCTCCTGGCAGGCCGGCAGATCTGGGGGGTGCGCGGTCGGCGCGCGGCTCGCTGGACCCTGGCAGGATTTGCCATGCTGCTGGTGGGGTACGTGGGCAGCAAGTTCGTGCTGGAAATCATTTTGCATCGTGGATGACACGCCAGCCGCCATCCTGATCGGCATTCTGGCGGTGCTGCTGATTCTGTCCGGCTTCTTTTCCATGGCGGAAACCAGCATGATGGCGCTCAACCGCTATCGACTCAAACACCTGGCTGCACAAGGGCACCGGGGCGCCCGCAAAACCGCCCAGTTGCTGTCTCAAACGGATCGCCTGCTCGGCGTTCTGTTGCTGGGAAACAACTTCATCAATGCAGCCGCTGCCGCCATCGTGACGGTGCTGATGGTCCGTTTTATCGGGCGAGGGGAAGTGGCCATCACGCTGGGCACCGTGCTGGTGACTTTGGCGATCCTGATTTTTTCGGAAATCACGCCCAAGATCATCGGCGCCACCTATCCCGAAAAAATCGCATTCAGGGTCAGCTACGTGCTGGTTCCCCTGCTGAAGCTCTGCGCACCCATCATCTGGTTCGTGAACCTGTTTGTGCGTGGACTGCTGAAAGCCGGCGGATTGCGGACCCGGCCGGATGCCTCGAGTCCTGCGCTGAGCCTGGAAGAACTGCGCATACTGGTCCTGGAAGGCGGGCACTTCATTCCGCCCAAGCACCAGAACATCCTGCTCAACCTGCTGGGGCTGCAGGACATCAGCGTGGACGACGTGATGACGCCGCGCAACCAGATCGAAGGCATTGACCTCGAAGCGCCCATCGAAGAGATCCGGAGCCAGCTGGCCACGTCCAACCATACCCTGCAGTTGATTTACCGTGGAACGCCCAATGACGTGGCGGGCGTGGTCCATGTGCGAAAAGTGTTCAACCAGGCCCATTCAGGGGAGCTGACGCGGGAGACGCTCGAAGCCATCATGCAGCCGGCCTATTTCATTCCGGCCGGAACGCCCTTGCTGACCCAACTGCAAAATTTCCAGGAGACCCGGCACAAGGCCGGACTTGTGGTCGATGAGTATGGAGAGCTTGAAGGGTTGGTGACCGTGGAAGACATCCTGGAGGAAATCGTCGGTGAGTTCAGCGGTCAGGCGCCCCACCAGCAGGATTATTTCACACGCGAAAAGGACGGGACGGTTCTTGTGGAAGGGGTCTGCCCCTTGCGCGATCTCAACCGCAAGCTCGGAACCCATTTCCGCCTGGAAGGCCCGCGCACCCTGAACGGCCTGATCCTGGAAACCCTCGAGGACATCCCGGAGCCCGGAACGGCGCTCAAGATTGACGGGCATCCGGTGGAAATCGTGCAGACCCAGGACCGCATGGTCCGGGTGGCACGCCTTGTTCTGGACGAGCCTCGGTGAGCGCAGGGGGTGGATGGCTTGAGACGCCGGTGGCCTGGGCCGGCCTGATGAGCGCCTGCGGTTATGTTGCCGGACTTGTGGCGGACCGCCTCGTGGACTGGATTCCGCATCGCATGGCGGCGGATGGCGGGTTGCCGGAAGGGGTCGGACGCCTGCGCGCATGGCGTCGCGGCTTGCCGTTTCTGGGTGCCGCGCTTTCCCTGGTGGCGGCCTTGCGTTTTGGTCCAGGCTGGCCTGCGCTGGCTGTGCTGGCTTTTCTGGGGGCCTTGCTGGTGCTGATTTTCATCGATCTGGAAACCCAGTTGCTGCCGGACCTCGTCACGCTGCCTTTGTTGTGGGCCGGCCTGCTGGGCAATTCCTGGGGGTTGTTCACCGATTTGCATGCGGCCCTGTGGGGGGCCGCAGGCGGGTACCTGCTGCTGTGGAGTGTTTACTGGCTCTATCGGGGGATTGCCCGGCGCGAGGGCATCGGACGCGGAGATTTCAAGCTGCTGGCTGCCCTGGGTGCCTGGATGGGATGGGAATCGTTGCCGGCCATTCTGCTGTTCGCCTCCCTCGCCGGCGTTATTGTCGGAGGCCTTTGGCTGGGGCTGGGCCAGCGTTCCCGGCATACCCCGATTCCTTTCGGGCCTTTTCTTGCGGCGGCTGGATATGGTGTTATGCTTTGGGGTAAAGGAGGAATGACGTGAGCAAATTCATCGTCGGGGTGACCGGAGGCATCGGTTCTGGCAAATCCACAGTGGCCGAGCTGTTTGCCAAACTGGGGGCTGGGGTGGTGGACACGGACGCCATTTCCCGTCAGCTGACCGCACCGGGAGGGGCGGCAATTCCGGCCATCCGGGACAAATTCGGGGAAGCGTTCATCAACGAAGATGGAAGCCTCAACCGGACCGTCATGCGTGATTACGTGTTCAACCACCCACCGGCGCGCAAGCAGCTGGAACGCATCATGCACGCCATGATCCGGGATGCCGTCCACGCAGCCCTGGAAGCGGCCACGCAACCTTACGTCTTGCTGGTGGTGCCCCTGCTGATTGAAGTGGGAAGCTACAGACCGTTGCTGTCGCGTGTGTTGGTGGTGGATTGCGAAGAGGAACTGCAGGTCCAGCGCGCTGCCGCCCGGCGGGACATGACGCCGGAAGCAGTGAAAGCCATTATGGCCGCCCAGACAGACCGCAAAACCCGTTTGCGGGTGGCTGACGACGTGATCGAAAACAATGGCGACCTCACCAGCCTCGAGTCGGTGGTCCGTTCACTGGATCGCCAGTACCGTGCCATGGCGTCCGGAGCGAACTAAAACGTTTGATTTTCAGGTCATTGGCACGGCCGGGGATTGCGTTCCTGGCCAATTTGGGACACACTTTGGCGGTTTTCCGGGGCCGCTTCGGTGATCATTTACGATTATCCGCTCAACGAGCAGATCCGCATTTTCCTGCGTTTAAAGGCGCTCTTCCGTCGCGCTTTTTATTTCATCGAGCGGGAGGAAGCCTGGGATCATCACGCCGCATTGATGACGGTGTTCGAGATTCTCGACGTCACGGCGCGCTCGGACGTCAAATCAGACCTGCTGCAATCCCTTGATCGACAGCGCCTGGCCTTGGTGCCGCTGCGCGAAAACCCCAACGTTTCCCAGGAATCCCTGGAAAAGGCGCTTTCAGACCTGGAAACAGCCGCCTACGACCTGCACGGCAGCAAAGGCAAGTTTGGAGAACAGCTGCGCAATCACGAATGGCTGATGGCCATCAAGCAGCGATCAGGCATTCCGGGCGGCATGTGTGATTTTGACTTGCCGGCTTACCACTACTGGCTGTCGCTGGGGCGGGAAGCCCGACGCAGCCAGCTCAACGAGTGGGTCTCGCCTCTCCTGTCCACTTACCGGGCCTTGCGGGTGCACGTCACGCTGCTCATGGAAAGCGGCAAGGCTCACGAGCTGCAGGCGACCAACGGGCTTTTCCAGCAAACCAAGGTGGGTCCGGACGTCCGCCTGTTGCGGGTGGCCTTGGGGTCCGACCTGCCCTGCGTGCCTGAAATCAGCGCCAACAAATACCTGCTCAACATCCGGTTTCTGGGGGCTGGCGAAACTGCGCGTTTCAAGGTGTGCGGACAAGACATTCCGTTTACCCTGATTTTCTGTACCCTCTGAGCCCGGCTATTCCCGCCGCGCCCGCAAGGCGTTCCAATCCTGGCGGGAAGTGTCGATGCCCACGCCGATCTCTTCCACTTCCTCGAATATGGTGGTCTTGCGGATGGTGGCTTCCACGTAGTCTACCCGCGGATCATCAAAACAGTGCGTGACCAGCTCATCCAGCAGGTCTTCGATGAGCGGGACATGGGGGCGCTCGGCCCAGCTTTGGATGAAATTGCGCAATGGTTCGTAATCCACCGTATCGCCAATGTGGCGGATGCGGCGCAAGGCCGAAAAGGGGAAGGAAAGTTTTACCGAGACCAGAATGTCCTGCGGCCCGGTTTTCTCGAAATCGTGTATCCCCAGGCGCACCGAACAGTGCGCGTTGCGAATGATGCAATGGTAGCGGCTCATGCCGCAGGTTCTAGCGCAGCGCGCAGCTTCTGGAGGGCGCGGCCCTCGATTTGGCGAACACGTTCGGCGGATACGCCGAGTTCCTGGGCCAGTTCCTGAAGCGTGGCGGCCGGTTTTTCACCCTGAAGCCAGCGGGCCAAAACGATACGCCGGCTGCGCTCATCCAGGCCAGCGAGGGCTTTCTGCAATCCTTCGTGGCGCAGGGTTTCCTGCTCCCGGGATTCCAGCATTTCCGAAGGGCCGGCCGATTCATCGGCCAGGTAGGCAATGGGGCTTACCCAATGTTCTTCGTCTTCGGGCGCAGGGGCCAGGGAAATATCCTGGCCAGATAGCCGCACTTCCATTTCGCTCACGTCTTCCGGCCTGACTCCCAATTGCCGGGCCACTTCCAGAGTTTCGCGGTGCGACAGGGAACCGAATCCCGGTTTCAGGCTGCGCAAGCCAAAAAACAGCTTGCGCTGGGCCTTGGTGGTGGCAATCTTGACCAGGCGCCAGTTGCGGATGATGTATTCGTGGATTTCGGCCTTGATCCAGTGGACGGCAAAAGACACCAGGCGCACGCCGCGCTCCGGATCGAAGCGGCGCACGGCCTTCATGAGGCCCACATTGCCTTCCTGGATCAGGTCGGCCTGCGGCAGTCCGTACCCGCTGTACTGACGTGCCGTGGAAACCACCAGCCGCAAATGGGAAAGAATAAGGCGCTGGGCGGCCTGCAAGTCGTTGTTGTCACGCAAGCGCCGACCCAAAGTCACTTCTTCCTCTGCGCTCAGCAGCGGAATCCGGGACACGATCTGGATGTATTGCTCCAAGCTTCCGCTCAGGGACGGAACAGGTGCAGGCAGCGTCATTTCATGCATGGATCAGTCAACCTCCCTCGTCTGGGCGTATTTTAGCACTCCATTCGTTTGAGTGCTAATAAGGGGCAAGGTTCCTCATGCCCGATGCCTTTCCGGCAGGAAAGCAACGTCGGTAATGATAATGTAAATCTATTTATATCAATGAGTTACACTGTTTTTCGGGGCGCCGTCAACTGAGGTGGGCGACCACCCATATCCCGACCAGCCCAACCACCAGAAAACCCAGCATGACCCAGAGGCCTTGGCGGGCATTGCAGTCGCAGTCCCCGGCTTTGTTTGATTTGATGGTGCAGGATTTCTTCATTGGGGTTCTCCTTCCCGGTTTCTTGCGGGATACAAGGCCATGTGCTTTATCGGCTGATTTTCTTGAGAACACCCATCAGCTCCGAGAGGGCGGCCTCGCCATCGCCGTGTCGAATGGCTTTCTGCACACAGCCTTTGGTGTGGTCTTCGATGAGTTGCAGGGCCATGGCGTCGAGCGCTGACCGGACCGCGCTGACCTGGGTCAGGATGTCGATGCAGTAGCGGTCGCTTTCGACCATGCCGCTGATGCCCCTGATCTGGCCTGCAATGCGGTTCAGGCGGTTAAGCAACGCCTGCTTGTGGGGCTGCACAATGGTTTTTTCGCTGCCATGACACAGCGCCGGGGCATCAGGCTTTGACGTCATAACCGGCATCCACGACGGCGGTTTTCAGTTGCTCCGGCGAGACCTGTGCCGGGTCGTACTCGATGGTGGCCTGGCCTTTTTCCAGGGAAACGTCTGTCTGCCCAACGCCCGGCAAATTCGCGAGAGCCCGCTTGACGCTGTTTACGCAGCCGCCACAGGTCATGCCTTGAATGTTCAATGTGGTTGTCGTCATGTTCATTTTCCTTGTGGGTTGTGTGATGGCAGTTTCGGTTGCCAGCGACGCAGCAACAGCGAGTTGGTGACGACCGACACCGAACTCATGGCCATGGCGGCGCCGGCGATCACGGGGTTGAGCATGCCCACGGCGGCCAGGGGAATGCCCAGGATGTTGTAGATGAATGCAAAGAAGAGGTTCTGTTTGATCTTGGTGAGGGTGGCTTTCGACAGTTCGATGGCGTCCACTGCGGTCAACAGGTCGCTGTTCATCAGAGTCACGTCCGCAGCTTCCATGGCGATGTCGGAACCGGCGCCGATGGCGAAGCTGACATCGGCGGCGGCGAGCGCGGGAGCGTCATTGATGCCATCGCCCACCATGCCGATCACGCGCCCCTGTGCCTGCATTTCCTTGATCTTCGAAGCTTTCTCTTGCGGCAGCACTTCGGCGATGAACTGGCGTATGCCCGCCTCACCAGCGATCGCCTGGGCTGTGGCCGCATTGTCACCCGTGAGCATGACCACTTCCATGCCCATTTCATGCAGTCTTGTCACTGCCTGGCGGGATGTAGGCCGCAGCCGGTCGGCAATGGCCAGATAACCGAGCGGCTCACCCCGGCTGGCCAAGCCGATGACTGTTTTCCCGGAGCGCTGCAACGCCGCCACCTTTTTCTGGTCCAGCGGAATGGCCAGACTTTCCAGCCAGGCCGGAGAGCCCAGCCAGAAAACTTCATCGCCCAGCGAAGCCGTCACCCCCTTGCCGGGTTCGGCCCGGAAGTCACGCATTGCTGCCGGCTGAATTCCCGCCGCGGTCGCTTCGTCCAGCACGGCGCGCGACAGGGGATGTTCAGAACCCTGTTCCAGGGTGGCTGCGAGTTGCAGAAACGCCTGCCGGGTCAGCGATGCGGCCGGCAGCACATCGGTGACCACCGGCTTGCCTTCGGTCAGGGTGCCGGTCTTGTCCACCACCAGCGTGCCGATCTTCTGGGCGCGTTCGAGCGCTTCGGCATTTTTTATCAGGATGCCGGCCTGTGCACCGCGACCTGTGCCGACCATGATGGCCGTTGGCGTGCCCAGGCCCAATGCACAAGGGCAGGCAATGACCAGCACGGCCACGGCGTTGATCAGGGCCTGGGTGAAGTCGCCGCTGAAAAGCCACCATCCGCCGAAGGTCAGGGCGGCAATACCCACCACGACCGGGACAAAGATGCCGGAAATCCGGTCTGCCAAGCGCTGGATCGGGGCCTTGGAACCCTGCGCTGCTTCAACCAGCCGGATGATGTGGGCCAGAGCGGTGTGGACTCCCACGCCAGTGGCCTTGCAGCGCAACATGCCCTGGCCATTGAGCGTGGCTGCAAAAACCTTGGCGTTGGCTTCTTTCAGTTGCGGCAAGCTTTCGCCAGTCAGCATCGACTCGTCGACGCTTGAAACTCCCGACAGGACGACCCCGTCCACCGGAAGGCTCTCTCCAGGGCGAACAATGAAAACATCGCCCGCTTTCATGAGCGCCACTTCGATTTCCTTCACCTCACCATCCTGCTCCACATGCGCGGTTTTGGGTTGCAATTTCATGAGGGCTTCGATGGCGCCGGAAGTCTTGCTTTTCGCTCGTGACTCCAGCAGTTTGCCCATCAGAACCAGCGTGATGATGGAAGCTGAGGCTTCGAAATAGACGTGTTCGGCAAGACCCAGAAAGGTGACTGTGGTGCTGAAGAGATAGGCCATGCTGGTGCCCAGCGCCACCAGCACATCCATGTTGGCCGAACCGCCCCGGAGCGCGTTCCAGGCTCCCCGATAAAAGCGAGCCCCGATCCAGAACTGCACGGGCGTGGCCAAAAGCCACTGCAGCCCGCGCGGCCACAGTTCCATGTGGCCCGCGAACATGCCGACCATCTGGGCCAGCAGTGGCAGGGTCAGCAGGGCGGAAACGGCAAAGAGAATCAGGTCTTGTCGGTAGGCGGCCTGGCGCCGGGCTTTTTCGGCTGCGGAGTCCAGTCCGGCAATTTCCTGCGCGCCATAGCCCGCCTTTTCCACCCGGCGGATCAGATCAGCGATGCCAGCCAGACCGGGCGTGAACGTGACGTGGGCCCGTTCCGTTGCCAGATTCACGTGCGCGGAAACGCCGGGCAATTGGTTCAGTCCCCTTTCGATGCGCGCGGCGCAGGACGCACAGGTCATGCCCGAGATGGACAGTTCGGTCGTCTGCCGGGGAACGTCATAGCCCGTTTTTTGCACCGCCTCCACAAGCTCTTGAGGCGATACCCGGTTTGCATCAAAACGGATCTGTGCCTTGTCGGTGGCGACATTGACTGTCGCCTGGACTCCCGGAAGTCTGTTCAGGGTTTTTTCGATGCGCGTTGCGCAGGCTGTGCAGGTCATGCCTTCGATGGGCAAGTCCACCTGGTTGAGTGCGGGTTCTGACACGATGCAACTCCCTGCTTTCATGTGTCTTGAAAAATCATTATATACCCTATGGGGGTATATGGGCAAGGGTGCTGCGTACGGACGGCTAGAACTTGAACTGCGCCTGGACGCCGAGCTGGTCCATGGAAGGCTTGTCCGGCGTGGCCACCGGACCTCCTCCTGTTTTCACGCCTGCCAGCCCGCTGACATTCCATTGGGGCGTCAAACGGTAATTCAGGCCGAAATGGAACCCCGAATCCTTGTACTTGGGGCCCAGCGAGGGGTCGTTGATGCCGGGCAATGGCAAATCACCCCCCATAGCCCAGCGCATGGTCGAATCCGGAACGGGTTCAGCCAGGGTCTCAAAAGAGTTGTGCGGGGAAAACAGAGGCTGATTTGGCATTGCAGGCATCCCTGTCTCGGGAAGCCGCAAATTTTTGATGCTGAAACTCGGAGCGGCAGGTGCCGGCAGCGAGGCTCCCGAAGTCGGGCGCGCGTGATGCCGGGATTTGCCGGAAGTCGCAGGCCGTTTTGTGTCTGCTTTTTTTGCCGGCGCGTGGACAAGCGGCGTTTGTGCTGAAGCGGGAAGGGGTTGGGAGGCCCCGTCGGCGTCATGGGCGAGGGCAGAACAAGTCACAGTCATTGCAACGAGGGCACAGGCTATTCCCGGGAGGTGTAATCCGGGGCGGCTTAGCACCGGGCAGCGATCCGGCGCAAGGTCAGGCTGACCGAAAGGTAGGAACTGGCCCAGCTCCAGCCCACGCCGGCCACTCCGAGCAAAACCCATTCGCGCAGGGAAAGCCCCGGCAACTGCAGATTCATGGCGAACAAGTTGCTCAGGGGCTGAACGGCATCGTTGTACCAGCGGCTACCAAGCCACAGCAAAAGGCCGGCAACGAGGGAACCCAGCAACCCCTGCAGTATCCCGAAATAAAGGAAGGGGCGCCTGATGTATCCCGGAGTCGCACCGATCAGATGGGTAATTTCGATTTCACTGCGGGAGGAAAGCACCTGCTGCCGGACGGTGCTGAATACCGTGAACGCCATGGCCACGGCCAGCAGGGCGGTGAGACCGCCCGCGCCGCGCCGGGCAAATTGCACCAGGGCATCCAGGCGCTTGGCCCAGGCGCTGTCCACCTGGACGCGTTCCACTTTGCCCAGTCCGGCAAGCGCAGCACGCAGATTTTCCAGCGCCTGGGGTGCCGGGCTGCGGGAAATAACGACGAAAGTGTGCGGCAGGGGATTGCGATCCAGGGCGTTGATGGCATCGGCCAGTCCCGGCAAGGCTTTCATTTCAGCAAGTGCTTCCGCATTGGATATGTAACGGAACTCGCGAACATCGGTGCGCAGGGCCAGCGTGTCCCACACCGCGCGCACGGCGGCATCATCCGCATCCTGCTTCATGAACAGGGTGAGATGCGGTTCGTGCAAAGCGCCCTGACCCAGCGAGGCGGCGCGGTCAATGAGGCGCAACGCGCCCGCAGGCAGGCTCAGTGCAAAGGCGATCACGAGCACGCCGATCAGGTGGGCGACCGGCTGGCGTGCCAGTTGGGAGAAGGCCCGGAACAGTGCAATGCGATGCTGAAGCAGCCACCCCAACATCAGACAGCCTCCGAAGATTCGGTTTCAGAGTCGGCGCTGACCAGCCCGTCTTCCAGGCTCAGGATGCGTGAATTTGGCAGCGGCAGCGAGGCCGTGTCGTGCATGGCGATGATGATGGTGACACCGGCACCGTGAAACGATTTGAATATGTCCAGAATGGCGTTGGCGTACCCTTTGTCCAGATGGCCGGTGGGTTCGTCTGCAATGACCAGGCGAGGGCGGTTGACGATGGCCCGGGCGATGCACAGGCGCTGACGCTCTCCGCCCGAGAGGGCCAGCGGAGAAGCTTTGGCTTGTCCATCCAGGCCAACCTTTTCAAGCGCGAGCGCGACCCGTTGTTTGAGTTCCTTGCCATGAAGGCCGGCAATGCGCAGGGGCAGAGCCGCATTTTCTTCAACGCTTCGGTCCGTCAGCAGCAGATGGTCCTGGAATACCAGGCCGATATTGCGACGCAGTCTGGCCAGGGCCGATGTGCTGAGGCGCGTGATGTCCTTGCCGTGAATGGAGAGGGCGCCGCTGGTGGGGCGTTCGATGCCGGACATCAGCCGGAGCAGGGTGCTTTTCCCGGCGCCGGAACGGCCGGTGACGAACACCATTTCCCCGCCTTCAATATCCAGGGTCACGCCACGAAGGGCCTCATGGCCATCCGGATAGCGCTTGACCACTGCATTGAGTGCGATCATTCGATCAGGGCATCCACAAATTCGTTGGCATTGAAAGGGTGCAAATCTTCCAGGGCTTCACCGACCCCAATGAAGCGAATGGGGATCGGGCGCTCTCCGGCAATGGCGGCCACGACACCGCCACGGGCGGTGCCATCCAGTTTGGTGACAATCAGTCCGGTGAGGCCCAGCGCATCGTCAAAGGCTCGGACCTGGGCCAGGGCATTCTGGCCCGTGTTGGCGTCGAGCACCAGCAGGATCTCGTGAGGCGCGCTGGGGTCGGCTTTGGTGACAACGCGTTTGACCTTCCGGATCTCTTCCATCAAGTGCAGCTGCGTGGGCAGGCGTCCTGCCGTGTCCGCGAGCACGACGTCGATGCCCCTGGCGCGTGCCGCCTGGATCGCGTCGAATATCACCGCTGCCGAATCTCCTTTCTCCTGGGTGATGACCGGCACGTTGTTTCGTTGGCCCCAGGCCGACAGCTGGGCCACTGCGGCCGCGCGAAAGGTGTCACCCGCCGCCAGCAGGACGGAATGGCCCTGCTGCATCAGATGCTGCGCCAGTTTCCCGATGGTCGTGGTTTTACCGGCGCCGTTGACCCCCACGAAAAGGATGACGTAAGGATGTTGTTCGCTGCTGGCCAAGGGTGCTTCCAGAGGGGCGAGCAGATCGACCAGGGCGGACTTGAGCAAGGGTTTCAAGTCTTCCGGCGCGTCGATGTGCTGACGACGGGCTTCCTGGCGCAGTCCGGCAATCAGCCTGGCGCTGGCCTTTGCTCCCACATCCGCGCTGATCAGCGCTTCTTCCAGGGTGTCGAACCAGGCATCATCCAGGCGCCCCCCAAACAGTCCTCCCAGACCCTGCTGAAGTTTTTGCCGGCTGCTGCGCAACCCCGACCGCAGCCGGGCCATCCAGCCTGCTGGGGACTCAGGCGCGACAGCCTTGGAGACGGGGGATTTCTTGAAAAAGCCAAACATCGGACAATAGGGGTTTCACAGAGCGTATTTTCGCAAAGATTCTACCTGAAATGACCAGCCAGATTCGTATCATCGGGGGGCGCTGGCGGGGTCGCAGCATCCGCTTCCAGGCGGACCCCGGCCTTCGGCCGACACCCAACCGCGTGCGCGAAACCCTGTTCAATTGGCTCGGGCAAACGTTGCCCGGATACCAGTGCCTGGATCTGTATGCGGGCAGCGGGGCGCTCGGTTTTGAGGCTTTGTCGCGCGGAGCTGCCCGTGTCGTTTTTGTTGAAAGACAGCGTGAGACCGTGCGCCAGCTGCGAGAAAATGCAGCGCGGCTTGAAGCCGAAGGTGCCGAAATCGTGCTTTCGGAGGCAGTGACCTGGCTGCAGCGAGACCAAAGAAAGTTTGACCTGGTCTTTCTGGATCCGCCGTTTTCCGGTCAGGAGCTGGATCGGGTTTTGCCGATTCTGGTGGCGCGTTTGAACCCCGGAGGGCTGCTTTACTGTGAAAGTTCCGGCGGTGTGTCAGAATCACCCTTTTGGAGCGAAATCCGGGCTGCAAGAGCCGGGCAGGTGACTTACCAGCTGCTCAAACCGACCACAGGGATTGAAGTGCAATGAAGACTAAAGCCGTCTATGCAGGAACCTTCGATCCCATGACCCTGGGGCATGAGGATCTGGTCAGGCGTGCCTGTCGCCTGTTTGATTCGGTGGTGGTGGCTGTGGCGGACAGCCGCAACAAACGCCCCCTGTTTCCCCTGGCAGATCGGGTGGCGATGGCGCAGGACGCGCTGCAGAACTGCAAAAATGTGGAAGTCACCGGTTTTTCAGGTCTCCTGGCCGACTTTTTGCGCGAATCGGGCGCCAACATCATTTTGCGCGGTTTGCGTGCTGTTTCCGATTTTGATTTCGAATTCCAGATGGCGGGAATGAACCGAAAGCTGCATCCGGAGGTCGAAACCCTGTTTCTCACCCCTTCGGACCAGTACATGTTCATATCCTCAACGATCGTGCGGGAAATCGCCCTGCTGGGGGGCGATGTCAGCCAGTTTGTCAATCCCGGCATCCGCGACCGGCTGGAACGGCACGTGAGGATGCTGGGGCAACCAGGAACTTGAATCATGGCTTTGATGATTACCGATGAATGCATCAACTGCGATGTGTGCGAACCGGAATGTCCCAATGACGCCATTTCGCAAGGGGCTGAAATCTACGAAATCGACCCGAATCGCTGTACCGAGTGTGTCGGACATTACGATACCCCCCAGTGCCGGGAAGTTTGCCCGGTGGACTGCATTCCCCTCAATCCGGGTTATTCGGAAACCCGGGAGCAGCTGCAGCTCAAATATGAAAAGCTGATGCAAAAAAAGGCTTCGGCTGCATGAAACGATTCCCGGGTGTGCGGCTCATCCGAACGCTGGCTTTTGCCGCTTGCTGCCTTTCGGCTGGAACCTGTTCCCTGGCTGCGGAATTGCCTCGCCTGGCGGATGAGCGCCCGTGGACCGCCGCGGAACACCCTGGCGTCAAGCTGCCCGCGCAGGAGCTGACCGGACAGCTGGTCTATGAACTGTTGCTGGCAGAGATTGCGGCGCAGAGAGACCACTTCGGTGTTGCGGTGGACACGTATCTGGAACTGGCACGAAGTACCCACGATCCCAGAGTGGCCCACCGCGCAACGGAAGTGGCG
Source organism: Pseudomonadota bacterium (assembly GCA_021811005.1). Classification (GTDB taxonomy): domain Bacteria; phylum Pseudomonadota; class Gammaproteobacteria; order Burkholderiales; family Ferrovaceae; genus JAKBAT01. The sequence goes on from JAJZPY010000002.1 coordinate 27,344, forward strand.
CTTTATGCGCACGACCTGAAAGGGGCCCAGGAAGCGATCGGCCTGTGGCTTGCCGAAGATCCCGGTTCAACCGGGGCGCGCGAAGCGCTGGCCTCGATCATCCTGTCCCAGTCGAAAATGCCGGACGTGGGTGACCAGTTGGCCGCATTGCTCGCGAGCGACAAGGAAGATCTGGCCCGCGATTTTCGCAATATCAACATCATTTTCATGCAGCATCCGGATCACGAGGGCGTACTGGCGCTGTCCAAGCGTTTGGCGGAACCGTACCCCCAGTTGCCGGAGGCGCATTATCTGGTCGGTTCGGCCGCTTTCGTGGCTGGCCAGAATGAATTGGCGCTGGCAGAAGCCCGCGAGGCGTCCCGCCTGCGCCCCGGGTGGGAGGCTTCCGCCTTGCTCGAAGCCCGTGTTCTGCAGGGGCAGGACAGCACGAAGGCGCGCAGCTTCTATCAGGATTTTCTCGAGCGCTATCCCCAGGCCCGGGATTTTCGGCTTCTGTATGCCCGTTACCTGGTCGAACTCAAGGACTATCGTGCGGCTCGCGAACAGTTCAGCACCATTTTGAAGGATGCGCCCGGGAATCCGGATCTGACGCTCGCGGTGGCTTTGCTGACGTTGCAGCTCAAGGATTATGCGACGGCCACTCCCTTGTTCGAAAAGGCCCTGGAACTGGGGTATCGCGATCCTGACGCAATCCGGTTCTACCTGGGCGAAGCATACGAAGAGCAGAAACAATGGGCGCAGGCAGCCCAATGGTACGGTGCCGTAGCGGGAGGCGAGCAACTGACGGCAGCACGCATACGGGTCGCGTTGATGTGGGCCCGGCAAAAACAGCTGAAAAAAGCCCTCGAACTGGTTCGTGCCGTGCCGGTACAGACCCCGGAGCAGCGCGAGCAGCAGATACTGGCAGAAGAACAAATGCTGCGCGAAGCCGGGGACTACCAGGGTGCTTTCGATACGCTCACGGCGGCACTGCACCGCGCCCCTGATTCTGCTGATCTGCTCTATGAGCGGGCCATCGTTTCGGACAAGCTCAACCGCATGGACGTGCTGGAACAGGACCTGCGCCGGGTCATCGCATTGCGGCCGGAATATGCCCATGCCTACAACGCATTGGGGTACAGCCTGGCGGATCGGGCGGTCCGGCTGGATGAAGCGCTGACCCTCATCCAGAAAGCCCAGTCGCTGGCGCCCGACGACCCTTTCATCATGGACAGCCTGGGTTGGGTGCAATTTCGCATGGGGCATCTCCAGGATTCCATTGCGACCCTCAAGCGGGCCTATGCTGCGCAGGACGACCCTGAAATCGCGGCGCACCTGGGCGAGGTCCTGTGGACAGCGGGCGATCAGGCCGCGGCCCTGAAAACTTGGGAAGGAGGGCTCAAGGCCAATCCCGACAACGAGGCTTTGCTGTCCACCATGCGCCGCTTCCTTCATTGATCCATGCCCTTTGCTTCAAAAGCGCTGCTGACCGCTTTTTCGCTTTTTCTGGCCGGTTGTGCGAGCTGGACGCCGGCACCCCCGCCCGCTGACCAGGTGACCGGACACGGCGCCCTACAGGGCTTCCGTTTTTCCGGGCGGCTTGCGGTCCAGCAACCGGCCGGAACGGATACCGGAAAAATCGAATGGTCCAGCCATGGAGCTCTGGTTCACGTGGAACTGCTGTCGCCCCTGGGGTCCACGGTGGCCCAACTGGACCAGACGCCGGAGCAGGTGCATCTGCTCCTGTCAGACCAGCGCGAATACAGCGCTCCGGATGCGGAACAACTGACCGCGTTGGTCCTGGGCTATGCCCTGCCTCTGGAGGGGCTGCCCTGGTGGGTGCGCGGCCGGGCAGCGCCCGGGGACGGCAGCGCCCGTTGGGTGGCCGGCCAGGATGGACACCCGGAACAACTGGTCCAGGCGGGCTGGTTGGTGCGTTACGGTGCCTGGCGCAGCGTGGGCGGGGAGGCGTTGCCGGTTGCCTTGTCCCTGCAGCGCGAGTCGCTGACCATTCGACTGCGTATCGATCAATGGACTCTTGAGCGGGGCGGAGAGTGAGCGCTAGCTTTTTGGGGGTGCCTGCGCCAGCGAAGCTCAATTTGTTTTTGCACGTGACGGGTCGGCGGCCGGACGGCTATCACACCCTGCAGTCGCTGTTTACTTTCATCGATTACGGCGATGCGCTTGATTTCTCCATCGAGCCGGACGGGCAAGTCCGGCGCGACGGAGAAGGTGTTGATATCCCGGAGCAGGATGACCTTTGCCTCAAGGCCGCGCGCTTGCTCAAGCAGGAAAGCGGCACGGCGGCAGGAGCGCGGATCCGTCTCCACAAGCGAATTCCCGTGGGCGGAGGGCTGGGTGGGGGAAGTTCCGATGCCGCGACCACGCTGATCGCGCTCAACCGCTTGTGGGGCCTGGGTTGGCAGCGGGACCGGCTGGCCGTGCTGGGTTTGCGGCTGGGGGCCGACGTCCCGGTGTTCATCGAAGGGCAGGCCGCTTTCGCGGAAGGCGTGGGGGAACAGCTCACCCCCTGTCGTGTTCCCGAATGCTGGTATCTCGTGGCCTGCCCGCCAGTGGCGGTTTCCACGCGGGAAATCTTTGCGGCGCCTGAATTGACAAGGAATTCGATCCCGGTCAAAATGTGCGACTTTTCGGTGGGGTTTGGGCGTAACGACCTCCAACCCGTCGTCGTACGGCGCTATCCGCAAGTGGCCAGCCTTCTCGAATGGCTGGGCCGTTGGGGTGAAGCCCGAATGACGGGTTCGGGATCATGCTGTTTTGTCGCGTTTTCGGAGGGCTCCGATGCCCGGAAAGCGTTGCAGCAACTGCCACCGGAATACACAGGTTTTGTAGCCCGCGGGATGAATCAGCATCCTTTGCGGGGCTGGTTGTAGTACTGCAGGGGAGTCGCCAAGTGGTAAGGCACCGGATTTTGATTCCGGCATTCGTAGGTTCGATCCCTACCTCCCCTGCCATTCAAGCGTCAAACCAGATCATGCCAGGAGCGCCATGTCTTCCGCCAACCTGATGGTGTTTACCGGCACCGCAAACCCGAAATTGGCCAGCGAAGTGGCTGCCCACTTGAACATTTCCGTGGGCAGGGCCACCGTGGGCCGTTTCAGCGACGGTGAAGTGATGGTTGAAATCATGGAGAACGTGCGAGGCCGCGATTGTTTCATCCTGCAATCCACGTGCGCGCCGACGAACGACCATTTGATGGAAATCATGGTGATGTGCGATGCCTTGCGCCGCTCTTCTGCAGCGCGGATCACGGCGGCCATCCCCTATTTCGGTTACGCCCGCCAGGACCGCCGCCCCCGTTCAGCCCGCGTGGCCATTTCGGCCAAGGTGGTGGCCAACATGCTGCAAGGTGCGGGGGTGGACCGGGTGCTGACCATGGATCTGCACTCGGACCAGATCCAGGGTTTTTTTGACATCCCGGTGGACAACGTTTACTCGACGCCCGTTTTGCTGGGAGATGTATGGCGTGCCGGCTACCAGAACCTGACCGTGGTTTCGCCCGATGTGGGCGGGGTGGTTCGTGCCCGTGCCATGGCCAAGCGCCTGGAAGCGGATCTTGTCATTATCGACAAGCGCCGGCCCAAGCCCAATGTGGCCCAGGTCATGAACGTGATCGGCGACGTGGAAGGGCGGGTCTGCCTCATCATGGACGACATGGTGGACACCGCCAACACGTTGTGTGAAGCGGCTGCCGCCCTGAAAAAGCACGGTGCAGCCAAGGTGCTGGCTTACATTACCCACCCGGTGCTGTCCGGCAAGGCTGTGGAACGCATTTCGCAATCGGCCCTGGATGAGCTGGTTGTGACCGACACCATCCCGCTGTCGGAACAGGCTGTGGCTTGCCCCCGAATCCGGCAACTCGGAATTGCCGGTTTGCTGGCCGAGACCATGCGGCGCATCAGCGACGAAGATTCGGTCAGCTCGCTGTTTATGGAATGATTCACCCCGTCGTCTGGTCGCGGACGGCGGTTTTTACTCAACTGGAAACACAAGGAAACCCATCATGGAAATCGAAGTCACCCAAAGAACAGTGCAGGGCACCGGAGCGAGCCGCCGCCTGCGCCGTAATGGTCGTGTGCCTGGCATCCTCTACGGTGCCGGCAAGGATGCGCTGGCCATCGAGCTCGACCACAACGACCTCTACCACAAGCTGCGTCAGGAAGCATTTCACTCTTCCGTGCTGACCATCAAGCTGGGCGGCGAAAATCAGCCGGCCTTGCTGCGTGATGTGCAGATGCACCCCTTCAGGCAGATCGTCCTGCACGTGGATTTCCAGCGCGTGGATGCCAATCGCAAGATTCACATGAAGGTGCCGTTCCATTTCATCAACGGCGACATTTGCCCGGGCGTCAAACTGTCCGGCGCCAACATCAGCCACATCTTCAACGAAGTGGAAGTGCTTTGCCTCCCTGGCGATTTGCCCGAATTCATCGAGGTGGACCTGAAGGACCTGACGGTGGGACATTCCCTCCATCTTTCGGACATCAAGGCGCCTGCCGGCCTTGAATTTGCCGCCCTGGCCAAAGGCGAAAATCCCGCAGTGGCTGCTGCCGTTCTGCCTCGCGCCGCACGTGCCGAGGAAGAGGCTGCTCCGGCCGTGGCAGTTGCCGATGTTCCGGCTGCCAACCAAAAGGCTCCGGCAGCTGATGCCGGAAAAGAAGCCGGCAAGAAGTGATCCACGGGATTTCCCGGTGCCCCGGGCACCGGGAAATTGACGCGATCCCGTGAGCACGACTCCATTGCAGCTGATTGTCGGCCTCGGCAATCCCGGGGCAGAGTATCAGCCTACCCGCCACAATGCCGGTTTCTGGTTTGTGGATCGGGTGGCCCAGGCTGCAGGGCAGGTTTTCAGGCACGAATCCCGTTTTCACGGCGAAGTGGCCAAGGTCCAGCTGGATGGGCAGGCGCTATGGCTCTTGAAACCGGCGACTTACATGAATGCGAGCGGCCGTGCCGTTGCCGCGCTGGTTCATTTCCACCGTTTCACTCCGGACCAGGTGCTGGTTGTTCACGATGAACTCGATCTGCCTCCGGGTGGCGCCAAAATCAAGAAAGGCGGTGGAGCTGCTGGCCATAACGGCCTCAAGGACCTGATCGCGGCGCTCGGCAGCCCCGAATTCTGGCGCCTGCGCATCGGAATCGGACATCCCGGACAAAAAGATGAAGTGGCCGATTTCGTGCTTCACCGGCCTTCCCGCGCAGAGCAGGAGGCCATTGACGAAGCCCTGGGGCGAGCCCTGGAAGTGTTGCCGCAGATGGCCTCGGGGCGCACGGCAGCCGCGATGATGAGTCTTCATGCAGCGCCCGGGAAAGGCGCTGCAGCAAATAAAGGTTGATGGCATGAGCCTCAAATGCGGTATCGTCGGGCTGCCCAACGTGGGCAAGTCCACCCTCTTCAATGCCCTGACCAAGGCGGGCATCGCCGCGGAAAATTACCCTTTCTCCGAGCAATCCTGAATCTCTTTTTCCGCTCAGTAGGTTACGAGCAAACTCCGCATCAACCAAGACAAAACTGATACAAAACCGGGGAACCCATCCGCAGCGAATGACGTTGCTGCGGATGGGTCATTAAAGCACAACCGAGGATGGTTGTC
>JAJZPY010000117.1 GCA_021811005.1 Pseudomonadota bacterium
GTGAGGTGAGTGCCCGCTTCGACTTCAAGGGCTCCGATGCAAGGGTGGAGCAGAATGAATATGCCCTCACGGTTTTTGCCGACGACCCCTTCAAGCTGGAACAGGTCAAGGAAATCCTCAACCTCAAGCTGGTCAAGCGGGGCATCGATATCCGGGCCCTCGACGTCAAACCCGAGGAGACCATCGGCGGCGGGAAGGTCAAGCAGCTGGTGACCGTGAAGGTGGGCGTCGAAACCGAAATGGCCAAAAAAATCGTGAAGCTGCTGAAAGACAGCAAACTGAAAGTGCAGGGCAGCATCCAGGGAACGGCTGTGCGCGTGAGCGGTGCCAAGCGAGACGCCTTGCAGGAAGCGATTGCCCTCATCAAGTCCAGCGATCTGGGGCTGCCGCTCCAGTTCAACAATTTCCGCGACTAGCGTCGTTCCGACAGAACCAGGGCGCGTTCGTACAGGGCTTTCCGGCCCAGGCCAGTGGCTTCCATGGCCACCCGAACGGCGTCTCCCACGCTGAGCTTTTCAAGAAGGGCCTTCAGAAGCCTGTCGCAGGATGATGCGTCGGGACTGTCGTCGGCAGGGGCGCTTTCCACGGCCAGCACAAATTCCCCGCGGCGGTGGTTGGGATCTTCGGCCAGCCACTCCAGCGCCCCGGCCAATGTGGTCCGGTGCACCGTTTCAAACAGTTTCGTGAGCTCCCGACCGATCACCACCTGCCGTTCACCACCCAGCACGCGGGCCAGGGCTGCCATGCAGGCTTCGATGCGATGCGGCGCCTCGTAGAACACCAGCGTGGCTTGCAGCGTTCGCAGCGTTTCCAGGGCACGCTCGCGTGGGCCGTTCTTGGGGGGCAGAAAGCCGTAAAACAATGCGGGTCCTGCCGCGAAGCCGGTGACAGACAGCAGGGCCGTCAAGGCGCTTGGCCCCGGAATCGGGACCACGCGAACGCCGGCTGCAAGTGCAGCATCCACCAGCAGCGCGCCCGGGTCGCTGATGCCCGGGGTGCCGGCGTCCGAAATCAGGCCGACAGACAGGCCGGATTCGAGTTTTTCGAGCAGTCCTCGCGAGGCGCTTCGCTCATTATGTTCATGCAAGGCCGCCAGGGCGGTGTGAATGCCGAAATGCGCCATCAGGGAACCGGAGTTGCGGGTGTCCTCGGCCGCAATGAGGTCCACCTCCCTCAGCGTTCTCAGGGCCCGTGCGGAAATGTCGTCACGATTTCCAATGGGGGTGGCGATGACATACAAAGTGCCGGCAGGTTGCGACATGGAGAGACCCCAGCGTGAAAGATGAAGGCATTTTCGAGCGGCAAGGCGGCTTAGGCAAGCGTTCGGAATCGCTGTCCCGGCAGCAGGGCTGCGAAGGGGAATGCCTGGCCGCCCGATTCCTGGAACAACGCGGGCTGCGCATCATCGCGCGCAATTACCGCTGCAGACGGGGTGAGGTGGATCTTGTGGCGCGCGACAGGGATACGCTGGTTTTCGTGGAAGTGCGGTGGCGTTCAGGAAACCGCTTCGGAGGGGCAGCCGAAAGCATCGATGCCCGCAAGCAGCGGCGCCTGGTGGCGGCGGCCCGCCATTACCTGGCGGTATTCAGAGTCACGCTTGCCTGCCGTTTTGACGCCATACTGATCGAGGGCGGGACAGGAGAAACGCTGGAATGGCTGCGTGACATCTTCTGTCTGTGACCGTTTTTCCCATGGGCGCTCCCATCTGGCATACAATAGCCGCCATGGATCTGATCACGCGCATTACCGGCCACTTCAACGAAAGCGCCAGCCTCAAGCTTTCCGTAGCGAACGAACTGGCAGCCCCGATCGCAATGGCTGCAGAACGGATGGTGCAGTGCCTGTTGTCCGAAGGGAAGATACTGGCCTGCGGCAACGGCGGTTCGGCCGCAGACGCCCAGCATTTTTCGGCGGAACTCCTCAATCGCTTCGAAATGGAACGTCCTCCCCTGGCGGCAATTGCCTTGACCACGGATTCGTCCACGCTGACATCCATCGCCAATGACTACCAGTACAACGAGGTATTTTCCAAGCAGGTGCGCGCCCTTGGGCAAAGCCGGGACGTCCTGCTCGCCATTTCCACCAGCGGCAATTCCCCAAACGTCATTGAGGCCATCAAGGTGGCTCATGAGCGGGAAATGGCCGTGGTGGCCCTGACCGGAAAAGGGGGGGGGCAAATGGCCGACTTGCTCGATGGCAACGATGTTCATATTTGCGTGAACGCCAAAAGCACGGCACGCATCCAGGAAGTTCACATCCTGGTGCTGCATTGCCTGTGCGATGCAATTGACTGCGTTCTTCTGGGGGTCGAATGACCATGAAACGATTTTGTACCGGCCTGGCGCTGGCCTGTGTGCTGGCGCCGGCATTGCAGGGATGTTTTCCGCTGGTCGCGACCGGCATGGTGGGCACCGGATTTGTCATTGCCGACCGCCGCACGTCCGGCGCACAGCTTGAAGACGAAGGCATCGAGTTGAGGGCCAGCCACGCCATCGGAGACAAGTATGGCGACAAGGTCCACGTCAATACCACGAGCTTCAATCGCAACCTGCTGCTGACCGGCGAAGTTCCCGATCAGGCGACTCGCGCTGATGTGGATGCGTTGGCTCGCGCCACCACGAACGTGCGTTCCGTGATCAATGAAACGGCCATCGCCGGCAACAGCTCTTTTTCCCAGCGCACGACGGATTCCTATGTCAGCACCAAGGTCCATGCGCGCCTGGTGTCCGAGGCGGACGGCCGCTATTCTCCCGTGCACATCAGCGTCACCACGGAAGACGGCATCGTGTACCTGATGGGTCTGGTGACCCGTGCCGAAGGCGATGCTGCAGCCAGCGTGGCCAGCACGACGTCTGGCGTTCGCAAAGTGGTGAAAGTGTTCGAGTACATTGCCAAGGCGCCCGAAAGCGAGAAGCCGGCCTCGCAGCAGGACAAATCGCCGCCTGCGCCATCCAAGCCGGAAGACGTGCAGCCTGCCGCTCCCCAGTCGGAAGAGACGCTGCCGCCGGCCCAGCCGGTCCACATGTAAGGGCGGTCATGCCCCAAGCTTTTCCGGCACCGGATTTCGAACACAAAATCGCCTCGCCGGGCCAATGGCTGGAACGGTTCCGGGAATTGCCCCGTCCGCTCGTGTTTACCAACGGCGTGTTCGATATCCTGCACCGGGGCCACGTGACTTATCTGGCCCAGGCGCGGTCATTGGGGGCGGCCCTCGTGGTTGCCGTCAACTCGGATGATTCGGTGCGGCGCCTGGGAAAAGGCACCGATCGTCCCATCAATGCGCTGGCTGACCGCATGGCCGTGCTCGCGGCCCTGGGCAGCGTGGATGCGGTGACCTGGTTTGAGGAGGACACGCCGCTGCAGCGTATCCTGGAATGTCGTCCCGACGTGCTGGTGAAAGGGGGCGACTGGCCCGTGGAACAGATCGTGGGAGCGGCCGAAGTGCTGGCCCGCGGTGGGCGCGTCTGTTCCATCCCTTTCGAGCACGAACGTTCCACCACGGCTTTGCTCCAGCGCATCCGTCTTTGATTCAGTTTTCCATCAGTCGCGCCAGCCCTTCCAGAACCAGATAAGTCACCCGGTCCGCCGGCATTTTCACATGAGGCTGCAACGTTTCCGCATGGCCGCCGCTCAGCAGCCGGTGGACTTCCGATGATTCGTGAACGGCCAGCGTTTGTGCCAGGGACTCGATGGCGCCGACCGTGGCCACAATGGAGCCGGTGACGATGGCATCGGCGGTGTTGCGGGGGAAGGGCGCGAAGCATCCCGAAGGTTCTGAGGGCAACGCGGCGGTTCCATCGTGCAAGGCCTGCCGCATCAGGGTCAATCCGGGCAGAATCATGCCCCCCAGAAACTCTCCTGCGCTGCTCAGGGCATCGATGGTGGTGGCGGTGCCGGCATTGACGACAATGACCGGATGGGTTGTCCGGGCGCGGGCGCCGATGAGGGCCACCCACCGGTCCGTTCCCAACTGCCCGGGGTTGTCATAATGGTTGATGATGCCGCCGGCAGATGAGGACGACTTGATCCAGCGCAAGGGAATCTGCGCCGCGGCGCAGACCGATTCAATTCCGGCAGCCACGGACGCTTCGGCCACGTGGCATGCCCACACTTCGGTCACCTCGCGATGTGCGCGCAAAAGCGCTTCAACCCCCGGCCATTTGGCCGTGGGCAAAGCACCATGGGAATGCCACCGGCGGTCCTGGCGCAGCCCCCACTTGATGCGGCTGTTGCCGATGTCGAGTGCGAGGCGCATCAGCTGAGGCGCAGCGACACGTCGCCTGCGAGGAAGGAAGTGATGCGCTCGCCCTGTTTCAGGAGAAGGGCGCCTTCGCCGCTCAGGCCGGCACAGATTCCCGTTTCAACGCGGTGGTCGGGCAGCGTGATCCGGATGGCGCGCTCGCGATGCGCGCTGCGGGACAGCCACTCCGCCTGGAATGGGATAAACCCCTCGGCATCAAATTGCCGGAGCACCGGAGGCAGATGGCGCAGAACCGCGGCCAGGACGTCGCTGCGGCATGGCGTGCGACCCTGTTCATCCCGCAGGTCATAGGCCGGATTTGGCAGGCTGTCGGCCAGGGGCTCATCAAGCCGCACATTCAATCCGATCCCGATGACGGCCGCTGCACCCGTGGCGACAGTTTCCGTCGTTTCCACCAGGATGCCCGCGATCTTCCGGCCATGACGCAGCAGGTCGTTGGGCCATTTCAATGCGAGGCCATCGATGCCGATGTCGTCGAGCCCCCGGGCCAGCGCAAGCGATACCGCCAGGGGAAGCCCGCTCAACTGAGGCAGGGTGCGGTGATCAAAACGCCACAGCAGGGAAAACGTCAGCGATCCATTGCGATCCGAAAGCCAGCGGTTGCCCTGCCTTCCGCGTCCTGCCGTCTGGGTCAGGGCGACCAGGCAGTAACCGCCGGGCGTGCCTTCCGCCGCCAGGTGAAGCAGTCGCTCGTTGGTGGAATCCACGGTTTCGGCGATCACCAGGTGCAAGGTCTCCTTTTCAGGGCCCAGGCCGGAACGCACGGCATCGGCATTGAGATCGGACGGGCTCATCGGGTCAGGCGGTGCTCCGTTCTGCAGGACGCGACTTCCTGGCGGTAGGCAATGTCCGTGATGATGGCGTCCAGCAGCAGTTTTACGCGCGAGGACAGCTTGCTTTCGGAGCGGTAGTCGGCCGGGGCGATGAAATCCACGCGATTGGCGGAGAGCAGCTTGACGCACGTTTCACGGTCGTTCCGGTTGCGGGCCGGGTAGACGGCAATGGTATGGCCCCCGCTTTTCTTGGTCAGGGCCATGCTGGGAACATCGGTCATGCCGTCGCCGATATAGATGATGTTCTGGAACGGAATGGGCCGTTCGTGTTCCGGCATATGCTCGTTGATGGATTCCCCCAGGGTTTCCTTGCCCTTGTTGACCCGAAACAGGTACTGGGTCTTGGTGGTGTCCGTAATGAGCAGCTTGGGAAACGTGGCAATACCCTGGAAATTGAAATGGTATTCGGACGCGTAGATTTGCTGGAAGTACGGGCGAATGGAAATGCCTTCCAGGATCTCTTTCATTCCGGCCGAGACGATGTAATGGCGAATGTGGCATTGCCCCCGGCCCTTTTGACGGACATAGGTGTTGATGCGCCGGAACCAGCCTTCCACGCCCGGGAAGTAAGGGATGTGCTTGCCCATGGCCTGGAAATCGCTGCGGCTGATGTTCACTTTGCGCGCATGGGCTTCTTCCAGCAGCAGCCGCATGTAAACCAGCATTTTTTCCGAGACGGTCTCTTCGGATTCCCGTTCGACCTGGTTCCAGAAATCCCTGGGTCGAATGCCCAGCTTGGGCAGGACGGTATACTCCTGCATGGGCTGGGGGGACAGCGTTCCGTCGAAATCGTAAACAATGGCGATGGTATTCTGGAAAAATGGGGCCTTGGCCATGGCGCGGCTTCCGATGTGCTTTCCGGCATTTTAACGGATTGGCGGCAACCCCTGCTTGATGTAGAGTGTT
>JAJZPY010000003.1 GCA_021811005.1 Pseudomonadota bacterium
GGGGGACACGGCCAGCGTCATCCACACGCTCACCCCCATGTCGAGGGAATTCACGTGGCCCAGGGCCGCGTAGTACAGGCTGCCTGCCAGCACCAGCGTGGCGCGCACGCCGGCCCCGTGGCCGAACAGCCGGTCGCCGAAACGCCACACGACGGCAAGGCCCAGCAGGCCCAGCAGCGCGGTCCACAGCCGGGCCGCGAGCGGAGTGGGGCCCAGCACGTCGATGGCGGTTGCCGTGGCCCAGTACTGCAGCGGCGGTTTTTCGAAATAGGGGATGCCGTTCAGGTGGGGCACCACCCAGTCGCCGCTGACGGCCATTTCACGGGCGATTTCGGCGTAGCGTCCTTCGTCCGGGCGGGTGATGCTGCGCGTGGAAAGCCCCGCCGCCCACAGCAGCACGAACAGCAGGATCAGGGTCAGCGGGCGTTTCATGCCGGCTGAGCAAGGTTCTCCAGGTAGCGCTGGGCGTCGAGCGCCGCCATGCAGCCGGTGGCCGCGCTGGTGATCGCCTGGCGATACACGTGGTCCTGCACGTCGCCGGCTGCAAAAACCCCGGGAATGCTGGTCTGGGTGAAGCCGCCGTTGCGCCCGGTCTGGGTCACGATGTAGCCGTTTTCCATTTCCAGCTGGCCCGCGAACAGTTCGGTGTTGGGGCGGTGCCCGATGGCGATGAACACGCCTTTCAGGGGCAGGTCCTGGGTGTCTCCATCCTGGGTGCCCTTGATGCGCACGCCCGTGACGCCGCTGGCATCGCCCAGGACTTCGTCCAGGGTGTGGTTCCACATCATGCGCACGTTGCCGCTGCGCGATTTTTCCAGCAGCTGGTCCACCAGGATGGGTTCGGCGCGCAGCTTGTCGCGGCGGTGGATGACGGTCACGCTGCGGGCGATGTTGCTCAGGTAGAGCGCCTCCTCGACCGCCGTATTGCCTCCGCCCACCACGGCCACGTCCTCGTCGCGGTAGAAAAAGCCGTCACAGGTGGCGCAGCCCGACACCCCGCGCCCCATGAAGGACTGTTCGGAAGGCAGGCCGAGATAAAGGGCGGAAGCGCCGGTGGCGATGATGAGGGCATCGCAGGTGTACTCGCCGCTGTCGCCTTGCAGCAGGAACGGGCGCGTTTTCAGGTTGGCCGAATGGATGTGGTCGAAAATGATTTCCGTGTGGAAACGTTCGGCGTGCTGCTGGAAGCGCTGCATCAGGTCGGGGCCCAGCACGCCTTCGGCATCGGCGGGCCAGTTGTCCACCTCCGTGGTGGTCATGAGCTGTCCGCCCTGGGCCAGGCCCGTGATGAGCACCGGCTTCAGGTTGGCCCGGGCGGCATACACCGCGGCCGTATAGCCGGCCGGTCCAGACCCCAGGATCAGAAGAGGGCAGTGACGAGGCGCGCTGCTCATGGATTTCCCCTGCACAAAAAGAGAAAAGTATAGCACTGGGCAGACGGGCTATAATCCGCGCATGTCATCTCCCACCATGCCTGCCAAGTTGGCGCGCCTGCTGCGTGAAGCCCTGCTGGGGCTGATCGCGCTGGCGGCCGTGTATCTGGCCATGGTGCTCGTCACCTATCACCGCAGCGATCCCGGCTGGTCCGTGGGCTCCACTTCCAGGGCGGTGGCCAATGCCGGCGGTCGTGTCGGCGCCTGGATTTCGGATCTGCTGCTCTACCTGTTCGGTTTTTCCGCCACCTGGTTCGTGCTGGCCCTGGCGCTCGCCGCCTGGCGCGGCTACCGCGCCGTGATGGCGGAACGCGAACAGGCGCTCGGCATCGAACAGCCCAAACGCCAGCGCCACTGGGCACTGGCCATGACAGGCGGCTTCTGGCTGCTGCTGCTGTCCAGCGCCAGCATCGAAGCCATGCGTTTTGCCGGCGGACGCTTTGAGCTGCCGCTCCACCCCAGCGGTCCCGGAGCCTGCAGCGGCGCGGGCGGCGTGGTGGGGTGCGAAATGGCGGATGTGCTGGCCTCCTCGTTTGGCGTGAGCGGAGCCCTCATGCTGCTGGTGACGACGGCGGCCATCGGTTTCTCGCTGCTTTCCGGCGCGTCCTGGATTCAGGTGGCGGAATGGGTGGGTACGTTCACGGAACGCACCGCCCTGGGCGCCCGTGATCGGGTGCGTGCCTGGCAGGACCGCCGCGTGGGACGCAAGGCGGAAGTGGCGCGGGAAGCCGTGGTGGTGGAAGCGCGCAAGCAGCTGGACACCCAGGCCCCCCTGGTGATTGCACCGCCGCCGCCGCAGATCGCCCTCTCGGCGCGGGCCGTGAAGGAAAAACAGGCGGCGCTGTTCCTCGACCTGCCCGACTCCGACTTGCCGCCGCTGGCCCTGCTCGATGCGGCGGAAAGCCAGGGCGAAACCCTGTCTCCCGAAACGCTCGAGTTCACCTCGCGCCTGATTGAACGCAAGCTGGCCGACTTCAACGTGGAAGTGAAAGTGCTGGCCGCCTATCCAGGTCCGGTCATCACCCGCTATGAAATCGAGCCGGCCGTGGGCGTCAAGGGCAGCCAGATCGTCAACCTGGTCAAGGATCTGGCGCGTGCCCTGTCCGTGGGCAGCATCCGGGTGGTGGAATCCATTCCCGGAAAAACCTGCATGGGCCTGGAAATTCCCAATCCGCGGCGGGAAGTGGTGCGCCTCTCGGAAATCATCGGCTCGGCCGTGTACGGCGACATGAGTTCGCCCCTCACGATCGCGCTCGGCAAGGACATCGCCGGCAATCCCGTGGTGACGGACCTGGCCAAGATGCCCCACCTGCTGGTGGCGGGCACCACCGGCTCGGGCAAGTCGGTGGCCATCAACGCCATGATCCTGAGCCTGCTCTACAAGGCCACGCCGCAGCAGGTGCGGCTCATCCTGGTGGACCCCAAGATGCTGGAGCTGTCCGTGTATGACGGCATTCCCCATCTGCTGGCGCCGGTGGTGGTGGACATGAAGGAAGCCGCGCACGCGCTGCAGTGGTGCGTGGCGGAAATGGACAAGCGCTACAAGCTCATGTCGGCACTGGGCGTGCGCAACCTGGCGGGTTACAACCACAAGATCGCCGAAGCCGAAAAGGCTGGGGAAAAGATTTCCCACCCCTTCAGCCTGACGCCGGAAGAGCCGGAACCGCTCACGCCGCTGCCCAACGTGGTGGTGGTCATCGACGAGCTGGCCGATCTCATGATGGTGGTGGGCAAGAAAGTGGAAGAACTGATCGCGCGCATCGCCCAGAAGGCGCGGGCGGCCGGCATCCACCTCATCGTGGCCACGCAGCGTCCTTCGGTGGACGTGATCACCGGGCTCATCAAGGCCAACATTCCCACGCGCATCTCCTTCCAGGTGTCGAGCCGCGTGGACTCCCGCACCATCCTGGACCAGATGGGCGCGGAAGCCTTGCTGGGGCAGGGCGACATGCTCTACCTGCCCACGGGCGCGGGTTACCCGCAGCGCGTGCACGGGGCCTACGTGGCGGATCATGAAGTGCATCACGTGGTGGACTTCCTCAAGCGCCAGGGCGAACCCAGTTATGTGGATGGGTTGCTGGACGGCGGCGCCGCCGCGGCGGCAGAGCTGGAATTGGGCGGCGGCGACGCGGCCGAAGGGGAGAAGGATCCGCTGTACGACCAGGCGGTGGCGGTGGTGCTGCAGTCGCGCCGGGCGTCCATTTCCCTGGTGCAGCGGCACCTGCGCATCGGCTACAACCGGGCCGCGCGCCTCATTGAAGACATGGAACGGGCCGGGCTGGTGTCAGCCATGGCCACCAACGGCAATCGGGAAGTACTGGTCCCAGGAGGAAAGGAATGAGGGTGAAGTGGCGGCATTTGGGGGCAGGCGCGCTGATGGCGCTGCTGTTGGGCGCACAGGGCGCCTGGGCGGGCGGGCTGGAGCGGTTGCGCGCCTTCGTGCAGGACACGCACAGCGGGGAAGCCCAGTTCACGCAAACCAACCTGAGTGCCAAAAGCGGCGGGGCCGGCAGCAAAAGCAGCGGCCTGTTCCAGTTTTCACGGCCGGGCCGCTTTCGCTGGGAGTACCGGGAGCCCTATCCGCAGCTCATCGTGGGCGACGGCAAGACGCTCTGGATCTGGGATCCGGACCTCAAGCAGGTGACGCGCAAGAAGCTGGCCGACAGCCTGGGTTCGACGCCGGCCGCCATCCTGGCCGGCGACAACGCCCTGGAAAAAGGCTTCAGTCTGCAGGAAGACGGGCAGTCGGACGGGCTGGAATGGGTGCTGGCCACGCCCAAGTCGCGCGAATCGGGCTTCGAGCGCGTGCGCCTGGGGTTTGATGCGTCTTCGCTGGCGCGCATGGAACTGCACGACAGTTTCGGCCATACCATCCTCATCCGCTTCACCGCTTTCAAAACGGCGCCCCATTTTGGGCCGGATACATTCCACTTCACGCCGCCGGCCGGCGCGGATGTGATCCAGTAATTTGATTTTTGAAGACACACCCCGGATAATTGAGGGTTCGGGGTGTAGCGTAGCCTGGTAGCGCGCCTGGTTTGGGACCAGGATGTCGGGAGTTCGAATCTCTCCACCCCGACCAGAATTTGAACGTGTTTCGACAGGTGCCCGTAGCTCAATCGGATAGAGCACCAGCCTTCTAAGCTGGGGGTTACAGGTTCGATTCCTGTCGGGCACGCCATGTTGTAGAATAGCGGTTTGTCTTCAGTGGTGGCGGTAGCTCAGTTGGTAGAGTCCCGGATTGTGATTCCGGTTGTCGTGGGTTCGAATCCCATCCGTCACCCCATTTCCCCAGGTTTTTCTCTTTTCCACCGCTGGCGTCAGTAGGTCAGCGGCAGCGTGTAAGCCTGCTCCCGGAACAGTTTGAGGCAGGCGGCCGCCACGTCCGGGTCGTACAGTTTTCCCGCGTTCTCCTCAATTTCCTGCAATGCTTTTTCCAGGCCATGGGAAGGGCGATACGGCCGATGGGACATCATGGATTCGACCACGTCCGCTACCGCCAATATTCGCGCTTCCTTCAGGATTTCATCGCCTTTCAGGCGGCGGGGGTATCCGCTGCCATCCATGCGTTCGTGATGCTGGTAAATGATTTCCGCGATGGGCAGCGTGAACTTCACGTCCTTCAGGATTTCATAGCCTCTTTCCACGTGCGTCTGCACCATCTGGTATTCCAGGGGGGTCAATTTGCTGGGCTTGGTGAGGATTTCGGAGGGAATTCCGATCTTGCCGATGTCGTGGACATGGGCGATGAGCCGCAGGTCTTCGCACCGCTTTTCGGAAAAGCCGAGTTCGCGCGCAATGTCCGCCGCCAAAATCCCCACGCGCCGTTCATGGCCGGCGGTGTAGGGGTCGCGCTGTTCGACCATGTTCGACACCGCTTTCAGCGTGTCTTCGGTGAATTGCTCCACTTGGCGCACGTACTTCGCAATCCGGGCCTGGGCTTTTTTTCTGTCCGTGATGTCCCGGATGAAGGCAAACACCGTGCCCCCCATGGAAGGCACCGTGCTTGCCGAAATTTCCACAGGGAAACTCGTTTTGTTTTTTCTTCGATGAACCGATTCAAACAGGGTGTGTCCTGTCTCCAAGAGCCGATTGATGCGGTGCCTGATTTCGTCGGGGCTCTCTTGTACTTCCAGGTCCGAGATGCGCATGGCCAACAGCTCATCTTCGCTGTATCCGGATAATGTGACATAGGCACGGTTCACTGCCTGTATGTTTCCCTTCAGATCCGCCATGACGAAGCCGTCTGAGGCTGCCTCGATTACGCCACGGTAACGGAACTCGCTGTGCTGGAGGGCGTCTTCGGCATTTTTTTTGGCCGTGATGTCTTCGGAGAAAATAAGGACCCCCCCGATGTCGCGCCCTTGTGCTCTCCAGGGGCGAATATCCCTGCGCAGCCATTTGGTCTTGCCGTTTTTGCGCTGCAGCGGTTCTTCATCCACATGGATGGCCTCGCCCTGCAATGCCCGCTGATGTTCTGTTTTCCATCGTTCCGGCAGATTGGGAAAGGCCTCGTAGTGGGACGTGCCGGCGAGTGTTTTTTCTTCCAGCTGATGATCCGATATCCAGCGCGGACTGACGGCGATGTATTTCATGTCACGGTCCAGCATGGCGATGGATGCGGGCGATTCGGACACGAATTGGCTGAGCAGGTCATGACTCGAGCCGGGCAGAGTCTCCATGAGGCTGCTGACGTCTTCCATCCGCACCAGGATCTGTTCTGTTCCTTCTCCCGGGTCCTTCAGGGAAACCATTTCCAGTCGTGTCAAAAGGGGGCCGTTGCGGGTGTTTCGCCTGCGGGTGGTGATTTCGCTCACCGATTGGCCGCTGACGATGTTTTCGATTCCGGAAAGAATCCGTTCGTGGTCTTCGGGGGGAAACAAATCCAGATAATTGTTTTTGCTTTCATTCCACTCGCCACCCAGGAAGAGTTCCCTGGCGTAAGGATTGGCCAACCGTATTTCCAGCGTTGTGGCGTTGAGGATCAGGATTCCGAACGGGGACAAGCGAAAGATGGTTTCATAAAGGCTTTTGTTTTCAGCGCTGCCAGAAAAATTCACAGCTCCCCCTGTGTCTCTATTTCACCGCAATGATGTCCCGATCCTGCCGGTCTATACAAGTGATTCGACCGACCCAAGCTATGCCTGTCGCCAGAAGTAATTTTTATATGGATAGATTCGATAACGCTTAGGGCCTTGCGCCGTACATTTCACTTTTGCATTCCGGAAGCAACAAAGGACGCCACGCGGGAAAGGGCCTCGTCCAAATCGGTCTTCAATAACCTTGCTTTCGTGAGATTTCCGGCATTTGCGGCGCTTTCCAGAAATTCACAGGCCTGCGCAAGTTGTCTTGCACCCACCATGCGGCTGGCCCCCTTCATTTTATGGGCGATCTGCTGAGTGATTTCAAGGTCTGTCGTTTCCAGGCTGGCGGAAAGTTTTTCATGGTCGATCCGGATATGCTGGAGGAAGCTGTTCAACACTTCCCGCTTCGAAGCTTCATCCTTGATGACCATATTCAGTGCCGAAAGGTCGAACAGTTCTGCCGGGCTCATTTCGGTTTTCGACTCGGGTATGTCGAGCCACTTCATCAGGGTGTTTTTCAGCTGTGTCATGTCGGCCGGCTTGACCAGGAGGTCGTCCATTCCCGCCTTGTGGCACCGACCTGATTCTTCGGTCAGCGCGTTGGCTGTCCAGGCAATGACCGGCGTGCGAGGAAGCGCTGCGGATTCTTCGATTTTCCGGATGGCACAGGCCAACGCATAACCGTCCATTTCCGGCATGTGGCAGTCCGTGATGATCAGGGCATAGCCGCCTTTCTGCCATTTGCCGAGCGCATCTTTTCCGTGCTCTGCCGTTTCCGTGCGCAAACCCAGGAGCCTGATCTGGCGGGCGAGCAAATCCCTGTTGACGGGATTGTCGTCCACCGCCAGAACGATGGGGGTATCAGAACTGTCAGCGAAAAGTGGCCTGACTTCCCGTTGCCGTGCTTCGGGATAGCGGCCGCTGACCGGCTCTCCCGGCAGTCCGGATATGGGCAGGGTCAGTATGACGCTGAAGACCGATCCCCGGCCGGGCTCGCTTTCCAGACTGACCTGCCCATCCATGAGATCGGCCAGGCGTTTGCAGATGGACAATCCCAGACCTGTGCCGCCGTAGATTCGCGCCGTGTCCGCGCTGCCCTGTTGATAGCGCTGAAACAGATGAGCCTGCACTTCGGGGGCAATGCCTATGCCGGTATCCCGAACCGAGAAACGCACGCGGTCCCCGCTGTCGAGATGTTCAAGGAGCTCTGCCCTGACCTCGATTTCGCCTGACCTGGTGAACTTGATGGCGTTGCTGACGAAGTTGTTCAACACCTGCGAAAGGCGAAGGGGATCCACCAGGTAGGCAGAAGTCAGGCGCGCATCCGCCTGCTGCCAGAGCACCAGTGATCGGGCGCTGGCAGCCCGGGAATAGGCGTTGACGACGTCCTTCAGAAGCTGCTCGACGGAAGTCGGGCGAGGGGAGATTTCCAGCTTTCCTTCTTCGATTTTCGACCAGTCCAGGATGTCGCTTACAATGCGCAGCAGCGCCCTTCCTGAATCCCAGGCCGCATCCAGGGTGTCGCGCTGTTCAATGTCAAGCGAAGTCAGGGAGAGCAGCTCCAGCATGCCCAGCATGCCGGTGAGCGGCGTCCGGATTTCGTGGCTCATCGTGGCAAGAAACGAGTCCTTGGCCTGATTTGCGGACTCTGCAGAGATGCGCAAGTCGTCGAGCAGTTTTTCCTTCAGCTTCGTTTCGCCGATGTCATTGATTACCCAGATGGCCCGACTCGTCCGGGCAGGGTCATCCATGAGTTTTGCCACGAGGTGTCCCCAAAAGACGGTTCCGTCGTGCCGTACGAGCTTTTCTTCCCGGTTGAACACCCGGCCGCTTGAAAGGAGGCTTTTCGCCGATTCGGCAGGCGAGGGGGATTTCCCCTGAACCACCAGAAGCTCACGCAGCAGGACTTCCTGCAGGGCTTGCGCGGAAGGAAACCCGAAAATCTCTGCGGCCTTGGGGTTGGCCTGGGCGATGCGGTCATCGACCACAAAGACGATGCCCACCTGGATGTTGTCCAGTATGGCCTGCAACTCGGAGGTCCGCTGTTGTACGCGCTGTTCCAGCTCCGAGTAGATGCGCACGTTTTCCATGGCCACTGCCGTGGTGTCGGCAAGCGCCTGCAGCAATTTGACCTGTTCGGGAGTCGGAAGGTGAGGGGTTGCCCAATAGTTTCCAATGGCCCCCACCGGGTCGAGGGTGCGGATGGGCACCATGGCCAGGCTTTTTACGAATGTGGGCCGATAGGCATCCGCTGGAATGCGCGAATCGGCGTAAATGTCCTCAATGATGGCAGCCTTTCGGTTGAGCATGGCCCAGCCGCTGATGCAGGCGCTCATGGGAAAACGCTGTCCCTTCCAGAGCGGGCTGATGGCGTCTTCCTCGGCGTAAAAACATTTGTCTCCGTCACGCAGCACGAACGTTGCGCCGTCAGCGCCTGTGATGTCCCGCGCGGCATGCCGGACGATGTCCATGATCGTGTCCAGGTTGCGGGCCAGGGAGAGTTTCTGCACCACGTCCACCAGCTGTTCCATGGCCTGGGCGTACCAAAGAGGCTGTGTCTCGTTTTTTTCAGCTTCTGGATCAGGTTTGTTTGTCATGGCCAGACCTCGGGTTTCGTCGGTCAATGAACAGACATGCTCAACGTGGGAAGCATCTCAAAAAGATCATTCAGGCGGTTGATGGAGACTTCCGTCAGTGTATGTCCTGCTGAAAGGATCAGGGTGCCATCCTTCAAGTGAACCCCATCCGACAGGACCATGCCAGGCCGCAGCCGGTAGAACGGAACGGAATGGCTGGCAGGTTCAGCGCTTTCTCTTTGTTCGGACTTGAGGACGGTTGCTCCAAAGTTTTTGTTCCGGGGGAGGGTTTCGAGTATTTTAGACTCGGTTCTGACCGTCTCGTAGGCAATGGAGGATCGCAGCTTGAACTGTTCGGACAGGGCTTTTGCAAGGCGCTCTTCGGCCACGGCGGGAATGATGGGTTTGAGCAGGAACCCGTTCACATCCAGGGCCAGGGTAACGCCCAGTATTTCGGTTTGTGAAAACAGGGTCAGCACCATGACGCGGGTTCCCGGATTGGCGCGTGTTTTCCCGCTGCGAATCATCTGGATGAATTCAAGGCCATTGATGCCTCCCGGCATGTTGATGTCCGTGATGACCAGATCAAAGGATTCCGATTCCATTTTATGGATGGCCGCCTCGGCGCTTTCTGCATCGTGAATTTCTGAGTAGCCCAGGTCATGCAGCACGCTCAGGACGATCATCCGGGTAAAGTGGTCGTCATCGACGACCAGTATCCGTGTTTTCTTCTTGGTTTGAAGCGTGGGCACTTCGGTAGCGAACGACTCGGGGCGGTGGTTTCGGATAAAGTCGAGAAAATCTTTTTCGCACATGGGCCTCCCGACAAAATAGCCCTGCACCGTATCGCATCCGGCCTCTTTCAGGGACGTCCAGTCCTGAAACGTCTCCACCCCTTCGGCCACGCTTTCCACGTTGAGCTTGCGGGCCATGTCGATGCTCGAATGGACCACGATTTTCAACGCCGTGTTCTCCGAGAAGTCTTTCACAAAAGACTGGTCGATCTTGAGTTCGCTGAAAGGGATGCGCGTGAGCTGCTGGAGGTTCGACGAGCCCGTACCGTAGTCGTCGATGGAGAGGGAGAATCCGTTCATGCAAAGCCGCGCCAGGTTTTCCAGGGCCGGGGCAATGCTGGTCATGGCGGCCGATTCGGTCACTTCGAGCCGGATGTATTGCGGATCGATCCCGGCACTTTTCACGATGTCGGTGATCCGGTCGGCAAGGGACGTATCATCCAGGGAGGCCAGCGAGAGATTGACCGATACGATCAGCACGCATCCGTTTTCGTGGAAGGAGCGACAGGCCAGGGCCGCTTTTTTGAGGAGGCGGAAAGTCAGTTCATCGATATTCTTCGTTTTCTCAAGCAGGGGTATGAAGGAGCCGGGACCAACGATACCGTGCTCTGGGTGAAGCCAGCGGGCTAACGCTTCCGCCCCCACGATGCGCTTTGACCGGAGGTCGAGCTTGGGCTGAAAATATGGCTCGAACTGGTCGGTATCCACTGCTTGCAGAATTTCATCCAGAGAAAACAGCTTCTGATTCTGCGTTCCGTTGGCTGCAGTCTGGACTTCGTACTTCAAAAGCAGCGCTTCCAGATCTGACAGAAGGACGGGTTTTTCCATCGTACCCAACAGCTTGATTCCGTACAGGCGGGTCATTCGCCCCACCGAGGAAAGCAGTTTCCCGCTCAGGGCGCTGGTGAGTATGACTGCAATATTCTGTTTTTCCTCGCCCAGATGCCTCAGAAATTCCATGCCGTCCATTTCAGGCATATTGAGGTCGCACAGGGCAACGTTGATCAGATCAGAGTTCCGCGAGTGGATGATTTCGAGCGCCTGCCTGCCGTTGCTGGCCTGAGCAAGGTTTTCAATTCCGAGCGATCGCAGGATCTCTGACAGGATGCGGCGCTGGAAGTCGTCGTCCTCAATGATCAGCACATTGAGGTTTGCAAGGCTCATGGGTGTTCACCTGAAAGCACAGCTGGCCACTTCCGACGCTTGCGAGGACTTCTGAAAAACAAAAAAAGGCACTAACGCCTCATGACACAACTCATGTTGCGTTACCCCCTAAAATCGCAGCAAGTCGAATTTCATATGGCCGATTAATACGGCCATATGGTTATATGATTATTACAACATATGCTAATTGCAAA
This sequence comes from Pseudomonadota bacterium, assembly GCA_021811005.1. GTDB lineage: Bacteria > Pseudomonadota > Gammaproteobacteria > Burkholderiales > Ferrovaceae > JAKBAT01. The sequence continues at coordinate 11,246 of JAJZPY010000003.1, forward strand.
TGTAGCGTATTTTGTAACAGTCTTGCATGCAAGACCCGTTCAGTGGATTTCTGTTTCAATTGTCGCCAGGTCACTGCCTTCGTTTTGTTTCCGCCATTCTCAATGCTGCTGCCAATCCGGACAGGAAAGTCAGCACTGCCACGGCCCAGACGGCTGTGGCCGGGCCGAACTGTTCCGCGGTGAAGCCGGCCAGTAGCGCGCCCACCGCATAGCCCAGATCGCGCCACAGGCGATAGACGCCCACGGCGGAAGCGCGCCAGGAAGGATGGGCCACATCGCCGATGGCCGCCAGCAGCGTGGGATACACCATGGCCGTGCCGAATCCCAGCAACAGGGCGCCGGCCATGAAGGCCGGGAACGTGTTGGCGATGGCCGTGAGGCCGATGCCGGCTGCTTGCAGCCACATGCCTCCCACGATCAGGCCCTTGCGACCGATCCGGTCCGAAGCGGCTCCCGTGAATATCTGGAAAATGCCCCAGACGGCCGGATAGGCGGCCGTGAGCAGGCCGATTTGCGTGAGCGTCATGCCTTTTGCCGCAAACAGCAGGGGAAACAAGCCCCAGGCCATGCCGTCGTTGAGATTGTTCACCAGGCCCACCTGGCTCACGCTGGAAAGGTTGGGGTCGGTCCAGGAAGATCGACGGAATATTTCACCCTGGGAAGGAATGCCGAGGTGACGGGTGACTTCATGGTGCACTTTGATCTCGTGGGCCACATGGTGCCGGGTTTCCCGCACGGCAAGAAGCGACAGCAAAAAGCCGATGACCACGTAGCCGATGCCGAGGTAGAACGGCTGGGGGCGCAGCCCGTAATGCGCGGCAATCCAGCCGGTGGCAAGCGCGCTGCCTGCCACGGCAAAGTAGCCGGAAAATTCGTTGAGCCCCATGGCCAGCCCGCGACGTGACGGGCCCACCAGGTCGATTTTCATGATGACGGTGGTGGACCAGGTGAGTCCCTGGCTGACGCCCAGAAAGGCGTTGGCCACCAGAATCCAGTTCCAGGAGGGGGCCCAGATCAGCAGGAAAGGAACCGGGGCCGCCACCAGCCAACCTGCGACCAGCACGTGCTTGCGGCCGAAGCGGTCGGAAAGCCGCCCGGCAAAATAGTTGGTCAGGGCTTTGGTGATGCCGAACACCACGATGAACGACAGGATGGCCACCTGCCCCAGCACATGGAAGTCCGTCTCTGCCAGGAGGGGCAGGATGCCGCGTTCCAGCCCCACCATGGCGCCCACGAAAGCATTCACCAGCAGCAGCAGAAGGAACTGGCCGAGGTTGTTTTTCAGGCCCAGCTGAACGGCCGGCCCGCCTGGCCTCATGCTGGCAGGCCGAGGTTGGCCCTGACCATCGCGTCCATCTGGGCGGGGCGCGGCGGAATGTCGCTCGTCACCTGGGTGATGAAGTCCGGCCGGGTCATGGAGAGCGCGGGGTTCCAGCGCTTTTCAAAACCCAGGGTGGAGGAAGGTTTTCCCGACAGGCCCGCGCCGCAGGCGCTGCCCGCCTGGTGGCCCGGAAAGATTTCCAGCTCGTCAGGCAACACCAGCAACCGGCCGTGCAGGCTGTCGTACAGAATGCCGGCCATTTCCGCTTCATGCCCGGCCAGATCGGGGCGCCCCACGGCACCCACGAACAGGGTATCGCCCGTGATGACAAACCACGGGGCTTCGCCGCGCCGCTTGTCGGTGACCAGCAGGCAGATGCTGTCGGGGGTATGGCCGGGCGTGTGCAGCACCTGCACGCGGACATTGCCCACGTCCAGCTGCTGGTTGTCCTGCAATGCTTCAAAATCGTGGCGCACGGCGCCACGGTTGGATTCATGCAAGCAGTACGGAACGCCCAGGCGGGCGGCCAGCTTCCAGCCTCCCGAGTAATGGTCGGCATGCACGTGCGTGTCGATCACGTAATTGATGGGCACGCCGGCCCGGCGCGCTTCTTCCACAAACCAGTCTTCGTCTCCCGCTACCACATCCACGGCAACGGACTTGCCCAGGCCGGTGCAGCCGAAGAAATAAGACAAGGTCGCTTCCCGCGTGGCCAATTGCCTGAAGAACATAAGACCTCCTAAAAAACCAGGACCTGGTTTGCTTCCGCGGTCCATTGCGCAAGCTGCGCCAGCGTGGACCGCTGGGCGCCTTCGACGAGCTCGGCATCGGTGAGTCCGCGCGCATCCATGCAGGTACCGCACAGGCGCACGGCACCCTTGCGCACAACCTTGCCCAGCATGAGCTGCAGGTTGTAATAGCCATCCGGTACTTTCTGTCCGGCTTTTGCGACAGCGACGGCATCGGCCAGCAGAAACAGGTGTACCTGCTGGTCCGGCAGGGCAGAGAGGGCGCCGGCAAGCCGCAGTCCGTTGTAGGACCGTTCGCTTCCGTAAGGGGCTTCGTTGAGAATGAACAGCGTGGTTTTCATGGCAATCTCCAGATAGTCCCCCTCTGGATTCGTATGGGCCAACCCTTTCTTTATTGTGGTGTAACGACCAGGGTTTCCAGCGGCAGGCCGGCAGCCTGCCATTCGCTCACCCCATCCGACAGCTTGCGCGCCTGGCGTCCCTTGTTCCTGAGCATTTCGATGGCTTCGTCCGCCATGAGGCAGAAGGGGCCGCGGCAATAGGCCACGATTTCCCGGTTGCGTGGCAGTTCGGCGATGCGGCTGACCAGTTCCGACAAGGGCATGGAACGGGCATAGGGCAGGTGAGCCCTGTCGTATTCCGCTCTTGGGCGCACGTCGATGACGATGATTTCGCCCCGCCTTGCCTGCTCCAGCAATCCTTCGCGGGCCATGGGCGTGAGGTGTTCAGGGTTGGCCACCATCCGGTCCAGCGCCAGGCGCAGTTCCAGCAGATGTTCCTCGGCCACCTGCCGCAACTGGACCCACAGCAAGGCCACGTCCGTGCCGCTCAACTGGTACACCACATGTTTGCCGGCGCGCCGGGAAGTCACGAGGTGGGCGGCTTTCAGGCGCTTGAGGTGGGCGCTGGCGAGCTTGATGTCGATGGACAGTTCGCTGGCCAACTGCTCAACCGTTTTCTCGCCCTGGGCCAGCACTTCCAGCAGTTCCAGGCGCTTGGGACTGGCCACGGCGCTGCCAACGCGGGCCACCTGTTCGTACAGCAGGTCTTTGAGGGATCGTTTGTTCATTCGTACATTCTAATGAATTAAAGAATAAAAGCAATAACCCGGCGCGGCGATGGGAGGCATCGGATACTGAATTACGGGTGGGCCGCTTTAATTGTGGACGTGATGAATCAGGCGGCTGAGGGTTTCCGGGGCGATGTTCAGGTACTGGGCCAGATCTTTTTTGGTCAGTTGTTCGAGAAACTCGGGGTGCTTGCGCTGGAAGCGGGCCATTCTTCCGGCGGCATCCAGCAGGTGCAGCGTGATGGTGTGGGCCATGATGTCGCTCATGTGCCGCATGACCTGATATTCAAAATCGTGCTTGAGCGTTTTGTGATCGTCGAGAAAGGTTTTCCATGCGGGCATGGAGCATTTGGCAACGATGGTTTTTCTGAGGGCAATGATGCTGTAGGGAGAGCGCGTGCCCAGGGTCCAGGCGGCATAACAGGTTTCGAACTCGTCTTCGCCGGAAAAGCGCAGCGTCATGTCCTTGCCTTGCTTGTTGGTCACCACCCGTTTGAGCAGTCCTTCCAGGATGAAAAACTGCCCCATTTCGCTGCATCCCTGGGTCAGGAGGATTTCGTCCTTGTCGATTTCCACCACCGACAGGATTTTCTCCAGGTCGCGCCATTCGGCAGTGCCCAGACATTGCAGTGCAATATTCCGTTCCAGGCGCCCCTGAAACTGGCAGCGCAACGGATGTTGCGAGAGCGGGATTTCATTGCAAGGATCGGCGCAGCTGGGTTTCATGGTGGGGCAGGCTCGCATCGATAAGTTTAAATAATAAAACTCCCCCGATCTATAATTTCAAAGGCTCCGAATGGGAGTTTAACGGACAGTCGTCAGAATTAATATCATCCTTTGAGGTTTATTATTATTCATATTTTTTAACCTTCATATAATGAAAGGTTCAGAATTCCCAAAACAGCGGGCAGGGCAGATTGGAGGTGACCGATGCATCCACTCACAAGGGCAGGCATCGCCTACATTGCAGGAGCATTGGCCAGCGGGAAGACCGGCGCGGGAGTCTTTGACTATGCCCACTGTAAAAACTATGTGTTCAGCGGGTCGGTGAATCACGCCTACGTGTCGGTATTCGATCATCATCGGCAATGCCACATCACGGGCCACCCCGAGCAGCTCTACGATCAGGGTCAGGAGGTTTTCATTTCAATTATTCTGAGCAGCACTCATTTCACGGGCTATGACTTTTGCGATTCCCGAGCCTTTTGCGGGGATGTGGACGGCTCCACAGTGACCTTTCATGAGCAGGATTCAATGACTCGTTTCAGTTTTCGCATTTTGTGAAATATTTTCCTGCCACCATGGGATGCACAGTGTCGTTACCCGTGTACAGGTCTTTTTATGGTCCAAAATTCTGCTGTTGTTCAAAACCTGCGTTGCAAAGTCCCGGAAGTCACCCTGGGTTTCTGGATTGTCAAAATCGCCGCAACCACCTTGGGGGAGACGGGCGGTGATGCGGTTTCCATGTCCCTCGGTCTGGGTTATCTGATCAGCACCCTGATTTTTGCAGTGATTTTCCTGCTGGCGGTTTCGGCTCAGGTGAAGTCGGGGAAATTTCACCCGCTGCTCTATTGGATCACGATCATCGCCACCACCACGGTGGGCACGACGCTGGCCGACTTCGCCGACCGCTCCCTGGGCATTGGCTATGCCGGAGGTGCCATCCTGCTTGCTGTCTTGCTGGCGGGGTCGCTGCTGGTCTGGAAAAAAAGCCTGGGCAGCGTGTCCTTTCGCAGCGTGGGCGATTCCGGGACCGAAGTCTTTTACTGGATCACCATCCTGTTCTCGCAAACGCTGGGGACGGCGCTGGGGGACTGGACGGCGGATTCGGCGGGACTGGGCTACGGTGGCGGTGCAGTGCTTTTTTCGGTGCTGATTGCGCTGGTGGCGGGGGCGTATTTCCGGACCGCGATTTCCAGGACGGCGCTTTTCTGGGCCGCCTTCATACTGACGCGGCCGCTGGGTGCCGTGGTGGGGGATTTTCTGGACAAGCCGGTCAGCGCGGGCGGCCTGGCCTTGAGCCGTTACGGCGCCTCCGTGGCGCTTGTGGTGTTCATTCTGGCCTGGCTTCTCTTCTTCAGGCAGCGTGCCGCTGGTTCGGGTCATTAGGCGGAGGGAAACGGGATGATTTTCCTGGGTAAAAAGACCTATTGCAATTCCCTGCAACTTATTGCACAATGTCGTGTGCGATCTTCAAGTAGTGCAGTTGCTGTTAGGTTCAGTATTCCGCTGTCGCGGAAATTTCTCCCGCATCATCCCGCTGTCTTGACGCTCGCCCGACCAGGGGCAGCTCCCCTTTATTTTTTTCAGGATATTCAAGACATGGCAATCGGTACAGTTAAATGGTTCAACGACTCCAAGGGTTTCGGTTTCATCACGTCCGAGAACGGGGATGAAGACTACTTCGCCCATTTCTCCGCAATCCAGGGACAAGGTTTCAAGTCCTTGGCGGAAGGTCAGCGCGTCAGCTTTGACGTGACGACCGGCCCCAAGGGCAAGCAAGCTTCCAACATCCGTCCGGAGTAACCGGAACGCAGTTGGCGCAGCTTTGCTGCCGGCAACAACAAAGCCCGGCACCCGCCGGGCTTTGTCTTTTACACGACTCATTTGCCAGGCCGCACCGGCATTGATTAGGGCTCATGCCATGACCACAGCGCAGATTTTCGATCACATCAAAAAAAGCGGACAGCTCCTTGATTCCGAAATAGCCAAGGAACTGAAGCTCACGCGGGACCGCGTGCGCAACTCGTTGGTGGAGCTTTCTGAGCGCAGGATGATCACCTGTTGCGATGTGACGCGTTTCCACAATGGAAAACCCGTGCAAGTGATTTTGTGCCGGGCTTCCGGATACATCCCTCCCGCGGCGCCAGGACGCAAGCCCGCCCGCTGACCGGGCGCAAGGTATGGTATAAGGGCTGCTGCATTTTGGTGCGCAGAGGCCCAAGACGCCTGGCGTCCGGGACATTCAGACAGAATTAAATAACTACAAAGAGGTTGTGGAGGATGAAACGATTTGCTGTGACTGCATTGCTGTGCCTGTCCGTGGTTCCGGTTTTTGCGGAAGAAGGGCACGCTGAAAAGGGCTTGGACAACTACCTGGGAGTTTCGGCCAGTCGCCTGACCACCGGCGGGGCGTCCACGGGGCTGGGCGTCATGCTGGGCCACCGCTATTGCGAATATTTTGCGGCTGAAGTGGCGTACGAAGACACCGGTGCCCTCAATGCCGGCAACGAGCGGACTTCCGCTTATTCCGTGGCTGGCGTCGGTTACCTGCCGTTGACGGAACGGATTGAAGCCTACGGCCGCCTGGGACTGTCCACGGCCAATACCAAGGACATCACCGGTGCCAAGGCCAATCATGGCGGCACAACCTACGGGGCCGGGTTCGAAGGCAAGCTCACAAACCTGTACTCGGTCGCCATCGGCTGGGAACGGGTGCCGGTGGGAGACAATGTGGCCATCCCGCGTGGCAACGAAGATTCCTACACGGTGGGCATCATCCGCCGCTTCTGATATCGGGTTCGGGCCGGTTTTCTTCGCGGGGAACCGGTCCCGGCACCCTATCAGCGCGTTGTTCCCCTTTCCCACTGCAACCGGAAGCGCCCGTCGCTTTCACGCACCACGTCCGTTCCGAAAGGGCGGGATTCACGCGACAGCGTGTTGAACAGCCAGTCGGCTCCGGCCATTCCCGCATGGCGCACCTGCAGGGCACGAATCTCGGTGGGGACCAGCGTGAACGACAGCAGTTGCCCGCTTGCGGCGTCCAGCACCGGAAAATACATGAACGAAAAACCCGAGCCGAAGGCATCGTATCCCTGGATGCCTTCGTAATCGTTGAGGAAATCGCCGCAGCCATACAGGATGGGCCGGCCGCGGTGAATTTCGATGGCCTTGATGTGATGGGAAGAATGCCCGTGCACCAGGTCCACGCCAGCCGTGTCGATCAGGCCGTGCGCAAAATCCCTTGCTTCCCGTGAAACAGTGAAATCCCAGTTGCTGCCCCAGTGGATGGACAGCACCGCCAGGTCGCCTGGCCGTTTTTCCCCATGCACCCGTTCCGCCACGTCCTGCAAGGCGGCGGGCGACAGGTCGGCAAGCCGGCAGACGCCCGGCTGTCCCGGGCCTGCGGACCATTCTGCCGGCACCCCGCTGTCGTCGGTGGCGCAGGAAAATACCAGCAGGCGCCCTTTGCCGGGCAGTTCCAGAATGGCAGGAGCCTGGGCCGCGGCATCGTTGCGTCCGGCGCCAGCACAATGGATGCCGGCCCGGTGCAGGGTGTCCAGGGTTTCCGTCAGGCCCAGGCGGCCCCAGTCCAGCAGATGATTGTTGGCGAGCGTGCAGCAGTCGATGGCGGCCGCGGTCAGGCAGGCGGCGTTGGCCGGATGCATGCGATAGTGCACCGCCTTGCCGGGCCAGGGGTGCGCGCTGGTGGTGAGCGCGGTTTCCAGATTGATGATGCGCGCGTCCGGACGCTGGTGCCGCAATTCGGCCAAGGCGTCCCCCCACACGTACGAAAAATCCGCGGGGCGCCGGATCGGCCCTGACACGCGCTCGGCCAGACGCACGTAATCAAGCGCCGAGCGCGCCACGGATTCTGTGAGCTGTGGCTGGCCCGGGTGGGGCAGGATCTGGTCGATGCCGCGTCCGGTCATGACGTCGCCGCACAGGAACAGGGATACGGGAAGCGCGGGGTCCATCCTTGTCACCGTGCGGGGCATTTGCTACGTTGGCAGTTGAGCAGGAAGGTCCTGCCGGAGCCCTTGGAATGCAGTCCATGCTTCAAAAAACCTTGCAGGGAGCAGCCGTGTTGCTCGGTCTGGCTTTCCAGTCCGTTTTGGCGGCCACCTACCCGCTCCCGCCTGGCGCGGACCTGGTGGGGCGCGTGCAGGAAGTGGTGGCGACGGCACAGGACACGCTGCTCGACATCGCGCGGCGCCACGATCTGGGCTACGACGAAATCATCGCGGCCAACCCCAAGGTCGATCCCTGGCTGCCGGGTGCCGGCACGCGCGTGGTGTTGCCCACCCAGTTCATCCTGCCGGACGGCCCGCGGCGCGGCATCGTGGTGAACCTGGCCGCCATGCGCCTGTTCTATTTTCCGGTACCTGCAGCGGGGGAAGTCCCGGAAGTGGTCACGTTTCCCATCGGCATCGGGCGCATGGGCTGGAATACGCCCCTGGTGTCCACCCGCATCGCCTCCAAGGTGGCTGACCCCGTCTGGCATGTGCCCCCGTCCATCCAGCAGGAACATGCACAGGAAGGGGAAGTGCTGCCCGAATCGGTTCCTGCCGGCCCTGACAACCCGCTGGGTGACTTTGCCTTGATGCTCGATTTGCCGGGCTACCTCATTCATGGCACCAACAAGCCTTACGGGGTGGGGCGGCGCGTGAGCCATGGCTGCATCCGCCTGTATCCGGAAGACGTCGCCGACCTGTTTCGCCAGGTGAGCACTGGCCTTGCGGTCCGTTTCGTGGATCAATCCAATCTGGCAGGCTGGCTTGACGGCCGGCTTTATCTGCAGGCCCATGTGCCGCTCGCGGGCGATGCGGGGTCGGCCGCCAACCTGACCGCCATGGTGGACGCCGTACTCACCCAGGCGCATCGGGTGCCGGGCACCGTCGTGGACTGGGATCTGGCCCTGAAACTGACGCGCGAAGCGCACAACCTGCCCGTTCCCGTCTTGCTCCCGGCGGTCCCTGCAGCGGAACCCGCACACTGAACCGGATTCACCGCTTCCTTATTTCTGCAGGGACTTCTGGAACATGCGGTTGCACTTTTCTTCGGTTTCCTTGCAGGCAGCCTTGGTGCTGGCGGCCATCGCACGGGCCTCATCCGCCGCTTTCAGGGCGGCCGCTGCCGAAGCTTTCGCTTCATTCGCGCTGGCCTGGGCTGTCTGGGCTGAAGTGGCCGCTGCTTCGGCGCGCGCCACGGCTTCGTCTGCGGTGGCCTGGGCGTGACGGGCCGCGGCCGCGGCATTGTTGACCTCCTCGGTGGTGGCGCATCCAGCCAGGCCGAAACCGGTCAGCAGGGCGGCCAGCGTCAGCAAGTGTTTGGCTCGGTAGGACATGACGATTCTCCTTGTTGAAATAACACGGGATGACAGGAATACCCCGATCTGCCAAATTGGAACCCTATACCCCTGTTGCCCAAGGCTGAATACATGCAACTACCTATACGTACTGCCCCTTATTCCGGAGCCGTCGCATGCTGCCGGTTCTGATGGTGACCGGTGCGTCCCGCGGCATCGGGGCTGCCGTGGCGCGGCTGGGTGCCGCCGCGGGTTACGCCGTGTGCGTCAATTACCGCAGGGATCGCACTGCGGCTGAACGCGTGGTGGCGGATATTGCGCGGGCAGGGGGCCGGGCTGTCGCCCTGCAGGCCGACGTATCCGTGGAAGCCGAAGTGGTGGCCCTGTTCCAGGCCGTGGATGCGACCTTGGGTCCTGTGGACGCCCTGGTGAACAATGCGGGCATCCTGGCCCCCCAGGCCCGGGTGGAGGCCATGGATGCCGCGCGCCTGGAGCGGATCCTGGCCGTCAATGTGACCGGCAGTTTCCTGTGCGCGCGCGAAGCGGTGCGGCGCATGTCCACCCGGCACGGCGGGCGCGGCGGCGCCATTGTCAACCTGTCATCCCGCGCGGCGCGCCTGGGGGCAGCCGGGGAGTATGTGGACTACGCGGCGGCCAAGGCGGCGGTGGACACGCTCACCGTGGGGCTGGCCCGGGAAGTGGCTGCGGAAGGCATCCGGGTCAACGCGGTTAGTCCCGGAGTGATCTACACCGACATTCATGCCAGCGGCGGCGAGCCCGGACGGGTTGAACGGGTGAAGGAGAGCGTCCCCATGAAGCGCGGCGGTCAGCCCGAGGAAGTGGCGCGCGCCGTGCTCTGGCTGCTGTCGAAGGAGGCTTCGTACACCACCGGCACTATCCTGGACGTGTCGGGCGGACGCTAGGAGCAAAAAAAACGCCCTGCAGGGCAGGGCGTTTTGAGTGCGAAGTCTGTGCTTCGCTTGACTTGTGTTTTTTACTTCAGCGATTGCAGGTAGAGCGACACTTCGTGCTTCTGCATGTCGCTCAGGCCATGGGCGATGCCTTCCATGGCCACACCCGCCGGACGCTCAAGGTCATCACCATTCGAGTTCAGGTGATGTTTCTCGTTTTCCTCTTCACGCTGGGCGTCGTCGTTGAAAGCCATCAGCTGCTTGTAGAGGTAGTCCGCATGCTGGCCGGCCAGACGGGGAATCGGGCCATTGCCTTCGGCATTGGCGCCGTGGCAAGCCATGCAGGGCGGAACTGCCTTTTCCAGGAAACCTTCGTTGAAGATTTTCTGGCCGGCTTTCACCATGGCCGGATCGGCCTCGGCAGTGCCGGGGTTGGGCAACGGTTTCTGATGCGAGAAGTATTCGGCCAGTTCCTTCATCTGCTTCGGCGTCATGTCGCGGGTGATGCCCCACATCATGGCCTGGCCGGCATCATCCTTGCGGTGGTGCGTCTGGAATTCCTGCAGTTCAGCCACGATGTACACTTCCTGCTGACCTGCCAGGATCGGGAACGTCGGGTTGACCGAATTGCCGTTCACGTTGCTGCCCACGTCGCCGTGGCAAATGGAACACACTTGCTGGGCCAGGGTGTGACCCGACACGTCGGGATTGAGCAGGCTGCGGCTGCGGTCAAGACCCGTGGAGCAGGCACTCAATGCCAGCGCAACGGCCGAAAGGGTCAGAATTTTGGTGATCTGTTTCATATTCATCCCTCTCTTAGTAGATCAACGTGGCGTAGAGCATGGACGTGTTGAAGTCATGCGCGCTCAGGTTGTTGGCGCCGGCCATTTGACCGCTCGTGCCACCCATCTGGGTGTAGAACGTGTACATATAGCCGATGCGGATATTTTGTGCCGGGGCCCAGAACACGCTTGGCATCCAGGACTGCCAGTTGGGGCTGCCGTTGGGCGTGAACGCATACAGGCCGGTGTCGTTGCTGCCGGTAGCCCCATGGTAGAACAGCATGGCGCCGTACTTGGCCTTGTAAATGTAGGTCACGTCAGCCCAGGTTTCGTTCAGGGTGTCCGTGGGGTTGGTCGGAACCAGGCCCGAGGAGTTCGGCATGCCCAGGACGTTGTTCATGTCCTCGTGGGTGACACGGAAGTGGGCCGAGAAGTAGTGCGGGTCGAGCACGTACTGGTACTGGGCATCAATGCCGTAGTCGCGGTAGGTGCTGACGGAGCCGGACCAGTCGGAATACCCCAGAACGTCGTTGTTATGAACATACGACGTCATGCCGTGGATACCGGCCTGGAAGCTGTGGGGACCCCATTCCTTGTTGTAGGCAAAACGGTAGTAGGGGGACGGATCCAGTTCAGGCACGCCACCGGAGCCCGTGGCACCACCCGTCATGAAAGACAGGGGACCGTGGGTGATGGACTTGTACACGCCCAGTTCGCCGTACCAGGTTTTGTCCTTGAACACGTAGGCACCTGCACCCACTTCGGCATGTTGGGCCGATGAGCCCATCAGGAAGGTTCCGGGAGCTTGCGCGCCACCACCGTTGAAGTAGCCGATCCAGTCGGAAGTCCAGTTTTCCGTGCTGTTCCACACATCGGACATGGTGGAGCGGTTGTTGGCATAGAAACCGTAAATCAGGTCGGTGTCCTTGCCCACAATGCGGTCCGCCCAGCGGAATTCCGTGTTGTCGATGCCGGAAGACTGGGTGTACTGGCTGCCTGACGTGATGTTGCCGTCATACTTGTTCCAGGTCCACTGCACGAAGGCACCGAGGTTATCGGTGATGTGGCCGCCGGTGAACAGGCTGACCACCTGCAGGTCAAACGAGGACGACGGTGCGCTCCCGTTGCCAGCAGCCGGGGTGGTGTTGGTGTAGTACTGGCGTGCGGTTTGCAGCATGACCGCAACCGGCGGACGGTCGATGTTGGTGGTGAGGTTGAAAATATCGTTCGCGTTGCCCAAGGTGTAACCGGTCAACTTGAACATGCGGCCCAGCGAAGTGAGCTGCGGATACTCGCCACCCACGTGACAGGCGACGCATTTGAAACCGGTCTGTCGTGCAAAGACCGGGATGGCACTGGCATCCATCGAGGCTGCCAGGGTTACCACACCCAAGAGCGCGAGCAATGGTCGCCGCGCCCTTTCCAGCAGGCTTGTTAACTTCATCGTGAAACCCCCTAAGTGTTTTTCTGAAGGAACTGCGTACAGCTGATTGCTTGCGGGCGCTTTGTTATTAGTTGGGACAAACACCCGCTGGGCATAGCTTCTATTCACACGCTTGTAATGTCAAGACGAAGTCGCAAAAACGCAACAAGAGAAAACCCAAGGAAGGCACAAATGCAACATGCCTCCGGAAAGGCATGTTGCGATGCAGTATGATTTTTTGAAGTTACAGGATGTTCCGGACGGTCTGGGCGAGCCCTTCGGCGGTCAGGCCGAAGTGTTTGAAAAGGGCGCCGGCGGGTGCCGACTCGCCAAAAGTGTCGATGCCCAGCACGGCCTTGCAGCCGTATTTCCACCACAGGGCGGTGCTGCCGGCTTCCACCGCCACCTTGGGGATGTGGGGCGGAAGCACGGCTTCGCGGTAGTCGCGTTCCTGCAGGTCGAAGGTGGTGGTGGCGGGCATGGACACCACGCGCACCGGAATGCCTTCCGCTGCCAGCAGTTTCTGCGCTTCCACCGCCAGCCCCACTTCCGATCCGGTGGCGATCAGCACGGCCTGGGCCATGCCTTCCGCTTCGCGCAGCACGTAGCCGCCACGCGCGATGTCCACGATCTGCTCGGGCGTACGCGACTGGAATGGCAGGTTCTGGCGGCTGAAGATGAGGCAGGTGGGCCCATGGGCGCGGCGCACGGCCGATGACCAGGCCACGGCCGTTTCTGTGGTGTCGCAGGGGCGCCACACGTCCATGTGGGGAATCAGGCGCAGGGTGGAGACGTGTTCCACTGACTGGTGGGTGGGGCCGTCTTCGCCCAGACCGATGGAGTCGTGGGTAAACACGAAAATCGAACGGATTTTCATGAGGGCGGCCATGCGCAGGGCGTTTTTGCTGTAGTCGGAGAACGTCAGGAACGTGCCGCCATAGGGAATGAAGCCGCCATGCAGGGTGATGCCGTTCATCATGGCGCTCATGCCGAACTCGCGCACGCCGTAGCTCAGGTAATTGCCCGGCTTGACGGCATCCAGCGGCACGCTGCCGCTCCAGTTGGTGAGGTTGGATCCCGTAAGGTCGGCCGAGCCGCCAAAAAATTCCGGCAGCACCGGTCCGAACGCTTCCAGGGTGTTCTGGCTGGCCTTGCGGGTGGCGATGGTTTCGCCCTTGTCGCGGCACTTGGCAATGAACTCCAGGGCCGATATTTCAAACTGGGCCGGCAGTTCCCCTTTCATGCGGCGCAGGAATTCCGCCGCTTCTGCGGGATAGGCCGCCTGATAGGCCTTGAAGCGCTGGTTCCATTCGGTTTCCTGGGCTTCGCCGCGGGGGCGGGCATCCCAGGCCTGGTAGGCGTCGGCGGGAATTTCAAAGGGACCGTAAGCCCAGCCCAGGGTCATGCGCACGGCCGCGATTTCGTCGGGGCCCAGCGGGCTGCCGTGCACGTCGTGGGTGCCGGCCTTGTTGGGACTGCCGTGGCCGATGATGGTCTTGCAGCAGATGAGGGTGGGGCGGTCACTTTGCTTGGCCGCCTCGATGGCGTCCGAAATTTCCGCCACGTCATGGCCGTCCACGCCGCGCACCACGTTCCAGCCGTACGCTTCGAAACGCTTGGGCGTGTCTTCGGCAAACCAGCCCGTGACATGGCCGTCGATGGAAATGCCGTTGTCGTCCCAGAACGCGATCAGCTTGCGCAGTTTCAGGGTGCCGGCCAGCGAACAGGCTTCCTGACTTACGCCTTCCATCATGCAGCCATCGCCCATGAACACGTAGGTGTGATGGTCCACCAGGGTGTGACCGGGGCGGTTAAACTGTTCGCCCATCATGCGTTCGGCCAGCGCCATGCCCACGGCGTTGGCGATGCCCTGGCCAAGCGGGCCGGTGGTGGTTTCCACGCCCGGCGTGAGGCCGTATTCGGGATGCCCCGGCGTTTTGCTGTGCAGTTGCCGGAAATGCTTGATTTCGTCCATGGACAGGTCATAGCCCGTCAGGTGCAGCAGGGTGTAGAGCAGCATGGACGCATGCCCGTTGGACAGGACGAAACGGTCACGGTCGGCCCAATGGGGGTTGGCCGGGTTGTGCCTGAGGTGGCGTCCCCACAGGGCCACCGCCATTTCGGCCATCCCCATGGGGGCGCCGGGATGGCCGGAATTGGCCTTTTGCACGGCGTCCATGGAAAGGACGCGGATGCTGTTGGCCATGAGCGTGGTGTGCTGGCGGGCAAGGCCTTCGGTCATGATGGGCAATCTCTGAAAAGGGAATGGGGATTAGCGGATTTTCGGGGCCAGCTCGCCCTTGGCGTAGCGCTCGCTCATGGCTTCCATGGAAAGGGGCTTGATCTTGCTGGCCTGGCCCGCGCTGCCGAAGGCTTCGAAGCGCAGCTTGCAAATGCCCATGGCGGCCTTGCGGGCGTCGATCAGGAACTTGCGCGGGTCGAATTCGGAAGGGTTCTTGAACAGGTGGGCGCGAATGGCGCCGGTCATGGCGAGCCGGATGTCGGTGTCGATGTTGACCTTGCGCACCCCGTGCTTGATGGCTTCCACGATTTCTTCCACCGGTACGCCGTAGGTTTCCTTGATGTCGCCGCCGTTGGCGCGGATCACTTCCAGCCAGTCCTGGGGCACGGAAGAGGAACCGTGCATCACGAGGTGGGTGCCGGGAATGCGCGCATGGATTTCCTTCACGCGCCAGATGGCGAGCGTTTCGCCGGTGGGGGCCTTGGTGAACTTGTAGGCGCCGTGGCTGGTGCCGATGGCGATGGCGAGCGCATCCACGCCGGTCTGGCGCACGAAATCGGCGGCCTGTTCGGGGTCGGTGAGCAGCTGGTCGTGGGAAAGCTTGCCTTCCGCGCCATGGCCGTCTTCCTCGCCCATCATGCCGGACTCCAGCGAGCCCAGGCAGCCCAGTTCGCCTTCCACCGACACGCCCACGGCATGGGCCATGTCCACCACCTGTTTGGTGGTGCGCACGTTGTATTCAAACGTGGAGGGAGTCTTCATGTCTTCCATGAGCGAGCCGTCCATCATCACGCTGGAAAATCCGGAGCGGATGGAACGCTGGCACACGGCCGGGCTGGCGCCATGGTCCTGGTGCATGCACACCGGAATGTCGGGATACATTTCCACCGCCCCTTCGATCAGCTTGCGCAGGAACGGTTCGCCGGCATATTTCCGGGCGCCGGCGGAACCCTGCATGATCACCGGGCTGTTGACGGCGCTCGCCGCTTCCATGATGGCCTGGATCTGCTCCAGGTTGTTGACGTTGAAGGCGGGCAGGCCATAGCCGTTTTCAGCTGCGTGATCGAGCAGTTGCCGGAGGGAAATGAGAGCCATGATTTTTCCTTGGATGTTTTAAATTCAAACAGTTACTGCGCGTCCCGGGGTCATGCCCAGGCGCATTTCAAGTTCCTCAAAGCTGTCGAGCACAGCGTCCGGGCCGGCCGCAGCAATGGGTTCTCCGTGATTGTACCCGTGGTTGAAAGCCCACACAGCCACTCCCGCGTTGCGCGACGCCTGCACGTCGTTGCTGGAGTCCCCCACGAACAGGGCTTCTTCCTGCTCCACTCCGGCGCGTTCCAGCGCCAGCTGCAGGGGCAGCGGGCTGGGTTTGCCCTGGGGCGTGTCGCCGCCGGCCACCACCACGTCGAATTGCGTGCTGAGCGCATGGCGTTCCAGCAGCTGCAGGGTCAGGCTGCGTTCCTTGTTGGTGACCACGCCCAGGCGGCAGCCGGCCTGGCGCAGCTCTTTCAGCACGGCCTGGGCGCCGGGGTAGGGGGCGCTGTATTCGCCGTTGACCGCGGCATAGTGATGGATGAAGCGCGGGTAGAGCTGCTCGAACAGCGTGGATTTCGGCCCTTCGCGACCCTGGGTGGCGGCGCCCAAGGCATTGCCGAAGAGCCAGGCCGTGCCCTTGCCGATCCAGTTGCGAATCTGGTCCGCGGGCAGGGGCGGCAGACCCGCTTCCGCCAGGGTGCGGTTGACGGCTTCGGCGATTTCGCTCGCCGTGTCCACCAGCGTGCCGTCAAGGTCGAACATGATGAAGCGGGGCAGGGTGTGCATGATCAGAAGGCCTTGCGCTTGATGTCCAGCAGCTTGAGGATCATGGGCGTGAAAATGAGCTGCATGGCCAGTCCCATCTTGCCGCCGGGAATCACGATGGAATTGGGACGCGTCATCCAGGAATCGTGCAGCATGGACAGCAGATACTGGAAATCGATGCCGCGCGGGTTGGCAAAGCGGATCACCACCATGCTTTCGTCGGCGGAAGGAATGTCCTTGGCGATGAATGGATTGGACGTGTCCACCGTGGGCACGCGCTGGAAGTTCACGTGGGTGTGTGAAAACTGCGGGCAGATGTGGCTCACGTAATCCGGCATGCGGCGCAGGATGGTGTCGGTCACAGCTTCCTGGGAATAGCCGCGCAGCTTCTGGTCGCGATGCAGTTTCTGGATCCACTCCAGGTTGATGATGGGCACCACGCCCACCAGCAGGTCCACCTGGGCGGCAATGTTGACCTTGTCGTCGGCGTAGCCGCCATGCAGCCCTTCGTAGAACATCAGGTCGGTGTTGGCCGGGATGTCTTCCCAGGGAATGAAAGTCCCGGGCTTTTGCTTGTAGGGAGCGGCTTCCGCGTCGTCGTGCAGGTAGCGCCGGACCTTGCCAGTGCCCGAGGCTCCGTAGGACTTGAACAGG
Organism: Pseudomonadota bacterium; assembly: GCA_021811005.1. GTDB lineage: Bacteria > Pseudomonadota > Gammaproteobacteria > Burkholderiales > Ferrovaceae > JAKBAT01. Next base: position 28,225 of record JAJZPY010000003.1, read on the forward strand.
GCTTCCAGTTCTTCCAGCAGGTTGGCTTCCGGGCCGAAGTGGCTGAAATGCAGGTTGCCGCGAGCTTCCTCGGCTTTCATCTGCTCGCGCATGCCGGCCCGGTCATAACGGTGAAAGGAATCGCCTTCCACGACCTGGGCGGCGATCTGTTCGCGCCGGAAAATGTGCTTGAAGCTGTTCATGACCGTGGTGGTTCCGGCGCCCGAAGAACCGGTGACGGCAATGATGGGGTGTTTGCGGGACATGGGACGATACCTCGCTCGGCAATGGGGGGAAATCAGGACCGGTACAGTCCGCGCTCGCTGAACAGCGGGGATTCGTAAGGCTTGTCGGTTCCGGTGTCGTATTCGGCGTGGTAGCGCACCAAGCGCTCCACCTCGTTGCGCGAGCCCAGGATCACGGGCACGCGCTGGTGAATCTGGGAAGGCACGAGGTCCAGCAGGCGCTCGCGCCCGGTGCTGGACACGCCGCCTGCCTGTTCCACCAGAAAGCTCATGGGATTGGCTTCGTACAGCAGGCGCAGGCGCCCCGGCTTGGAAGGATCCTTGGTGTCGCGCGGGTACATGAAAATGCCGCCGCGCATGAGGATGCGGTGCACTTCCGCCACCATGGAGGCGATCCAGCGCATGTTGAAATCGCGTTCGCGCGGGCCGGTCTTGCCGGCCTTGCATTCCGACACGTAGCGCGTCACGGGCGGTTCCCAGAAACGTTCGTTGGAGGTGTTGATGGCGAATTCGCTGGTGTCGGCCGGAATCTGGATGTCGGGGTGGGTCAGCACGAAGTTGCCCACTTCCCGGTCCAGGGTGAAGCCGTGGGTGCCGCTGCCCACCGTCAGCACCATCAGCGTGGCCGGGCCGTACAGGGCATAGCCCGCCGCCACCTGGCGCTGGCCGGGTTGCAGGTAGTCCCCTGCCACGGTATCGCCCGATTCGGGCGCGTGCAGGATGGAGAAAATGGAACCCACCGAGACGTTCACGTCGATGTTGGAAGAACCGTCCAGGGGGTCGAACACGGCCAGGAACGGGCCGCGCCGGTTGGGGGCTTCAATGGGAATGGGGTCGTCCATTTCTTCGGAAGCGAGCCCGGCCACCAGTCCGCCCATCTGGAACACGTTGACGAACTCGTTGTTGGACAGCACGTCCAGGGGTTTCTGCGTTTCGCCCTGCACGTTGATGGAATCAAGCGAGCCCGTCGCGCCGCTCAAGGCTCCCTTGGAGCACAGCGCGGCAATCGCCTTGACGGCCGCGGCCACATCCACCAGAAGCGCCGCCAGGGCCGCACCATCACGGGTGCCGCCGACGTTTTCGATCAAGAACTTGGATAAGGTCATGCGGCCCATAGGCATGGGTTCCTCCCGCGGGATCGTTGTGATTTTACCTGCTGTCGCCCGTTTCAGGACGCACAGGTCGGATCATAGCGGGGGATTGGTATAAGCAATACTCAGTAATTCTTATCGGGACAATAAGTATTGCTCATGGTTGGGCGGGGGCCGCCGCTGCCCGCATCGGGGCTTCCCGGATCGGCAAATTGATCAGGGCGGCGCCGGCGGCGAGCAGCGCATCGGCCATCCACAGGGCATCGTAGCTGCCGCTGCGGGCCACCGCCACGCCGCCCAGCCAGGCCCCGAAAAAGCCCCCCACCTGATGGGTGAGCAAGGTCAGGCCAAACAGGGTGGCCAGATGGCGCGTGCCGAACAGCTTGCCCACCAGGCCGGCCGTGGGGGGCACGGTGGCGAGCCAGGTCACGCCCATGCCCACCCCGAAAATATAGAAATTGAGCGCCGTCTTGGGGGCGCCCAGAAACACCAGGATCATGAGGGCGCGCAGGGCATACATGCCGAACAGGATGTACTTCATGCGCATGCGCCCGCCCAGCCAGCCGGCAAAAAGGCTCCCGAAAATGTTGGCAAACCCGATCAGGGACAGGGCCAGGGCCGACACGCCTTCGGGCATGCCGCACAAGGCGGCGTAGCCGGGCAGGTGGGTGGTGAGGAACGCCACGTGGAAGCCGCAGGTGAAATAGCCTGCATGCAGGCACCAGTAGCTGCGGTTTTTGAACGCCTGGCGCATCTGGGTTCCCGCCGGCAGGTGGGTGGCGCCGGCATCGCCATCATCCGGCGGGGAGGCGCGGGTAAAACCCAGCGCCAGAGGAATCGTGGCCAGGGTGGCGGCCGCCATCACCCACAGCGCGCTCATCCATCCCAGGGCGGAAATGGCGGCCTGGGCCAGCGGGGCAAACAGGAATTGCCCGAAGGAGCCGCCGGCGTTGATGAAACCGGCGGCAAAGGCGCGCTGCTGTGGGGGCAGGGCCCGGGCTGCCGCCGAAATGAGGAGGGCAAAGCTGCCGGCGCCGGCCCCGGCGGACACCAGGACGCCGAAAGTCAGGGCCAGTCCCAGCGGGGAAGTGGCGAAGGCCGTGGCGGCCAGGCCCAGCGCCATCAGCCCGGCGCCCAGCACCATGACCTGGAACGCCCCGATGCGCTCCGCCAGCAGGCCGAACAGGGGTTGGGATGCCCCCCACACGAACTGGCCGATCGCCAGGGCCAGGCTCAGGGCCACGATGCTGACCCCGGTGCCCAGGTGCAGCGGGCCCACGAACAGCCCCAGGCATTGGCGCAAGCCCATGGTGACCATCAGGACACCGGCGGCGGCCAGCAGGATGCGCCAGTAGGCCTTGCGGGAGGTGTGAATTGGACTCATTTGACGAATCGCGCGTTTGTGTTTACTTTTATCTGCATGCTAGAGACCCTTTTCGCCCTTCTGTTTCTCGGCGCCATCGCTTTCGTCCTGTTTACCTGACAGGTCATCGCTGGCGCATGAGGCGCTGTTTTTCGCGTTGCCAGTCGCGTTCCTTCTCGGCTTCGCGCTTGTCGTGCTGCTTTTTCCCTTTGGCCAGTCCCACTTCCAGCTTGATGCGGCCGCGGCTGTAATGCAGGTTGAGCGGCACCAGGGTGTAGCCCGCGCGTTCCACCTTCCCCACCAGTTTGGCGATCTCCTCGGCGTGCAGCAACAGCTTGCGCGTGCGCGTGGGATCCGGCCGCACGTGGGTGGAAGCGGTGGGCAGGGGGCTGATGTGGGCGCCGATGAGGTAGAGTTCGCCCGACAGGATCACCACGTAGGCTTCCTTGAGTTGGGCCCGTCCGGCCCGGATGGCCTTGACTTCCCAGCCTTCCAGGACCAGCCCGGCCTCGTGGCGCTCCTCGATGAAGTAGTCGTGAAACGCCTTTCGATTGTCGGCAATGCTCATAATTCGGTATCTTCGCGCAGTGATCCGCCATTCTAGCCCATCAGGTATGCCATGACGCGTGTGGAAAAATCCGTTCTGGTGATGCACTCGGCCCGCGACATGTGGGAACTGGTGCATGACATTCCCGCCTATCCGCAGTTTCTGCCCTGGTGCAGCGGGGCCGACGTGCATGAAAGCGACGGCGCGCTCACGGTGGCGACGCTGCACATCAATTTCCACGGGCTCAAGCAGCAGTTCACCACGCGCAACAGTTCGGTGCCGGGCGAATCCCTGGTGATGGACCTGGAACGGGGGCCTTTTCGCCACCTGCGCGGCGAGTTCCGCTTTACGCCGCTGCAGGCCGGGGCCTGCAAAATCGCCTTTTCCCTGGAATGGACCTTTGCCAGCAAGCTGCTGGAGAAAGTGGTGGGGCCGGTGTTCAACGGCATCGCCAATTCCATGGTGGATGCCTTCGTGGCGCGCGCCCAGGTGGTGTACGGGGAAGCCGCGCGGTGCAAGTGACGGTGGCCTACGCGTTGCCGGAGCGGCAGACGCTCCTGACCCTCGAGGTGGAAGTGGGCTGCACGCTGGAGGCGGCGCTGCGCCGTTCGGGCCTGCTGGAACGCCATCCCGAAATCGACCTGGCACGCCAGGCAGTGGGCATTTGCGGGCGGGTGCGCGCCTTGTCCACGGTGCTCAAGGCCGGCGACCGGGTGGAGGTTTACCGGCCCCGCCTGGCCGACCCCAAGGCCTTGCGGCGCAGCCGGGCAGAACGGTCCTAGCGGTTTGGAGTCCGGGGCGGACTTGCGTATAATGCCGTTTTGCCAAGGGATATTGCCATGCGAGTTGTCCAAAAGGCACTCACGTTCGATGATGTTCTGCTCATTCCGGCCCACTCTGAAGTCCTGCCGAAAGACGTCAGCCTCGCCACGCGACTGACCCGCAACCTCAACATCAACCTGCCGCTCCTGTCTGCCGCCATGGATACCGTGACGGAAGCCCGGCTTGCCATTGCGCTGGCGCAGGAAGGCGGCATCGGCATCATCCACAAAAACCTGAATGCGGCGCAGCAGGCGTCCGAAGTGGCCAAGGTCAAGCGTTTCGAATCCGGCGTGGTGCGCGACCCGATCATCGTGTCGCCCGACATGCCGGTGCGCGAAGTGATGATTCTCACGCGCCA
>JAJZPY010000118.1 GCA_021811005.1 Pseudomonadota bacterium
CCGCGTCCACGCTGGCGGCATCGTAGTTGGTGGTTTTGCCGCCGCGCAGGATGACATGGCAATCCTCGTTGCCATTGGTGGCCACAATGGCCGAATGGCCGGCCTTGGTGACGGACAGGAAATGGTGCGGCTGCTGGGCGGCCCGGATGGCGTCCACCGCGATCCGCAGGTTGCCGTCCGTTCCGTTCTTGAAACCCACCGGGCAGGACAGGCCCGAAGCCAGTTCGCGGTGCACCTGGCTTTCCGTGGTGCGTGCCCCGATCGCGCCCCAGCTGATGAGGTCGGCAAAATACTGGGGCGTGATGAGGTCGAGAAACTCGGTGCCGGCCGGCATGCCCATGGCATTGATGTCGAGCAGCAGGCCGCGCGCGAGGCGCAGGCCTTCGTTGATGCGGAAGCTGCCGTCCAGGTGGGGATCGTTGATCAACCCTTTCCAGCCCACGGTGGTGCGCGGCTTCTCGAAATACACGCGCATCACGATCAGCAGCTCGCCGGCCCAGCGCTCCTTGACCGCCTTGAGCCGGGTGGCGTATTCCATCGCCGCTTTCGGATCATGAATCGAGCACGGGCCCACGACGACCAGCAGGCGATCGTCGGCGCCGTGCAGAATGCGGTGAATTTGCTGACGGGTGTCGTACACCACCTGCGCGGCTTCTTCCGACATCGGGAATTCCCGCAACAGGTGGACCGGGGGCAGCAGTTCCTTGATTTCGCGAACGCGAACGTCGTCGATTTTATGGGTAGGGGCAGTGGTCATGGTCGGGAATCCTGGCGCTCACGCAGCCGATTTCGTCAGTAAACCCGGTATTTTATCAAACCCTAGACCGTCCCGCCCACTGTCAATCCATCAACGCGCAGCGTGGGCTGGCCAACGCCCACGGGAACGCTCTGTCCTTCCTTGCCGCACACGCCCACGCCGGGATCCAGCGCCATGTCGTTGCCGATCATGCTGACCCGCGTCAGGACGTCCGGACCATTGCCAATGAGGGTCGCCCCCTTGACCGGATAGGCCAGCTTGCCGTTTTCGATCATCCAGGCTTCGGCCGCGGAAAAAACGAACTTGCCGCTCGTGATGTCCACCTGCCCGCCGCCGAAATTGACGGCGTAAAGGCCGCGCTCCACCGACGCAATGATTTCCTGGGGATCGCGGTTGCCGTTGAGCATGTAGGTATTGGTCATGCGCGGCAGCGGAATATGGGCAAAAGACTCCCTGCGCCCGTTTCCGGTCAGCGGCATGCCCATGAGCCGGGCATTGAGGCTGTCCTGAATGTAGCCTTTGAGGATGCCATCTTCGATGAGGGTCGTGCACTGCGTCGGGTTGCCTTCATCGTCGAGATTGAGCGAGCCGCGCCGGCGCGCAATGGTGCCGTCATCCAGCACCGTGACTCCGGGAGCGGCCACGCGCTCGCCAATGCGCCCGGCAAAGGCAGAAGTTCCCTTGCGATTGAAGTCGCCTTCCAGTCCGTGCCCGATGGCCTCATGCAGCAGGATGCCCGGCCAGCCGGATCCCAGCACCACCGTCATGGGTCCGGCCGGTGCCGGCCGTGCCTCGAGATTGGTGAGCGCCTGGTTCACGGCCTGGCGGGCATAGTCCTGCAGCACGGCGTCCGTGAAATATTCGTAGCCAAAACGGCCGCCGCCGCCCGCCGAGCCCTGTTCGCGCTGTCCATCCCGCTCTGCGATGACTTGCAGGGAAACGCGCACCAGAGGCCGCACGTCCGCGCTCAGGCGCCCGTCGCTGCGGGCCACCAGCACCAGTTCGTATTCGCCGGCCAGCGAAGCCATGACCTGCGTCACGCCCGGATCGACGGCCCGGGCAAAGCGCTCCAGCCGCTCCAGCAAAGCCACTTTCTCGCTGTCCTGCAGTGTTTTCAGGGGATCGTGCGCCAGATAGAGCTGGGGCACTTCCGGCGTGACGCGCAGGACCTGTTGCCGGCCGCTCTGCCCGGCGCGGCCGATGGCGCGCGTGGCCTGGGCTGCCTGTTCGAGCGAATGCAGGTTTATTTCTTCGGAATAGGCAAAGGCGGTTTTTTCCCCGCTGAGGGCGCGCACCCCAACCCCCTGCTCGATGTGAAACGAGCCGGATTTCACCACGCCTTCTTCCAGGCTCCAGCCTTCCGCCCGGGAATACTGGAAGTAGAGGTCGGCGTAATCCACGTGATGGGTCAGGATATCGCCGAACACGCGGTCCAGGCTGGAAGGATCGAGTGCGTACGGCGTCAGTAAGGTGGCCTGGGCAAGCGCCAGTGCGTCTGGGGACATCATGCAGTTCCTGTCTTGGGTTTCTTGGGGGCCGGCAGGCCCACGGTGCGGTGCGCCAATGCCGGCAGGCTGGCGCGCAGGTCGGCCTGGTGGATCGGGTTGACGCCGGCAATCACCACGCCGGAGCCGCGCGGCAACTGGTCCAGAATCACGCCCCAGGGGTCCACGATCATGGTGGACCCATGGGTTTCGCGGCCGTTCATGTGGTACCCGCCCTGGGCCGGCGCCACCACGTACGCCATGTTTTCAATGGCCCGGGCGCGAATCAGGGTTTCCCAGTGGGCACGCCCGGTCGTTTCGGTAAAAGCGGAAGGCACGAACAGGAGGTCCACCGGCCCCATGGCGCGGTAGAGCTCGGGAAAGCGCAGGTCGTAGCAGATGGAAAGGCCGAGCTTCCCGAAAGGGGTCTCCACCGTCACCACTTCGCTGCCCGGCTGGATGGTGCGCGCTTCTTCATAGCGTTCCGCCCCGCGCTGAAAGCCGAACAGGTGAATCTTGTCGTAGCGCGCCACGCAATGCCCTTCACTGTCGTAAACCAGGCTGCTGTTGCGGATTTTTGCGGGGTCGGTGCTTTTGATGGGGGCGGATCCGCCAATGATCCAGACCCCGAAGCGCTTGGCCGTGCGCGCCAGGAACTCCTGGATGGGCCCCTTGCCGAACGGCTCGGCAATTTGCACCTTGTCGTTTTCATGCATGCCCATGATGGCGAAATATTCCGGCAGGGCCACCAGGGAAGCCCCCTGGTCGGCCGCCATCTTGATGAGCCGCTCCGCTTCGGACAAGTTGGCGTCAACCTGGGGCCCTGAAGCCATCTGGATGGCAGCCACCCTGAAACTTCCCGGCAAGGGGCGTGCTTTTCCGAAACCCGAATCGGATTTTCCGTCAGCCCTGGTTTCCGTCGATGCCATGTGGGTTTCCTGAAAAAATGTCTGTAGTCCTGATTGCCCGCTTCAACGCGCAGACTCAGCCGGCGGCGCGGAAGTTCCCAGCGGTTTGATCTGGGGGTCGTCCCAGCTGCCCTCAATACCGTATTCGTAAGTCAGCACCTTGTCGAGGGGGTTTTTCAGCAGTTTTTGCAGCAGGAACGAAGCCGCACCGGCCACCGGGCCGCCCAGCACCGTCGTCGCCAGCGAAACGCTGCCTCCCACGGCCGGAGAGACGCGCGCCGTGAGCGAACTCGTCTCTTCCATCAGGTTGATGGTTCCGGCAAGCATCACGCGCGCCGAAGGACCGGCCATGTCGAAGTCCTGGGTTGAAAACAGTCCTTGCCGGGCAGCGATGTTGGCCGTCAGGGAGTCAAAAGCAAAGCCGTCCGAAAAAATATCGTGAAAATCGAGCGTAATGCGCCGGGGCAGCGTCTGCAAGCTCAGCAGCCCGATCAGGCGCCCTGCCCCGCCGGGCTCCACCTTGGAAAACTGGCCGTCGTGCAGGTCCACCGCAAACTGCCCGGCAAGCTGGGACAGCTTGAAGTCGTCCGGGTTGCCCGCCCAGTTCGCCTGGCCCCGCACATCGCCCTTGCCGCGGGAAATCATGTTGGGATAGCCCGCATCCGCCAGAAAATTGCCCAGGTTGGATGCCTTGAGGTGAAGATTCAGCTGGGTTTGCGGCGTGGGCAGGGCAAGCCAGCGCCCGTCGCCTTCCAGGGTGGCGGAAGCCGATGCCAGGGAAAAACGTTCGATGCGCCAAACCATGCCTTCCCGCACCCCGGTCAGCTGCAACCGCCCGAAGGATTTGTTGCGCGCCCAAAACCGGTCGGCCACCAGATCGACCGAAGGCATGCGCTTGAGCTCATCCGGGTCCGAGGGGGCTTCCTTTCCTTTCTCTGCGTCCGGCAGGGGCGGCAGTATCAGCTTGGTGAAATGCGCACGGACGCGGCCCGTCCCCTCCGGAATCCAGGTCACTTCGCCATCCGCCTGGTCCCCGCGCACCTGGGCCAGCCAGTGGTCGCCTTCCAGGCTGGCCGTCAGCCGGTGCGAGCCCCAGGTCCTGCCGTCCCAGCGTACATCCTCGAAGGCGGCATTGATCCAGGTGACGGGACCAAACAGGGCAGCATCCTGCCCACCACCACCGGCGTCAGCCAGCAAGGCTTTCCATTGGTCCAGATCGGCGTGCCGGAAGGTTCCGTTGACGCCAAATCCGTCGGACAGCGGCGCCACCGCCTCCCCACCGAGCGTGATGATGCCGCGCCGCGCCTGGTATCCGCCCTTGGGCAACACCGTGTAGCTGGTTTTGAAGCCGATCCAGTTGGCCGCCACCGCGTTGATCCGCAAGACATTGCCTTCGGTTACGGCTGTCAGGCTGAGGGGCAATGGCGTCCCCGCGCTTTTCTGGAAAGGGGCCGGAAAACTGAGCGCCACGCCCGTCAGCGAAGAGGTCAGCACCGCCTGGGTTCGCGGCCCGTTGTCTTCGATGTGCAAACGCCATTCGGCCGTACCTTTGGCGTGGTCGGCCAGAAAGGGGTAGCCCAGCCGCCGCAGGCTCGCCATGGCCGCCTTTCCGCTCACGTCCGCCACGGTTTTGCCGCGCGACGACCCGGTCACCACCAGTTTGGCCGGCTCCTGGAGCAAGATTGCGGTGCCATTGACCACCACGTCGTCATGCCCGGACTTCACGCGCAGGTGGCCATTCCAGGTCACGGGGCTGTCGAGCGCCTTGAGCAGGGTTGAAGGGTAGCGCCTGAGCAGGCTGGCCTGGGAAGTCTTTCCCGAGAACGCGATGTCCAGCGTGCCGTCCTTGAGCATGCTCATGTGCACCAGCGCCGGTTCGCCCAGGTAATTGGCCCGGGAATCGAACCGGATGTCGGTGCGCTTTTCGGAGAACACGAATTCCCCCTGCCAGGACTCCTTGCCGGAAACGTCCGCCAGCACGGGGTGGTGATAGACACCCAGCAGCTGGCTCATGTCGGCCGTGCCGCTGGCTTGCAGCCGGATGGCGCCGGAAGGCAGAGTGGACAGCTGGAACGCGGCGGGGCCGCCCAGCGCGGTTCCGGCAAGCCCCTGCGAAGACAAGGCCGATTCGGTGAACAGCAAATGCCCCTGGACGTGGGTCAGCGGCGGAATGCCGGCGTCACCGTCATCGATGCCCGCATCCAGAAATTGATAGTCTCCCTTGACCTTGGTGTCCGCGGGACGACTGAGCGGAATCTCGAGCCCCAGGAGCAGATGCCCGTTCCCTGCCCCCTGGATGTCGTCCGTGAACTGGCGCAGGTAGCCCCTCACCGGGCTGTGGGCGATGAAGTCGAGCCCGTCGCGCACCGTGCCATCCACCTCGCCGGAAATCGACAATTGCTGGTTGTCCACCGTGAGATCCGGAATGCGCGCCTGGACGGTCTTGATGCGGGAACCCAGAATCTGGCCGGCCGTGGCTTGCACCAGCAGTTCGCCGCCGTGGATCTGGACATTGGCCTGAAGGGCCGTGATCGCCGGCCACGCCGGGTCATAGCGCAGCACGCCATCGCTGACTTGCGCCGACAGCCGGAATTTCCCTCCTGCGTCCCCCACAAAGGGGAATTGCTGGAGGTTGCCTTTCACTTCAAAAGTCATGTGCTGGGCCTTGCCGCCCACCAGGGAGGCCTGCAGCCAGTTGCGCGCATCGGCCGAAACATCGAGGGGCAGGTAGCGCCAGACGGCCGCGGGCGTGGCACGCTGCAACTCGCCGTTCAAGTCAGCCTCCCCGGGCGCGCCAGCCT
>JAJZPY010000119.1 GCA_021811005.1 Pseudomonadota bacterium
CCACTTCGTCGTGGGAGAACGGCAGCACGAAGTTTTCGCTGTAGGCGTAGAGCTGGCCGAAGGTGAGGTCGTGGTGGTGATGGCGACGGAACAGGGGATCGCGCGAGAAATAGCGCAGCGTGTCGTTCATCCAGCCCATGTTCCATTTCATGGAAAAACCGAGCCCGCCCAGGTACACCGGACGCGACACCATGGGCCAGGCCGTGGATTCTTCGGCCACGGTGAGCGCCCCCGGAAACTGCTCGTGCACCATCACGTTCACGTCGCGCAGGAATGTCAGCGCGTCCAGGTTTTCACGGCCGCCGTAGGCGTTGGGCAGCCATTCGCCGGGCTTTCGGGAGTAATCGAGGTAGAGCATGGAAGCCACGGCATCCACCCGCAGGCCGTCCAGGTGGAATTCCGACAGCCAGAAATGGGCATTGCCCAGCAGAAAGCCGCGCACTTCGCTGCGGCCGTAATTGAAAATGTAGGTGCCCCAGTCCTGGTGTTCACCCAGGCGCGGGTCTTCATGCTCGTAGAGGGCGCTGCCATCGAAGCGCGCGAGCGCGAAATCGTCCTTGGGAAAATGGCCGGGCACCCAGTCGAGGATGACACCCATGCCCGCCTGGTGACATTGGTCGACAAAGTGGCGGAAATCGTCCGGGGTGCCGTAACGGCTCGTGACGCCGAAATAGCCGGTGGTCTGGTAACCCCAGGATTCGTCCAGGGGGTGTTCGCTGACCGGCAGCAACTCCAGGTGCGTAAAGCCCATGTCCCGCGCATACGGTAACAATTCCTTCACGATGTCGCGAAAATTGGGGAAAGCGCCGCCGGCTGCGTGTTTCCACGAACCCAGGTGGACTTCATACACGTTCATGGGCGCGTGCAGCCAGTCGGACTGGGCGCGCGCGTTCATCCAGGCGCCGTCGCCCCAGCCATAGCGGCTGCGTTCGCAGATTCTGGCGGCCGTGCCGGGACGCATTTCGAACGCGAACCCGAAGGGATCCGTCTTGACCATGATGCCGCCATGATGACGGTTGCGTATTTCAAATTTATATAAGGTCCCGGCAGGGATGCCCGGCACGAACAGTTCCCATACGCCGCTCGAGCCCCGGCTGCGCATGGGATGCTGACGTCCGTCCCAGCGGTTGAAATCGCCCACGACGCTCACCCGTTCGGCGTTGGGCGCCCACACGGCAAAACGGACGCCTGCCACGCCCTCATGGCGCAGGGGATGGGCGCCCAGCATGCGGTAGTTCTGCAGCAGGCGGCCTTCGTTGAAGAGGTAGAGGTCGTGATCGCTCAGGGTGGGCCCGAACTGGTAGGCGTCCCATGTTTCAATGTGTTGCCCGTCCAGCTCGAAGCGCAGACGGGTAGGGCGGGGAGGGGGATTGTAACCATTCCATACAAAAAAACCCTGCGCGTGGCGACGGGTCATCGCCTCCCAGCGGTCGGTGAAAAGCTCCACGCGCGAAGCGCGGGGCAACAGCACGCGCAGCTCCCAGCCGTTCGCTTGCCGGTGCAGGCCCAGAAAACCGAACGGGTCGTGCAGACGGGCATCCAGAGCGGCTTGCAGGAGCGGATCGGTGGAAGTTTTTTTCATGGATTAATCGGTGTGTTCCCGTGACCGTGCGACGAAATCAATTATAATGGCTAAAAAAAAGCACGCTGCTACTGCCGTACACCGCACAATCTAGGAGCATCAAATGTTTCCCCGGGATGTCGCATCAGATCGGTTCATCAGCGTACTGACCAAGAATTCGATGGCGCTCATCCTGGCCGGTGGCCGCGGAACCCGCCTCATGGATCTCACCAAGTGGCGCGCCAAGCCCGCCCTCCAGTTCGGCGGAAAATTCAGGATCATCGACTTTCCCCTGTCCAACTGCATCAACTCCGGCATCCGGCGCATTGGCGTCGTCACGCAGTATAAGGCGCACAGCCTGATTCAGCATATCCAGCATGGCTGGAGTTTCATGCGCGGCGAGTTCAACGAATTCGTCGAACTGTTACCGGCCCAACAACGCCTGCAGGAAGAATGGTACAAGGGCACTGCCGATGCCGTGTTTCAAAATATAGACATCCTGCGTTCCCATGACCCTGAGCACGTGATCATCCTGGCCGGTGACCACATCTACAAAATGGATTACGGGCGCATGCTGGCGGCGCACGTGGGTGCCCAGGCCGACATGACCATCGCGTGCGTCACGGTGCCGATTGCCGATGCCCGCTCTTTTGGCGTCATGACCGTGGACGATTGCAACCGCATCGTGGCGTTCAATGAAAAACCCGAAAAGCCGTCACCCCTGCCGGGCTCTCCGGACAAGGCCCTGGCGAGCATGGGGATCTACGTGTTCAGCACGGATTTTCTCTACCAGCAGCTGGAGCGGGATGCGCGCGACCCCAACTCCAAGCACGATTTCGGTCAGGACATCATTCCCTGGCTGGTGCCGCGTCACCGCGTCTATGCCCATCGCTTCGAGGAAAGCTGCGTGGGCTCCTCGAACGTCGAACCCTACTGGCGAGACGTGGGCACCATCGATGCCTACTGGGAAGCCAACATGGAAATGACCAAGGTGGTGCCGGATCTCAACCTTTACGACAAGAACTGGCCCATCTGGACTTACCAGGAACAGTTTCCGCCCGCCAAATTCGTGTTCGACGATGACGACCGGCGCGGCTGCGCCATCGATTCGCTGGTTTCCGGCGGAGACATCGTGAGCGGTGGCAAAGTGAAACGTTCCGTGCTTTTTTTCGATGTTCACGTCAACGCGCGCAGCACGGTGGAGGACAGCGTGATCCTGCCCAACGTGCGCATCGGCGAAAACGTGGCCTTGCGGCGCGTGATCGTGGACCGCGCCTGCGTGATTCCCAATGGCCTGAAAGTGGGATTTAATCGCGAAGAAGACCGCAAGCAGTTTTACGTTTCAGAAAATGGCATCACCCTGATCACTCCGGACATGCTCAACCAAAGCCGCTACCCCACCTGATCTTCTCTTCTTCTGCGATGACGGACACGAGAAAACTCCATCTGGTGCTGTGCTGGCACATGCACCAGCCGGACTACCGAAACGCCCTCGATGGCCGTTTCGAATTGCCCTGGACGTACCTGCACGCGACCAAGGATTACACGGACATGGCCTGGCACCTGGAGCACTGTCCCGGCATGGCCTGCGTGGTGAATTTCGCCCCGTCCCTGGTGGACCAGCTGGAGGACTATACGCAGCAATTTGCCTCCGGAACGGTGCGCGATCCCCTGCTGGCGCTGCTTCATGCCGAGTCGCTTGAAGGCCTTGGGGAAGCGGTCCGGCAGGAAGCGATGGCCGCCTGTTTCCGCTGCAATTACTCCAAGATGATCGAACCTTTTCCGGCCTACCTGCGCCTGTACCAGACGTACGTCCGGCTGAAGGAAGACGACCCCCGTTTTACCGTGTACCTGTCCCCCCAGTTCCTGTGCGATCTGCTGGTCTGGTACCACCTGGCCTGGATCGGGGAAAGCGTGCGCCGCACGGATCCCCTGATTCAGCGCCTCATGGCGCAAGGCAGCGGTTTCACGACGCAGGACCGTCATGCGCTGTTCCGCTGCGTCGGTGAACTGGTGGCCGGCATCCTGCCGCGCTACCGGGCGCTGCAGGAACGCGGCCAGGTGGAACTGTCCGCCACGCCGCACCATCACCCCATTCTTCCGCTCATGATCGATTTTGCTTCTGCGCGCGAAGCCTTGCCGGATGTTGCGCTGCCGTCTGCGGCCGCCTACCCCGGAGGCCGGGAGCGCGCCGAAGCGCAGGTGGCTTCGGGCATTTCACGGCATGCACACGTGTTCGGGAAACCCCCGCTGGGTCTCTGGCCGGCAGAAGGCAGCGTGTCGGCCGCCGCGCTGGACGTCATGGCGGGCTACGGTTGCGCCTGGGTCGCCACCGGCGAAAATGTCCTGGCCAACAGCCTGTCGCGCAACGGCGTGCCGTTGCCGGAGCGTTCCGAATACCTTTACCAGCCCTACCGCTATGCCACGTCCCACGGCGGCATGCTGTGTTTTTTCCGCGACGATGCGCTGTCCGACCGCATCGGGTTCGAGTACGCCAAATGGCACAGCCGCGACGCAGTGAACGACTTTGTGCAGAATCTGGAGCACCTCTACCAGGGCACGCGGGCTGATGCAGATCCCGTGGTGACCGTCGTCCTGGACGGAGAAAACGCCTGGGAGTATTACCCTTACAACGGCTACTATTTTTTGGGCGCCCTGTACGAGGCCCTGGCCGGCCATCTGTTCATCGTGCCGGACACTTTTTCAGCCTGCGCGGCGCGCCAACAGCAACGCCAGGAAACGCCGGCCACGCTCGAGACCCTGGTGGCGGGAAGCTGGGTGTACGGCACGTTCAGCACCTGGATTGGCAACCCGGACAAGAACGCGGCCTGGGATCTGCTGGTGGAAGCAAAGCAGCGTTACGACGAAACGATTGCCCTGGGGCGGCTCAACCCGGCAGAATACGCCCAGGCCACCCGCCAGCTCAGCATTTGCGAAGGATCGGACTGGTTCTGGTGGTTTGGCGATTACAACGCCGCCGACAGCGTGCGCGCCTTTGACCGTCTCTATCGCCTCAATCTGGCCAACCTTTATCACCTGCTCAAGCTGCCGGTGCCTGCCGCGGTCCATCAGCCGCTCAGCGTGGGCAGCCAGGCCGCCGATGCAGGCGGCGCCATGCGGCGCGGTTCGGAGTAATTGCCCATGGCACAACCGGTATCCCTTCTTTTCGGCGTTCACGCGCATCAGCCCGTGGGCAATTTCCGGGAGGTCCTGGATGACGCGCACTGGCGCTGCTATCGTCCGTTCCTGCAGATACTGGAACGTTTTCCGGACTTTCACTTCTCCCTGCACATCAGCGGATGGCTGCTGGACGATCTGCTGGCCCGTTATCCGGACGACATCGCGCTGCTTAAAACCATGGTGGCGCGAGGACAGGTGGAGCTGTTCTGCGCGGGCTACACGGAACCGGTGCTGGCGGCCATCCCCGTGCGCGACCGCATCGGGCAAATCAACCTCATGGCGGCCCGGCTCGAACAGGTATTCGGACAACGGCCCAGTGGAGCCTGGCTCACCGAACGGGTCTGGGATTCCGGCGTGGTGCCGTCGCTGGCGGCCTGCGGGATCCGCTACGTGACCGTGGACGATTACCATTTTCTTTGCTCCGGCAAGCGCGAAGACGAGCTGGCCGGCTATTTCAGCACGGAAGAGGACGGGCGCCGGCTCGACATCTTTCCCATTTCGGAAGCGTTGCGCTACCGCCTGCCGTTTTCTCCGGCAACCGATGCCGTGCGTTACCTGGAATCCCTGGCCGGCGATGACGGAGGGCGGGCCGCCGTCTATTTCGACGACATCGAGAAATTTGGCATCTGGCCTGAAACTTACGATTGGGTTTACACCCGCGGCTGGCTCGAGGAATTCGTGCAACGCGTGCTGGATTCCCCGCTGGTGCGACCCCGTCGCTACAGCGATTACCATGCGGCTTTCCGTACGCATGGCGTGGTGTATCTGCCCACCACGTCCTACATTGAAATGAACGAATGGACGCTGCCTGCCGAAGCCTCGTCCGTGTATGCAGGGCTGGTGGAGGAGGCCCGCCGCAGCGGGCGCTACGACACGGGCAAGCCGTTTCTGCGCGGCGGCATCTGGCGCAACTTTCTGAGCCGTTATCCCGAATCCAACTGGATGCACAAGCGCATGCTCGGCCTGTCCGCCCGTCTTGCCGGCATTTCCGATGCCCGGCGCACGCCTGAAATGCGCAATGCCCTTTATGAAGCCCAGGCCAACGACGCTTACTGGCACGGTCTGTTCGGCGGATTGTATCTGCCGCATTTGAGGCGCGCGGTCTATGCCGCCCTGGTTCGGCTGGAAGGGGCGCTGGACGAGGTGTCGCGCCGTCCCGAATTCCACTCCTGTGACCTGGACTTGGAC
>JAJZPY010000120.1 GCA_021811005.1 Pseudomonadota bacterium
GATGGCTCTGCCTGGCCTAGCACATACGGCGCGGCGCCAACCACTTCCCGGTTGCGCGACGCTTCCGCGGCCACGGCCGGCCAGTTGGCAAGCGGCTGGTCCGTGCCGAACACCTGCACGTGGGAGGCCACCCCCAGGATGCGTTCGCGCATTTCCTTCTGGAAACCGTTCATCACCGACAGCACGATGATGAGTGCCGCAACGCCCAGGCCGATGCCCGCCATGGAAATGAGGGAAATGAAGGAAATGAAATGGTTGCGGCGCTTGGCGCGGGTATAGCGCAAGCCGACCGTGATTTCGAAGCGGGCCATGGGAAGTGGCGCCTTTTCCGTCTATTCGCGACGCAACTGGGGAAACAGGATGACGTCGCGAATGCTGGGGCTGTCGGTCAGCAGCATCACCAGCCGATCGATGCCGATCCCTTCCCCCGCCGTGGGCGGCAGGCCGTGTTCCAGGGCACGCACGTAGTCCGCATCGTAATGCATGGCCTCCTGGTCTCCCGCCTCCTTCTGACGCACCTGCTCGCGAAAACGTTCGGCCTGGTCTTCGGCGTCGTTCAGCTCGGAAAAACCGTTGGCAATTTCACGTCCGGCAATGAACAGCTCGAAGCGTTCGGTGATCTCCGGACGGGCATCGCTGCGCCGTGCCAGGGGCGACACTTCGGCCGGATAGTCGATGATGAAGGTGGGATCGAACAGCAGGCTTTCCGTGGTTTCCTCGAACAGGAGCAACTGCAGGCCGCCCAGCCCTTCGTTCGGGCGGATGTTGCCTCCCAGGCGGGTAACCTCCTGGCGCAGGAAGGCCGCGTCGGCAAGCTGTGCTTCCGTGTACTGCGGCTGGTAGCGGTGAATGGCTTGCGCAATGGTGAGCCGCGCAAACGGCTTGCTGAAATCCAGCTCGCGCCCGCCGTAGGCAAATTGGGTTGTGCCCAGCACCGACTGGGCCACGAAGCGGAACAGGTCTTCGGTGAGTTGCATCAGGTACCGGTAGTCACGGTAGGCCTCATAGAACTCGATCATGGTGAATTCGGGGTTGTGCCGGGTGGAAATCCCTTCGTTGCGGAAGTTCCGGTTGATTTCGAACACCCGTTCCATGCCGCCCACCACGAGACGCTTGAGGTAAAGCTCGGGCGCGATGCGCAGGTACAGTTCCATGTCGAGCGCATTGTGGTGCGTGACAAACGGCTTGGCCGCCGCACCGCCCGGAATGGGATGCATCATGGGCGTTTCCACTTCCAGGTAGCCGCGCTCCACCAGGAACTCGCGCACTTTCTGCACGATGCGGCTGCGCGCCATGAACACCCGGCGCGACTCCTCGCTGGTGATCAGGTCAAGGTAGCGCTGGCGGTACTTTTGCTCCTGGTCGGCCAGCCCGTGAAATTTTTCCGGCAGGGGACGGATCGCCTTCACCAGCAAACGCACGGAAGTGACTTGCACCGACAGTTCCCCGGTGCGCGTCTTGAACAGGATGCCGGTGGCACCCAGGATGTCACCCAGGTCCCAGTGCTTGAACGCGTCATACACCGCTTCGCCCACCGCATCGCGCTGCACGTACAGCTGGATGCGGCCGGATCCGTCCTGCAGCGTGGCAAAGCTTGCCTTGCCCATCAGTCGCTTGAGCATCATGCGCCCGGCCACGTTCACCTCGACAGGCTGGCCTTCGAGCACTGCAGCCTCGCTCGCATCGAATTCCGCATGCAGGGGTCCGGCCTCGTGCGTGCGCTGAAAATCGTTGGGGAATGGAGTGCCCGCAGCGCGGATCGAAGCCAGCTTGGCCCGCCGTTCTTCAATGATCTGGTTGCTGTCGTCCGACATGATGGTCTCTCTGATGGTTGCTTGCTACTGGATACCCTGTTTCAGGCTGGCCTCGATGAAGCCGTCGAGATCGCCGTCCAGAACGGACTGGGTATTCCCCACTTCCACATTGGTGCGCAAATCCTTGATGCGGGACTGGTCGAGCACGTAGGAGCGGATCTGGTGCCCCCAGCCGATATCGGTTTTGCTGTCTTCCATGGCCTGTTTTTCGGCATTGCGCTTGCGCAGCTCCGCTTCATACAGGCGCGATTTCAGCATGGCCATGGCTTCAGCCCGGTTGCGATGCTGCGAACGGTCGTTCTGGCACTGCACCACAATGCCCGACGGCAAGTGGGTAATGCGCACGGCAGAGTCGGTCTTGTTGATGTGCTGCCCGCCGGCACCCGACGCCCGGAAGGTGTCGATGCGCAAATCGGCCGGATTGATTTCCACTTCGATCGATTCATCCACTTCGGGATAGACGAACACGGAAGCAAAAGACGTGTGGCGCCGGTTTCCAGAATCGAAGGGGGACTTCCGGACCAGCCGGTGAATGCCGGTTTCGGTGCGCAGATAACCATAGGCATAGGAACCGCTGATCTTGAGCGAAGCGCTTTTGATGCCGGCCACTTCTCCCGGGGATTCTTCCAGCACTTCCACGCTGAAGGCCTTGCGTTCGCAATAGCGCACGTACATGCGCAACAGCATGGAGGCCCAGTCCTGGGCTTCGGTTCCTCCCGAGCCGGACTGGATATCGACGAAACAGTTGGCCGGATCCAGGGGATTGGAAAACATCCGCTGGAATTCCATGGCAGCCACCAGCTTCTCTGTTCCCTGCAGGTCTTGACCCACTGCCTGCAGGGACTCGTCATCCTGTTCTGCAAGCGCAAGCTCGAACAACTCGCGCGCGTCTTTCAGGCCCCGGGTCGCCGAGTCGATGGTGTGGACGGTGTCCTCGAGCGCCTTGCGTTCGCGCCCGAGCTCCTGGCTTTTCTTGCTGTCTTGCCAGGTGGAAGGATCTTCGGCGAGCCTGACGACTTCCTTCAGGCGTTCGACTTTGGCATCGAAGTCAAAGATACCTCCGCAAGGCCTGGATACGCTCGTCCAGGTCCTGGGTCAGGTGTTCGATCGCATTGAGTTGTTCTGCTTCCATGATTGCCTGTCGCCAATGAGTCAAACCCCACATTATACACGCCAGTGCCTGACTTCCAGTTGCACCTGGCGCAAGCCTTGCCATTCGTTGACCCCCAGGTGGTAGAGCAGTTCAACCTCTTCCGGCAAGGCTTCGGCCTGACCGAAAAGGATGGCGTCGAAGAGACGCTCCTGGCGGCGCAACTTGAGCTTGAGGTGCCGCTGTCCGACCACCCGCTGCTGGACCACGGCGAAACGTCCCTGGAAAAGGGGCTCCGGAAATCCCTGCCCCCATACCCGGGCCTGCAAGGCCTGCGCCACCTGCAATGTCATCTCCGCCTCTTCAGGCTCGCCGTCGTGAATGACCTGCTCGGCCAGGTCCGACGGGCTCAGGCATTCCCGCGCCACCGCCTCGAATGCCGATTCAAAACGACCCAGATCGGCCCGGCGCAAGGTCAGTCCGGCAGCCGCCGCGTGGCCGCCGAAACGCCGGATGAGCGCGGGGTCGCGCTTGGTCACCTGGTCCAGCGCATCGCGCAGATGAAACCCGGCAATGCTGCGTCCGGATCCGCGGATTTCGTCTTCGTCGGTCCCGGCGGCAAACACGATCACCGGGCGGTGATAGCGGTCCTTGAGGCGGGATGCGAGGATGCCAACCACGCCGGGATGCCAGCCGGCATCGTGCAGGCACAGGGTATAGCGCCCGCTCACGTCGAAAGCATCGAGGCGTTCCAGGGCATCCGCCTGCATGGCGCTTTCCACCTCCCGCCGTTCCCGGTTGAAGGCATCGAGCCGTTGGGCATGCCGCAAGGCCTCGCCGGGGTCGTCGCTCACCAGGCATTCGATGCCGTGCGTCATGTCTTCCATGCGGCCCGCGGCATTCAGCCGGGGCCCGAGCACGAACCCCAGATCGGCACTGCGGGCGGCACTTTCAGGGCGTTCGGCCACCCGGTACAGGGCACGGATTCCGGACACGGCCCGTCCTGCCGCAATGCGCCTGATCCCGGCCTGAACCAGCAGGCGGTTGTTGCGGTCCAGGCGCACCACGTCGGCAACCGTGCCCAGCGCCACCAGGTCCAGCAGCGAACCGAGCGCGGGTTCAGCCTGGTTTTGCCAGCGTCCGCGCCGGCGCAATTCGGCCCGCAGGGCCATCATCACGTAAAACATCACGCCCACGCCAGCCATGCATTTGCTGGGGAAAAGACAGCCGGGCTGGTTGGGATTCACGATGGCAGCGGCATCCGGCAATTCGCTTCCCGGCAGGTGATGGTCCGTCACGAGAACGGGAATGCCCAGGCGGTTTGCCTCGGCCACGCCCGCCACGCTGGCAATGCCGTTGTCCACGGTCACGATCAGCTGGGGCTGTCGGGGAAGGGCCAGCCGTACCACTTCCGGAGTCAATCCGTAACCCAGCGTCAGGCGGTTGGGTACCAGGTAGTCCACGTGCGCACCCATGGCACGCAGGGCACGCAGCCCGACGGCGCAAGCCGTGGCGCCATCCGCATCATAATCGGCAACGATCAGCAGGCGCCGGCCTGCTTCGATGGCATCCGCCAGCAGGCCGGCAGCGGCATCGATGCCCTTGAGTTGCCCGAAGGGAAGCAGGCCTGCAAGATCGGGTTCACCCAGATCCTCCGCCACCGCCCCACGGGCCGCCAGGACACGTGCCAAAACCGGCAACGCGCCGGCAGCAAGCAACGGGGCCAGCAGACCCTCATCCACCGACCGCCGGACCCAGGCCGTCCCGCTCATTCAGGCATGTCCCAGGGCGGGAACGCCGGGCAAGCGCGTCAACGGCCGTAACCGGCGCCAAAGCCGCCACAGCTGCCAGCGGGTCAACGTGAGCGTTGCCGCGTATCGGCCTTCCAGGGCCACCAGCGTGAAGCCTTCCAGTTCACCAGATTTCAGGCGTTGCAGCAAAGGTCCAAAAAGCTCCCGGTCAAGCCGTTGTGCCGCTTCCTGCCAGGCGGTCTCGTCACCGTAGGCTGATGGCGCGCGCAAGCTGTCAATCACCTGGGCCTCATGGGTTGCCGCGGGGCAATCCCAGAACCAGACGCCGCTGATGACACGCTCCCCGCGCGCTTCGCGGCTTTGGTTGACGGGATGCTCGTGAAACAGCATCTGCACTTCGTTGAATACACCCCGCCAGTGCCGCGCAGCTTCTCCTTGCGGCAGATAGCCGTCGATGTTGCGTCCGACCCGGCGCAAGGGAGGCGTGGTCTGAATGCAGGCGGGCGCCTTCAGTCCCACCAACCAGACGCCGGGAGACAAGGCAAAGAACTTGAAACCCTGGTCGTTGAAATGGCGGTTGAGCGTGGTCACCAACGCCTCGGCCTCCTCAGGCAACAAGGAGAAGCTGTACCGTTCAAGCAGCAGCAGGGCATCGCCTTCCACCTGCAAATGAATGGGGTCGGCACATAACCAGTGAGGGGCTTCCCCGGCAATACCGGCTTCATGAGCCCTGCGTTCGGCCAGCGAAGCGCCGGCAGCGTCATCCGGCCAGCTTTCAAGCATGCCCTCGTGCCGCACCCGTGCGAATTTTCCGCGGGCCAGTGCCCGCTCCAGATTGGGCAGGCGCGGCACGGCCTGGTCAGGGATTTCAGGGAACAGGCCGGGAATGACAAATACCGGATGCATGGCCCAGCCGGCTTTCCCTGGCGACGGTTACAGGCGTTCGAAAACGGTGGCGATGCCCTGGCCGCCACCGATGCACATGGTCACCAGCGCATACCGCCCACCGGTTCGGTGCAGCTCGTGCAGTGCCTTGGTGGCGATGAATGCGCCGGAACACCCCACGGGATGGCCCAGCGCAATGGCTCCGCCATTGGGGTTGGTTTTTTGCGGATCCAGGCCGAGCGCGCGGGAAACGGCGATCGCCTGGGCCGCGAACGCTTCGTTGGACTCGATCACGTCCATCTGTTCCAGCGTGAGTCCGGCTTTCTTCAGTGCCGCCTGGGTTGCGGGAATCGGCCCTTCGCCCATGAGATGGCTGGG
>JAJZPY010000121.1 GCA_021811005.1 Pseudomonadota bacterium
GGCGATCACCCCGTCCTCCTCGAACAGGTCGAGCACGGCCAGGGCAGCACGGCAGGCCAGCGCATTTCCCGTATAGGAATGCGAATGAAGAAATCCCCGGCTGATGTCGTCGTCGTAGAACGCCTGGAAAATCCCGTCCTTCGTCATGACCACCGACAAAGGCAGAAACCCGCCGGTGATGCCCTTGGAAAGGCAAAGAAAATCGGGCGTGATGCCCGCCTGTTCATGCGCAAAAAAAGATCCGGTACGGCCAAACCCCACCGCGATCTCGTCGGCGATCAGATGCACACTGTATCGGCGGCACAAGGCCGCCGCCTGCTTCAGGAAGTCCGGCTCGTAAAACACCATGCCCGCCGCCGCCTGCACCAATGGTTCAACAATCAGGGCCGCCATGGTGTCGGTGGATTGCAGAAGGCGCTCCAGTGCCAGGAGGGACTCCCGGGCTGCCTGGGCACCCAGCCGGGCATCCGGGCTGGGCAGCACGTGGCAGCGGCGGATGAGCGGCGCGTAAGCCTCGCGAAACAGGGGCACGTCCGTCACGCCGAGAGCCCCCAGGGTTTCGCCGTGGTAGCTGCCCGCCAGTGCAATGAATTCCGTTTTGTGCGGGTGGCCGGCATTGCGCCAGTAATGGGCACTCATCTTGAGCGCCATTTCCGTGGCTGACGCCCCGTCCGAACCATAAAAGCAGTGCCCGAGCGAGCCTCCCGTCATCGCCCCCAGGCGCTCGGACAGGCGGATGACCGCCTCGTGGGTAAAACCGGCCAGCATCACGTGCTCAAGCTGTCGCAACTGGTCTTCAAGCGCCGCGACGATGCGCGGATGGCCGTGGCCAAACAGGTTGACCCACCACGAACTGACGCCATCCAGAAAACGCTGCCCTTCAAAATCATAAAGCCAGACGCCCTGGGCTTTCTGGATGGGCATGAGCGGCAGGCATTCATGCCATTTCATTTGCGTGCAGGGGTGCCACACGGCCGCCCTGCTGCGTTCAAGCCATTCCCGGTTGCTCATGCCAGGGACCTCAAGGCGGCCAGCAATCGTTCCACATGGGCCGGTTCATGGCTGGCGGAAAGCGATATGCGCAGCCGGGAAGAACCCGGAGGCACGGTCGGCGGCCGTATGGCGGGAACCCACAGTCCCTGTTGCTGCAACGACTGAGCGAGGCGCGTCACCGTAAAATTATCTCCGACGATCAGGGGATGGATGGCCGTCTGGGAGGGCAAAAGCTTCCACGGCAATCCTCGCGTGCCTTCCTGCAACTGTTGTCCCAGCTGCTTCAGGCGATCGCGCCGGAACCCGTCCTGGCGAATGCGTTCCAGGCTTGCCAGGCACGCGGCGGCCAGCACCGGCGGCGTGCCGGTGGTGAAAATGTAGGTGCGGGCCCGCTGCAACAGCCATTCAATGACCTCGGCTGAAGCGGCGATGAATGCCCCAAAGACGCCGGCCGCCTTCCCGAGCGTGGCCATGTAGATCACGCGCGGGGAACTCACTCCCAGATGGGACAAGGTGCCGCGGCCTTCATCGCCCAGCACGCCAAAACCGTGCGCATCGTCCACCAGGATCCGGGCATCGTGACGCTCGGCCAGGGACACCAGCTCGGCCAAGGGCGCGATGTCGCCGTCCATGCTGAAGACGCCGTCCGTGATGATCCATTTTTCGCTGGCTGCGGATTGGCACAAGCCCGCTTCCAGCTGCGCCAGGTCCCCGTGCGGATAGACTGTCAGCGATGCGGGGCGAGCCAGCCGGATGCCATCGATCAGGCAGGCATGGTTGAGCGCATCCGAAAAAACGGCGGCATCTTCTCCGATGAGTGCCGGAATGGCTCCAAGATTGGCCATGTACCCCGTGGAAAAATGCAGGGCGCGTTCCTGGCCAAGCCAGGAGGCCAAAGCCTGTTCCAGTTGGGCCACGGACTCGCTATGGCCGCTGATGAGGGCTGAGGCGCCTGCACCCAGGCCATGGCGGTCGAGCGCCGCATGGGCCGCGCGAACAAGGTCGGGATGATTGGCAAGCCCCAGATAATCGTTGGAAGCGAATGCGAGCAACGTCTGCCCGTCAACCTGGAGATGGGGGCCTTGCGGGCCTGAAACCGTCTTTCGTTGCCGCAACAGCCCGCGTTCCTGCAAGTCCTGCAATTTCTGCAGATAGAAGTTCTTCATAAGATTATAACCATGCGGACTTTTACCGCCAGCCGGCGAAGATTATAATTTCCGGTTTTAGAACACACCAAGTTTTATATCATTATGGCAGCTATTGGTACGGAAAAGGTCCTTTCAGTTCATCACTGGAACGAATCCCTGTTCAGCTTCACCACCACCCGGGATCCCGGCCTGCGCTTTGAAAATGGCCATTTCGTGATGATCGGCCTGCATGTGGACGGCAGGCCCCTCACGCGCGCCTACAGCATCGCCAGCGCCAATTACGAGGAGCACCTGGAGTTTCTGAGCATCAAGGTACCCAACGGGCCGCTGACGTCGCGTCTCCAGCACATCCGGGTCGGCGACGAAATCCTGGTCAGCCGCAAGCCGGTGGGGACTCTGGTCATCCATGACCTCCTCCCCGGCAAGCACGTCTACCTGTTTGCCACGGGAACGGGGCTAGCCCCTTTCATGAGCATCATCAAGGATCCCGAAACCTACGAGCGGTTCGAGAAAATCATCCTGGTGCACGGCGTGCGGCAGATTTCCGAGCTGGCGTACCGCGAGTTCATTCAGCACGAACTGCCCAACAACGAGTATTTTGGGGAAGAAGTCCGCCAGAAGCTGATTTACTATCCCACCGTGACACGCGAAGAGTTCGAAACCACGGGCCGCATCACCACCCTCATGGAAAGCGGCCAGCTGTTCACCGACATCGGCTTGCCACCGCTCGACCCTGCCGTGGACCGGGCCATGATCTGCGGCAGCCCCGGCATGCTCAAGGACATTTCCGGCATGCTCAATGCCCGCGGGTTCAAAATCTCTGAAGGGGTGGGCGAGCCCGGCGATTACGTCATCGAACGGGCTTTCGTGGAAAAATAACCCGCCTTTCCCCGGGACCCTGCCAGCCGGCAGGGTCCTACCCTCCTATTCCTCCTGCTTGGCCTTGGCATGGTCCTGGGCCAGGAACAGATAGACGGCCGGCACCACGAACAGGGTGAACAGCGTGCCGATGGAAAGTCCGCTGAAAATCACGATGCCCATGGAACGCCTGCCGGCCGCCCCGGCGCCGGAAGCCAGCACCAGCGGCAAGACACCCAGCACCATGGCCGCGGTGGTCATCAGGATGGGACGCAAGCGGACCGATGCCGCTTCGATCACCGCCTCAAGGCGCGAACGACCCGCCAGCTGCAGCTGGTTGGCAAACTGCACGATCAGGATGCCATGCTTGCTGATGAGCCCCATCAGGGTGACCAGGCCCACCTGGGTGTAGATGTTCAACGTGGCCAGACCCACGTTGATGAAAATCAGCGCGCCGAACAGCGCCATGGGCACAGACACCAGAATCACGACCGGGTCGCGGAAGCTTTCAAACAGCGCGGCCAGCACCAGGAACACCAGCAACACCGCAAACAGCAGCGTCACCACAAACCCTCCCGATTCCTGCACGTACTGCCGGGACGCTCCCGAATAATCGACGTTGTAGCCGACCGGGGCCATTTCCTGGGTGGTCTTCTTGAGAAAGTCCAGCACGTCCGCCTGGGATACCAGGGGGGTTGCAACACCGCCTATGGTGGTGGCGTTGAGCTGCTGGAAATGGCTGACGGTTTCCGGAACCACGTGGCGATCGAGCCGCGCCACGGTGCTGGCTGACAGCAGGGCACCTGAAGGCGTCTTGATGTGGTAATCGAGCACCTGTTCGGGATTGAGGCGGTCCACCTGCTGAACCTGGGGAATCACCTTGTAGGATCGCCCGCCCAGGGCAAAGTAATTGACGTAGCCTCCGCCCAGTGCCCCGCTCAGCGTGGTCCCGACATCCTGTTCAGTCAGCCCCATGCTGCTGGCCAGGTCGCGATCCACCTTGATGGTCGTCTGGGGCTTGTCGATCTTGAGGTCGGCATCCACAAAAAAGAACATGCCGCTGCGACGCGCCTTGTCCAGCACCTTCTGGGCCACGTCGTTGAGGTTCTGGAACGGCTCGGTGGTGCTGATCACGAACTGGACCGGCAGCCCCTGGGTTCCGGGCAACGGAGGGAACTGGAAGGCGGCCACGCGCGCGCCGGCAAGGCTGCCCCACTTGATTTGCAGGTCTTTCTGCAATTCCTCGGCAGAACGCTTGCGCTGGTCCCAGGGCTTGAACACGGTCCCTCCCAATCCCTGGTTGAGCACAGGGACTCCCGTGATCTGGAACATCTGCGCGTATTCCGGTTCCGACTTGGCAATCTGCTGCAGCGCCTGGGCATAGTGCTGCATTTCGTCCGCCGTGGCATTGGGCGGTCCGGTCATGGAATACAGCACGATCCCCTGGTCTTCGGGTGGCGCCAGTTCCTTGGCCGACGTGGCGAACAGGTACACCGTGGCCAACAGCAGAAGCCCCCCCATGACCACCAGCACGCTGCCGGTTTGCAGGGCGCTCGCGAGGGTTTTCTGATAACGCCGGTGCAGTGCATCGAACGTGCGGTCCAGAAATGCCACAAACTTGTGGTCATGCTCGTCGCTGGTGAGAAAACGCGAGCACATCATGGGCGACAAGGTGAGCGCAATGATGCCGGACACCGTGACAGCCCCGGCCAGGGTAAAGGCAAACTCCGTAAAGAGCGCTCCCGTCAGCCCACCCTGAAAGCCGATCGGAATGTATACGGCAATCAGCACCACCGTCATGGCCAGAATCGGTCCACCCAGTTCCCGTGCCGCCATCAGCGCCGCTTCCCAGGGCGACTTGCCCTCTTCCTTGATGTGGCGATCGACGTTTTCCACCACGATGATGGCATCGTCCACCACCAGGCCGATGGCCAGCACCAGCGCCAGCAGGGTGAGCAGATTGATGGAGTAGCCCAGCATCAGCATGATCAGGAAAGTGCCGATCAGGGACAGGGGCATGGCGATCACGGGAATCACCACGGCACGCACGCTTCCAAGGAACAGGAAAATCACCGCCGTCACGATCAGGAGGGCTTCAAACAGCGTCTTCGCCACTTCCTTGATGGACGAGGTGATGTATTCGGTGGAATCGTAGACGATCTGCCCGGTCAGACCCGTCGGCAGCTTGGCCTGCAAGGCCGGAAACGCCTCCCGCACGCGCTTGGCCACGTCCAGCACATTGGCGCCAGGAGCCACCTTGATCCCGATGAATACGGATCGCTGGCCATCAAAGGCCACATTGAAGTCATAGTTCTCGGAGCCCAGCGTCACATTGGCGATATCTTCAAGGCGAACCAGGGTATTTCCCTTCTGTCGCACCACCAGCTTCTTGAATTCTTCCACGCTGTGCAGGTCGGTGCCCGCTGTCAGATCCACGCTGACCGCCTGCCCTTTGGTGCTTCCCACCGCGGCCAGGTAATTGTTTGCCGCCAGCGCGTTGCTGACGTCCGCAGCGGTGATGCCATGAGCCGCCATGCGGTTTTCATCCAGCCAGGCCCGCAGGGCAAAATTGCGCGCACCCAATATTTCCGCGGTCTGGACGCCTTCAAGGGAATCCAGCTTGGGCTTGACTTCGCGCAACAGGAAATCGGTCACGTTGTTGGTGGGCAATACCTTGCTGTAGAAGCCCATATACATGGAATCGAC
>JAJZPY010000004.1 GCA_021811005.1 Pseudomonadota bacterium
CGCCTTGCTTGTTGGAAACGCTGATCAGCGCGCGCTGTATGGTCATTTCACTCCGTAGTGCTGCATTTTTTTTCGTAAGGTGTTGCGGTTGATTCCCAGGATTTCGGATGCGCGCGTCTGGTTTCCTTCAGTATGCGAGAGCACCACTTCAAGGAGAGGTTTTTCAACGCTGCTGATGACCATGTCGTGAACGTTGGAACACTTTTCGCCATCAAGGTGGCTGAAGTACTCCGTGACCAGGCGTCGCACGCAAGCGGACAGTTCAGGTTCGGATTGACTCATGCGGCCATGGCCTCGCTTGCCGATTCGTTTTCATATTGTAGGCGCTGCCCCTGGGACTGCAATTCATCGAAGAATGAATTCACTGCCTGGTGTTGTTCGGCAACGCTCTGGAGCTGGTTCATGGCATGCCGGAACGCGGCAGACCCTTTCAGTCCGCGGGTGTACCAGCTGATGTGCTTGCGGGCGACGCGCACCCCTGTTTCCAGGCCGTAAAAAGCGTACAGATCTTCCAGGTGCCCATTCAGCACACGATGGATTTCGCTGACTTCCGGAGGGGGCAGCAAGGTGCCGGTGGCCAAGTAATGATCGATCTCCCTGAAAATCCAGGGACGACCCTGGGCGGCGCGCCCGATCATCAGCCCGTCAGCACCCGTGAGTTCCAGAACCTTGCGCGCTTTTTCGGGGCTCGTGATGTCTCCGTTGGCCACGACCGGTATGCGAATGGAAGCCTTCACGGCAGCGATGGTTTCGTATTCCGCTTCGCCGGTGTAGCCGCAGGCACGAGTGCGCCCATGGATTGCGAGGGACTGGATGCCGCTTTCCTCGGCAATCCTGGCGACGGTCAGGGCGTTGCGGTGGGATCGGTCCCAGCCGGTGCGGATTTTAAGCGTTACGGGCACGGGCACGGCAGAAACCACTGCTTCCAGAATGCGCTGCACCAGGGGCTCGTTCTGCAGCAGGGCGGAGCCTGCCATCACGTTGCAGACCTTTTTGGCGGGGCAACCCATGTTGATGTCGATGATCTGGGCGCCCTGATCCACGTTGTATCGGGCCGCTTCAGCCATCATGGCGGGATCCGCCCCGGCGATCTGTACCGACTTGGGCTCGACTTCGCCTTCATGATTGGCGCGACGTTTCGTTTTCTCGGAACCCCAGAGCAGCGAATTGGACGACACCATTTCGGACACGGCAAGTCCAGCTCCCATGGTTTTGCACAACTGGCGGAACGGGCGATCGGTGACTCCGGCCATGGGCGCAACCATCAGGTTGTTTTTGAGGCGGTAGGGACCGATCTGCATGGGTGGAAACTGAGCTGGATTGAGAGGGGGACGATTATACCGCCGAATGCCCGGGGGCTGAAACCCTAGTGGGCAGCGTCCCAATGGGGGCCATAGCCCACGTCAACCAGCAAGGGCACTGAAAGCCGGGCCACGCCGGACATGAGGCCCGGGAGGGCAGCCATCACCTGTTCCCGCTCGCTCTCGGGTGTTTCCAGAACCAGTTCGTCGTGCACCTGGAGGATCATCAGGGTGGAAAGTCTTTGTTCCTCCAGCCAGCGGGCCACCGCGATCATGGCGCGCTTGATGAGATCGGCTGCCGTTCCCTGGAGCGGGGCGTTGATGGCCGCGCGTTCGGCGCCTTGTCGCCTTCCCATGGATCTGTGGCGCAATTCCGGCAACCACAGCCGCCTGCCAAAGAGCGTTTCCACATAGCCTTGTGCCTGTGCCTGGGCCCGGGTCTGCTCCATGTAACGGGCAACGCCCGGATAGCGGTGGAAGTAGCGTTCCATGTAGGCCTGGGCAGCGCTTCGCTCAATGCCCAGTTGGGCGGCCAGGCCGAAGGCGGACATGCCATAGATCAGGCCGAAGTTGATGGCTTTTGCAGCGCGACGCTGGTCAGGGCTCACTTCTTCGGAAGGGGTGCCAAAAATTTCCGATGCCGTAGCCCGATGCACGTCCTGCCCCGCTCCGAAGGCGGAAAGCAGGCCGGGATCCTGTGACAGGTGCGCCATGATCCGCAGTTCGATCTGCGAATAGTCAGCAGACACCAGCACGCGGCCGGGAGGCGCGATGAAGGCGGCGCGGATGCGACGCCCTTCCGCGGTTCGCACGGGGATGTTCTGCAAATTGGGTTCGCTGCTGGCGAGCCGGCCGGTGACGGCCACCGCCTGGGCATAGTGGGTGTGAACCCGGCCGGTTCGCGGGTTTACGCGACGCGGCAGGGCGTCCGTATAGGTGGATTTGAGCTTGGCAAGCCCGCGGTATTCCAGGATCAGTTTGGGTATCGGGTAATCCAGTGCCAGCTGCTGCAGCACGTCCTCGTCCGTGGACGGGGCACCGCTGGGTGTTTTTTTGCGCACCGGCAGGTGCTGTTCCTCAAACAGGACAGACTGGATCTGTTTGGGCGAGTTGAGATTGAACGGATGTCCGGCGGCAGCATGGGCCCGTGCCTCCAGGCCGAGCAGCTGGATGCCCAGTTCGTGGCTTTGGCGTTCCAGTTGCGCGGTATCGAGCAGGACTCCATTGCGTTCCATGCGCCATAGCACTTGCTGGAGGGGCAGTTCGATGTCCCTGTAAACGGATTCCAGGGCGTGTTCCCGGGCGATTTGGGGATACAGAACCTGGTGTACCTGCAGTGTGATGTCGGCATCTTCCGCTGCGTAGTCCGTGGCGCGGTCGAGGGGCACCTGTTCAAAACCGATGGCCGCCGCGCCTTTGCCTGTGACGTCCTGGTAGGACAGGGTGTCCCGCCCCAGATGGCGTCGTGCCAGGCTTTCGAGATGGTGCGGCTGGTGCGCTTCCAGGACGTAGGACTGGAGCAGCGTGTCGTGGGCAATGCCGCGCAAGGCAATGCCGTGATTGGCCAGCACATGCTGGTCGAATTTGAGGTGTTGTCCCACCTTGCGGGCGGCGGGGTTTTCCAGCCAGGCGCGCAAGCGTTCCAGGGTTTGTTCGCGGTCCAGCTGCATGCTGCTGTCAGGACCGCGGTGTCCCAGCGGGATATAGGCGGCTTCCCCCGCGGTCACGCACAAGGACAGGCCCACCAGTTCCGCCTGCATGGGATCAAGGCCGGTGGTTTCCGTATCCAGTGCCGTGAGTTCCGCTTGCGCGATGCGGCCAATCCAGGATTCGAGCTGCTCGTTTGTCAGCACCGTGCTGTAGGCGGTGGCTGGAGGGGCGGCTGGGACAGGCGCTGCGGGTTGCTGCAGTTGGGGCTCGTCGGTTATCCCTGAAGAAGTTTCCCTGGGAATCCAGCTGCGCAGGTCATAGCGTTCGGCCAAGCTACGCAGGGTGTCCTGGTCCGGGCTGGTCAGGTGCAGTTGTTCCGGTTCCAGAGGGAGCGGCACGTCACAACGGATGGTCAGCAAGCGCCGTGCCTGGGGCAACCAGTCCAGAACGGCACGCAGGTTGTTGCCAACCGCACCCGCAACCTCGTCGGCATGCGCCATCAGGGCATCCAGCGTTCCGTACTGCTGCATCCATTTGAGCGCGGTTTTTGGGCCCACCTTGGCCACGCCGGGCACGTTGTCCACTGCATCGCCGATGAGCGTCAGGTAGTCGACGAAGTGTTCCGGCGGAAGTCCGTATTTTGCAGTGGCGCCCGCAGAGTCCAGCTTTTCATTGCTGAGGGTGTTGACGAGGCTGACCTGGCCGTCGAGCAGCTGGACCAGATCCTTGTCACCGCTGGAAATGACGGTGCGCAATCCGGCAGCGGTGGCCTGACGGGCCAGCGTGCCGATCACATCATCGGCTTCGACCCCTTCAATGGCCAGCAGGGGCCAGCCGAGCGCCTGCACGGCTTGCTGAAGAGGTTCGATCTGGGATGCCAGATCCGGCGGCATGGGAGCGCGATGCGCCTTGTACTCGGGGTACCACTCATCCCTGAAAGTCGGGCCGCGCGCATCGAACACGCAGGCGGCGTAATCCGGCTTATAATCCGCCAAGAGGCGGCGCAGCATGTTGAGCACCCCGAATATCGCCCCGGTAGGTTCCCCGTGCCGGTTGCGCAAGTCGGGCAGGGCATGAAAGGCCCGGTAAAGATAGGACGAACCGTCCACCAAAAGCAGCAGTTTTTGCGAACGATCAGTCATGCGCGCCATTATGTCAGAACTCCGGGATTCCGCAGCATCATCATGACGACACAGCTTACGCTCAACGGCAAAGTGTTCACGGTTAAATCGGACCGGGATACCCCCCTTCTGTGGGTGATTCGCGACGAGCTGGGGCTGACCGGAACCAAGTTTTCCTGCGGCGAGGGGTTGTGCGGTGCCTGTACCGTACACCTGGACGGTGAAGCGGTGCGGTCCTGCCAGACAACCCTGTCTGCCGCAACCGGGAAGAAAGTGACCACCATCGAAGGGCTTTCCCGAAACGGTGAACATCCGCTCCAGAAAGCCTGGGTGGCGCTCGAGGTGGCCCAGTGCGGTTATTGCCAGTCCGGGCAGATCATGAGTGCTGCCGCCCTGTTGGCGAAAAGCCCCCACCCCACCGACGAAGAAATCGATGCGGCCATGAACGGCAACCTGTGCCGTTGCGGAACCTACAATCGCATTCGCGCAGCCATCCATCGCGCTGCCGGCAAAGTCTAACGCCTGAGGCAAGGAACTCATACCCCATGGATACTTCTGGCATCAAAACGTACCTGCTCGGCCTGCAGGATCGCATCGTCACGGCCCTGGAACGCGCTGATGGCAAAACGTTCAGACGGGACGAGTGGACGCGGCCCGATGGTGGAGGGGGCATCAGCGCCTTGGTGGAAGAAGGCAACCTGCTGGAGCGCGGCGGCGTGAACTTCTCCCATGTCATGGGCCGAGGCCTCCCTCCTTCGGCTTCCGCGCACCGCCCCGAACTTGCGGGGCGGCATTTCGAAGCCATGGGTGTGTCGCTGGTGCTGCATCCGCGCAATCCCTATGCGCCCACTGTCCATATGAACGTGCGCTTCTTCGCGGCATTCCATGGCCAGGGCGACCCTGTCTGGTGGTTTGGCGGCGGCATGGATTTGACTCCGTATTACGGTTTCGAGGAAGACGCGCGGCATTTCCACCAAACCTGCAAGGCATCCCTCGACCCGTTCGGTGCGGGCTACTATCCGCGTTTCAAGAAATGGTGCGACGAGTATTTCTACCTCAAGCATCGTGCGGAACCCCGCGGCGTGGGCGGGATCTTTTTCGACGATTTCAATGAAATCCCCTTTCCCCAGGCGCAGGCCCTTTGGCAAAGCGTCGGCGACCATTTTCTCCCGGCTTACCTGCCCCTGATCGAGCGACGCAAGGACCTGCCCTACGGTGAACGGGAACGGGACTTCCAGGCATACCGGCGCGGGCGCTACGTGGAATTCAACCTGGTTTATGACCGGGGCACCCTGTTTGGCCTGCAATCCGGCGGGCGCACCGAATCCATCCTGATGTCCATGCCGCCCATCGTGCGCTGGCGTTACGACTGGCACCCCGAAGCAGGGAGCGATGAAGCGCGGCTGCTCAAGGATTTCGTCAACGGTCGCGACTGGGTGTAATGGACATCTTCCTGCAACAGCTGGTCAACGGATTGACCCTGGGCAGCATCTACGCGCTGGTTGCCCTGGGGTACACCATGGTCT
Source organism: Pseudomonadota bacterium (assembly GCA_021811005.1). GTDB lineage: Bacteria > Pseudomonadota > Gammaproteobacteria > Burkholderiales > Ferrovaceae > JAKBAT01. The sequence goes on from JAJZPY010000004.1 coordinate 5,599, forward strand.
ACGGCATCATGGAGTTGATCAATTTTGCCCATGGCGATGTGGTGATGGTGGGGGCCATGGTGGCACTGACCGCGCTTCAGGTGCTGACCGGCTGGGGACTTCCCCCCGGCATTGCGCTGGCCATGGCCGTCGCGATGGCCATGGCGGTCTGCATGGTTCTTGGCCTGGCCATTGAACGGGTGGCCTACCGACCCTTGCGTCGCGCACCCAAGCTGGCACCTCTCATCACGGCCATCGGCTTGTCCATCGTCCTGCAGCAGCTGGCAGCGCTCATCTGGGGAAGAAGCTACCGCTCTTTCCCCGCGGTGCTGCCTGCCGACAGTGTGAGTTGGCATGGCGTCATCATCACGTCAATCCAGGCTCTCATCATCGTGCTGGCAGCCTTGCTCATGGCGGTGCTGCTGTTGCTGGTGAAGCGCACTGCACTGGGCAGGGCCATGCGCGCCACGGCGCAGAACCCGGGCGTGGCCCAGCTGATGGGTGTCAACACCGACCGCATCATTGCACTCACTTTCGCCCTCGGATCTGTCTTGGCTGCCGTGGCAGGCGTCATGGTGGCGGCTTACTACAACGTGGGCAACTACACCATGGGATTCATGCTGGGACTGAAAGCGTTCACGGCCGCGGTCCTGGGGGGCATTGGCAATATCCCCGGAGCCATGTTGGGTGGCCTGTTGCTGGGCGTTGTGGAGGCCATGGGCGCGGGCTACATCGGGGATCTGACGGGTGGTTATTTTGGAAGCAACTACAAGGACGTCTTTGCCTTTCTCGTCCTGATTGGCGTCCTGGTATTTCACCCGAACGGGCTTTTGGGCAGCCGCGCGCGAGAAAAGGTGTGACATGAACGCGCGCTCGCGCTTCATCAACTGGGGAGCAGCCGTTCTGGTGCTGGCCCTTCCGTTTGCCACGCATGCCCTGCTCGGGCAAGGCTGGGTGCGTATCCTGGACTTCGCACTGCTCTACGTCCTGCTAGCGCTGGGGCTCAATATTGTCGTGGGGTACGCCGGGTTGCTGGATTTGGGCTATGTGGCTTTTTTTGCGGTCGGCGCCTACTGCTATGCCCTGTTTGCCTCGCCCCAGTTTGATCTGCATTGGCCGCTTTGGGTTCTGTTGCCCATGGGGGCTTTGCTTGCGGCCTGTTTTGGCGTGCTGCTGGGAACCCCCACCCTGGGTTTGAGAGGGGACTATCTGGCCATCGTCACACTGGGCTTTGGGGAAATCATCCGGATTTTCCTCAACAATCTGAACGCGCCGGTCAACATCACGAATGGCCCGCAGGGGGTGAGCCTGATTGACCCCCTGCATGTGGGGCCCTGGTTTCTGGAAAAAACTTATCATGTGGGCGGAATCGAAATCCCTCTGGTAATCAACATCTATTTTCTTTTTCTGGTGGCCGTGGGGTTGGCCATCCGGTTGTCGCAGCGCCTTGAAGGGTCTCGCATCGGGCGCGCATGGGCCGCCATTCGCGAAGATGAACTGGCAGCTGCCAGCATGGGGCTCAATACCCGCAATCTCAAGCTGCTGGCGTTTGCGATGGGCGCCACTTTCGGGGGGGTGTCCGGCGGCCTGTTCGCAGGGTTCCAGGGATTTGTCAGCCCCGAAAGTTTCACGCTGCAGGAGTCTGTAATGATCCTGTGCATGGTGGTGCTGGGAGGCATGGGCAACATTGCCGGAGTGGTGCTGGGGGCTGTGCTCCTGTCCGTGCTGCCCGAAGCCTTGCGTGGCTTGGGTGGCCTGCAGGAATTCCTGTTCGGCAAGGTCTGGGTGGATCCTTCCAATTTGCGTTTGCTGGTATTCGGCATCGCTCTGGTGCTCATGATGTTGCTGCGACCCGAAGGACTGTTGCCGGCTCGTGCCCGTCAGAGGGAATTTCATGAGTCGCAGTGAAGTCAGTCAGGGTGGCGCTTTGCTGAAAGCGGTGGGCGTGGGCAAGCGTTTTGGCGGATTGCGTGCGCTGCACGATGTGTCGCTGGTGCTGGGGGAAGGGACCATCACCGGATTGATCGGTCCCAACGGGGCCGGAAAAACCACATTCTTTAACGTACTGACCGGCATTTACAAGCCAGATGCCGGAACCGTGCATTTTTCCGGAGAGCCGTTGCCGGTGGGCCGTCCCCATGCAGTGGCAACACGGGGCATTGCACGGACATTCCAGAATATTCGCCTGTTTTCCAACATGACCGTTTTGGAAAACGTCATGGTGGGTCGGCACGTGCGCACCCATGCCGGTGTACTGGGCGCAGTTTTCAAAACTGCCGCAACCTGCCGCGAAGAAGCGGCGATTGCCGCCAGTGCCCGCGGGCTGCTGGATTATGTGGGCATTGCCGGCCAGGCGCAGCGAATAGCAGGCACCCTGTCTTATGGCGACCAGCGTCGTCTCGAAATTGCCCGGGCGCTTGCCACCGAGCCGAAATTGCTTGCCCTTGATGAACCCGCGGCCGGCATGAATGCCACGGAAAGAACGCAGCTGGCCGACCTGGTGCGACGCGTGCGTGATGACGGCACGGCCATTCTGCTGATTGAACATGATGTCAAATGGGTTGCCCGGTTGTGTGACCGCATCACGGTGCTCGACTACGGAGAGCGCATTGCCGAAGGCTCGCCGCAAGAGGTGCTGGCCCATCCCAAAGTCATCGAAGCCTATCTTGGAAGAGGGGCTGCATGAACCCGTTGCTTGAGGTGCGCAATCTTTGCGTGCGCTACGGAGGCATCACGGCCGTCGACGGAGTGGACCTCGATGTCATGGAAGGCGAACGGGTCACGCTGATTGGCGCCAATGGGGCAGGGAAAAGCAGCACCCTGAAAGCGCTTGCTGGTCTGGTTGCGCCTGCGGGGGGGGGATTTACCTACGGCGGGCAGGACTTGCAATCCATTCCGCCATGGCAGCGCGTGAGCCGGGGCCTGGCTCTGGTTCCCGAAGGGCGTGGCGTATTCAATCGCCTGACCATCGAGGAAAACCTGCTCATGGGTGCCTACCATCGCAAGGATTCCAGCGCGCTGCCCGGGGAACTCGACCATGTGTACGGACTGTTTGCCCGGTTGCATGAACGCCGGCATCAGCAAGCCGGCACCTTGTCTGGTGGCGAGCAGCAGATGCTGGCCATCGGGCGGGCCCTGATGTCCCGCCCGCGGTTGCTGATGCTGGATGAGCCCAGCATGGGGCTTGCTCCGCTCATGGTGGAGAAGATATTCGAGGTGATTCGCAAGATCGCCGCGGAAGGGGTAACTTTGCTCCTCGTGGAACAGAACGCGCGTCTTGCGCTGGCACTCAGCGACCGTGCTTACGTCATGGAATCGGGGCGGATTGTGCTGGTCGATACGGCCGCAGCCTGCATGGAAAATCCCATGGTGCGCGCAGCTTATCTGGGGGATGGTGGAGGGTAGGAGGATCGAACTCCCGACCTTCTGATTGCGAACCAGACGCTCTCCCAGCTGAGCTAACCCCCCACGGCTTTGCTATTATATCCGCCCTATGAAAAATGCGCGCGCCTCGCTTGCGAATCCACTGGCTCTGTTGGGGGCATTGCTTGCCATTGCCTTTGCGTGGCTTCCTGCGCTTTGCCTTGTTGCAGGCCATCCGGCATGGCCGCTGTTCATCGGTTTGTTCGGCTTGCCGATGCTGGAACTGGCCGTTGGCGACTACCAGGGCCCCATTCCCTACTGGAGTTTCTGGATGCTTCGCGTGATCCTGATGGGGATTACGATACAAGGCATTGTCGGCGCCTATCTGGCACAGGCTTATTCCTGGTGGCTGGTATTGCTGGCAGGCGCCGGATCGGGGTACGCAGCGGGAAGCTCGGGCAATGCGCTCGGGCATGAACTGGGGCACAGCCGTAACCTGTGGGACCGAAGGCTGGCCAAATGGTTTTTCACCACGGTGTGTTTCGGTCATTACACCCAGGAGCATGGGGCCGGACATCATGTGCTGGTCGGAACGCCCAAAGACAGCTTGTATACCCACGTGGGAGATTCCCTGGCGTCCTTTTCACAGCGCAACATGATCAAGCAGTTTCGCGTCGGGATCGACATCGCCGGAATGCGAGGCAACCTTTGGTCTGAAGTGTATGGGCCGATCGTGTTCTACGCGTTGCTCAATGGAGCCCTGTTCGCCCTGGCGGGATGGAAGGGGGTGGCATTCCTGTCGCTGCAGACTCTGGTCATGTACATGGTGGATGCGTCCATCACGTTCATCCAGCACTGGGCTCTATACCGCAAGCAGAGGGAGGGGCGTTTTGAGCGGATTGGTCCCCAGCATACCTGGGACTGCAGGAACTGGATCACCACCCTGGTCTCCTTCAACAACTGCCGCCATGCCGACCACCATCTTCATCCCGGCAGGAATCTCAATGGGCTCGCCCAGACGCCGGAAGCGCCGCAACTGCCTTACGGTTATGCGGTCATGGGTACGCTGGCCAATTTTCCCGCTCTGTTCCGGCGCATCATGGAGCGTGTGGACGGCGTGGAATTGAACCGGCAGCGATAGTTGCCTGCCCCAACAAAAAAGGCGGCACTGGGCCGCCTTTTTTGTTGGGCGGCTCCGCGCTTATGCGTCCGTCACCGCGCCCCGGCTCGCGGTCCCCACGAGCTTCATGTACTTGGCCAATGCGCCGCGCGTGACGTGCGGAGCGGGTGGCGCCCAGGCCGCGCGTCGCCGTGCCAGTTCCTCTTCCGGCACATTGAGCTGGAGCAGACGGGCCGGGGCGTCGATGGTGATGGAGTCCCCTTCGTGCACCAGTGCGATGGTGCCGCCGACAAACGCCTCCGGCGCCACGTGTCCCACCACCATGCCGTAGGTACCGCCTGAAAAACGGCCGTCGGTGATGAGTCCCACCGAATCGCCCAGGCCGGCGCCGATAATGGCCGATGTGGGGGAGAGCATTTCCCGCATGCCGGGCCCGCCTTTCGGGCCTTCATAGCGGATCACCAGCACATCGCCGGGGCGTATCTTGCCTTCAAGAATGGCGCTCATGGCACTCTCTTCCGATTCAAAAACCCGGGCCGGGCCGGTGATCCTGGGGTTTTTGACGCCGGTAATTTTGGCCACGGCGCCTTCCGTGGCGAGGTTCCCCTTGAGGATGGCCAGGTGGCCCTGGGGGTAGAGCGGGTTGTTCCACTGGCGGATGACATCCTGGTTCGGGGACGGATCGGCCGGAACATCCTTGAGGTTTTCAGCGACCGTTTTGCCGGTGATGGTCATGCAATCGCCATGGAGCAGCCCCCGGGCCAGGAGCATTTTCATGACCTGAGGGATGCCGCCCACGTGATGCAGGTCGGTGGCGACGTATTGGCCTGAAGGCTTGAGATCGCACAGCACCGGAACTTTGCCGCGGATTTCTTCGAAGTCCTCCAGGCGCAGGGGCACTTCGGCTGCGTGGGCAATGGCCAGCAGGTGCAGTACCGCGTTGGTGGAGCCACCGACAGCCATGGTGACCGCAATCGCGTTTTCGAAAGCTTTGCGCGTCATGATCTGGCGCGGCAGGAGCTGGTTGTGAATGGCTTTCACCAGGGTGCGCGCGCTTTCTTCGGCGCTTACGGCCTTTTCCTCGTCTTCGGCAGCCTGCGTGGAAGAGTAGGGCAGCGCCATGCCCAGCACTTCAATGGCCGAAGACATGGTGTTGGCCGTGTACATGCCGCCGCAGGAGCCTTTGCCCGGGCAGGCGTGTTTCTCGATTTCCACGAAGTCGGTATCGTTCATTTTGCCGGCAGTGTATTGTCCAACCGCTTCAAAGGAGCTCACGATGGTCAGGTCCTTGCCGTGGTAATGGCCGGCTTTGATGGTTCCACCGTACACGTAGATGGCAGGAATGTTCATGCGGGCGATGGCGATCATGCCCCCGGGCATGTTTTTGTCGCAACCACCGACCACCAGCACGCCATCCATGCTTTGGGCATTGGTGGCCGTTTCTATGGAGTCAGCGATCACTTCTCTTGAGACCAGCGAATACTTCATTCCCTGGGTGCCCATGGAAATGCCGTCCGAAACCGTGATGGTGCCAAAAATTTGCGGCATGGCCCCGGCATTGCGCAGCGCCTTTTCGGCACGAGAGGCCAGTTCTCCCAAACCGGCATTGCAGGGGGTGATGGTGCTGTGTCCGTTGGCAACGCCGACGATCGGCTTGTTGAAATCACCATCCTTGAAACCCACGGCACGCAGCATGGCGCGGTTGGGGGAGCGTTGGACGCCTTCAGTGATGGCACGGCTTCGGCGATTGTCTGCCATGGGAAATCTCCTGCAACATGAGGTCGGTATAATCTGACATTTTATCGCAAGGTCCTGCCTCATGCTGATCCACCCCGATTTTGACCCGGTTGCCATTCATCTGGGCCCGCTGGCCGTGCGCTGGTACGGCCTCATGTACCTGTTTGGCTTCCTGGCCGGCGCGGCCGCGGCACGCTGGCGCATCCGTACCCAGCCCTGGCTGCGCTGGACTGTGGAAGAGGCCGACAATTTTCTGACCTACGTGGTGCTGGGCGTGATCCTGGGCGGGCGCTTGGGTTATGTCCTGTTCTACAAGGCGGACTATTACCTGGTCCATCCGCTGGAGGTGTTTGCCGTCTGGCAAGGCGGCATGTCGTTTCATGGCGGGTTTCTGGGCGTGGTTCTCGGCGGCTGGCTGTATGCGAGGCGCAGTGGCCGGCACTGGCTGGAAGTGACCGATTTTGTGGCGCCACTGGTCACTTTTGGCCTTGGGTTCGGCCGCATCGGCAACTTCATCAATGGGGAATTGCCCGGGCGTGTGACCGATGTGCCGTGGGGCATGATTTTTCCCCATTTCGACCGTCTGCCCAGGCATCCGTCGCAGCTTTACGAGGCACTGCTTGAAGGTGTGGTTTTGGGAACCATTCTGCTGGTATTCAGCCGCCGTCAGCGCCCACTGGGCCAGATGTCTGCCCTGTTCCTGATCTGTTATGGCTGTTTCCGGTTCCTGGTGGAGTTTACGCGCGAGCCGGACGGTTTCCTCGGATTGCTGGCCCTGGGGTTCAGCATGGGGCAATGGCTGAGCTTGCCCATGATTTTGTTGGGCGTTTATCTGTGGAGATGGTCTAAAAAATCCGCTATCATGAACGGCAATAACAAGGAGGCTTGAGTCCTCCGCTGTGCAAACAGGCAATGGGCCCTGGGGGGCAGACCCCACATCCCGGAGCCGACCAGGAGATTGTGACAGCAGGCAATCCGTTGGGGTCTGTCCCCCACGTCACCCCTATTTTTTGGAGAAATGCACACATGAAAGCCCTTAAAGTCGCCTTAGTTGCCACCGGACTCCTGACGCTGGGTACCAGCGCCCTTGCTGAAGATGGGCCGGCCCTTGCCAAAAAAAGCGGCTGTCTTTCCTGCCATGCGGTTGATCACAAAATCATCGGCCCCGCTTACAAAGATGTCGCCAAGAAGTACAAAGGTGAGGCAGATGCTGAAACCAAGCTGGTGGCCAAAGTGAAGAAGGGCGGGGGCGGGGTCTGGGGCGCAATGCCCATGCCGGCCCAAAGCCAGTTGTCCGATGCGGACGCCCATGCCCTGGTGAAGTGGGTTCTGGCACAGTAATTATTCGACATGCGCCTCTCAATGCACAGGGCGCATGCCCCCCTGCTCATGGCTGTGCTGGCGCTGGCTGCTTGCAGCAAAGCGCCGGCGCCCGTTGATGCCAACACCCTCGTTGTCCGGATCGGATCCGTTGCTCCATTGACTGGCCCGCAGGCACATCTGGGCAAAGACAATGAGAACGGTGCGCGGCTCGCCATTGCTGATGCCAATGCCCAGAACATCATGCTGGGCGGCAAAAAGGTGCGCTTTGAGCTGGTGGGAGAGGACGATGCGGCCGACCCCAAGACGGGTACCATCGTTGCCCAGAAGCTGGTCGATGCCAAAGTGAACGGCGTGGTGGGGCACCTCAATTCGGGCACCACCATCCCGGCGTCAAAAATTTATGCCGATGCCGGGATAGTCCAGATTTCCCCATCAGCCACAAACCCAAAGTACACCCATCAGGGGTTCAAGACCGCGTTCAGGGTCATGGCCAATGACGAACAGCAGGGTAAGGTTCTGGGGGAGTTCGCGACCCGCCGACTGAAGGCTCATACCATTGCGATCATCGACGACGCAACGGCTTATGGCCAAGGTTTGGCGGACGAATTTGCCAAGGCCGTCGCAACAGCAGGGGCCCAGGTGGTGGCACGGGAGCACACCGACGACCACAGCACGGATTTTTCAGCCATTTTGACCCGCATCAAATCCCGCAACCCCGACCTGATTTTTTATGGGGGTATGGACGCTCAGAGCGGGCCCATGGTGAAGCAAGTCCGGGTGCTCAAAATGACGACCGCATTCCTGACGGGTGACGGCGGCTGTTCCCAGGAGTTTTCCCAACTGGCGGGCGAGGCAGCAGAAGGTGCCTATTGCAGCCTGCCAGGCATCCCTCTGGAGAAAATGCCCAAAGGGACGGACTTCAAGAAGCGTTTCAATGCGCAGTACGGTGAAATCCAGGATTACGCACCCTACAGCTACGATGCCGTGGGGGTCATGATTGCCGCCATGAAGGCGGCGGATTCCGCCGATCCTGCCAAGTATTTGCCAGCGCTGGCCGGCATCGCATACCCCGGGGTAACCGCCACCATCCAGTTTGACGGGCACGGAGACCTCAAGGGCGGTCTGGTTACGCTCTATCAGTGGAAGTCCGGCAGCAAGGTTCCGCAGGAATAGCCGCTTATGCTGAATTGTGCAGCCGGGCATTTGGGGCTGTGGCAATCATGCGGATTGGAGCGGCGACGCAACTGTCATAATTCCCTACATTTGTGCCCCAAGTTGCCGATAAGGCATGAGAGGGCCTCACGGCCTTCCATGTTGAACCCGCGCTAAAATCACGAGGTCTGCGATGTCTCCTTTCGCCAGGCTATACGAAAATATCGAAATTGCCCTCTGGAATTCCCTGACGAGAAAGTTATCGAGTTTTTTGTTTGTGCTGGTGGGGCAATTGGGTGCGCTCTGGATTTTGTTCAGAGAGCACCGGGAAGTCAAAGCACTGCTGGAAGCCGCTGTCGGGGGACCAGAACTGGCTGCAAAGTTGCCCCCGGTGCTAGATCAGACGTTGGTTTTGATGGGCCTGCTGACAGTCGGTCTTACCCTCTTCATTGGTTTCATGGTTTGGTATCTGCGCCATCTCATCGTGCGGCCCATCCGTACCGTTTCCAGTTTGTTGGGTGAGATGGGGAAAGGGGAAGGGGATCTCACGCGCAATTTGCCCCTCATGACCCATGACGAAATCCGTGACCTCTCCCAAAGCTACAATACGTTTTTGTTCAAACTGCGGGAAATCATCGACAGCGTGCGCCGCCTGGGTGTCAATATTGCATCGGATTCGGCTCGCGTGGCCAAGATTACGCGGGATGCCGTGGCCAGTACGGAACAGCAGGACCAGTTGAGTCAGGCCGTTTTCAATGCAAGCCAGGAAGCAACCGAAGCGATCAAGGACGTCAGTGGCAATGCGCAACGCATTTCAGCCTCGACTTCGACCAATCTGGACAAGGCCCGCTCTTCGGAGCAGGAAATGTTGCGTGTTGCTCATCAGATAGAGGACATCGACCAGAAGCTCGCTCATTTTTCCAAGGTTGTCGAAGAATTGAACGGCAGTTCGGAAAGCATCCGGGATATCGTCAAACTGATCGAAAATGTTTCAGATCAAACCAATCTATTGGCGCTCAACGCGGCGATCGAGGCTGCAAGGGCTGGAGAATCGGGTCGGGGGTTTGCCGTGGTGGCCGACGAGGTGCGGCGTTTGGCTGAGAGGGTCAAGGGCGCCACCGAAGAGATTTCAGGAAACATCAACAGAATGTCGGCACTGGTTCAGGAGACCATCCGCGAAACAGAAAACATCAACGTGGCCACTTCGCAGGCGCGTGCCGTCGTTCATTCGGCATCCGGCTTGTTTCGGGAGATGGTGTCTGATTTCCAACTCACCAACGATCAGTTGACGGAGATCGCGGCAGCCATGGATGAGCTGTCCACGACCAATAGCCTGACGCATGAAAATGTGTCCCAGATCCATGACATGTCCAGCGAAATCAGCCGTCGCATGAAGGACTCGAGAGATTCATCGGAACATCTGAACCGCTCGACCGAGCAGGTTCAGGAACTGGTGTCCCGCTTTAGAACCGGTAAAGGGAATTTCGATTTCAATCTGGACCTGATCAAGGAATACCGGGGCCGGGCTGAACAGACCATCAGTGCCATGGCGACCCGAGGGCTCCCCGTATTCGACCGGCAGTACCGGCCTATTCCAGGCACTGTGCCGCAAAAATACAAGACCGCTTACGATGACGAATTTGCCCAGCAAATGCAGCCCCTGTGTGACCAACTTGCAGCATCGGTCCGTGGTGGCATTTTTGCGCTGTGCGTGGATGAAAACGGTTATGGTCCCACTCATAACACCAAATATTCCCGGCCTCCGACCGGAAATCCTGAAATAGACACGGCTGCAAGCCGTGATAAACGCATTTTTGATGATCCGACGGGATTGCGCGCAGCCCGAAACAGCCAACCCTTCCTGCTGCAAACTTATATGCGGGATACCGGCGAACTCCTCAACGACCTTTCCATGCCCATCCTTGTCCAGGGCCGTCATTGGGGCTCCATCCGGGTGGGCTTCGACCCCCAAGGGCTGATGGGCGACTAGAATTGGCCGGTTTTTCGCCTGCCCTTGGGGACACCTTTCAGAAAATCAAGGTCTTGAAGACGGTTGTCATTGCCCTTAACTGGGGGATGTGAGGCATGGGCGTCGCCCTGCCACGAACCATCCAGAGGGAGGATTCGATGATTTACCGTACCTTGTTTCCACGTGACATGTTTGCGGAGCTGGATCGCTTGCAACGCGACCTGGCTCAGGCTTTTGAATTGTCGCCCAGCATTCGCGGCACTGCCCGGGGAGGTTTTCCGGGGGTCAACGTCGGCAATACGCAGAAGTCGGTCGAGGTCTATGTTTTTGTGCCCGGAATAGAACCGGGAGATCTTGAGGTCCAGCTTGAAAAGGGCGTTTTGACGATTGCCGGAACGAGAAAACCCCCTTTTTCCGACGGTTCTGGAGAGAAAGTAACTGCTCACATTGATGAGCGCTTCAGCGGCCGTTTCCGGCGCGTGATTGCGTTGCCGGATGACCTCAGCCCCGATGCCGTGGAGGCTCGTTACCGGGATGGTGTGCTGCATGTGAGCATTCCGCGCCGGGAAGCGGCACTGCCGCGTCGAATCACCATTCAGTAAGGAGTCCTGTCATGACCATACAAACGCAGACCCATCCGGAAAACGAAAGGCAGCAACCTGAGAGCTGCCTGCTGCCGCCAGTGGATGTCACGGAAGATGTTTCCGGCATCACCCTTTATGCGGATTTCCCCGGAGTTCCCAAAGAGCGGTTGAAATTGCAGGTGGAGGCACAAACCCTGACGATTGAGGGCGAACTGACCCTTGATGTCCCTGAGGGGATGGAAGCAGTGCACGTGGAAGTCGCGCACCCCCGTTTCCGACGGGTGTTTACCCTGTCCAAAGAGCTGGACAGCGAAAGGGTTTCCGCAGATTTCAACCAGGGGGTCCTCAAAATTCGTATCCCGAAAACCGCACATGCGCAACCGCGCAAGGTCAGCATACAGGTCGAGTGATCAAATGCGGTCCAATGGAATCTTGAGGTAGCTCACTCCGTTGGACTCGGGAGGGGGGCGGTGTCCTGCGCGCATGTTGATTTGCACGGACGGCAGCAGCAAGGTGGGGGCCGTCAGTGTGGCATCGCGAGCATGCCGCAGGGCAACGAACGCCTCCAGGCCGATTCCGTCCCTGGCGTGGATGTTGTCCGCACGTTGTGCGGCAACGGTGGTCCAGGGATGGACCGGCCGTTCGCCTGGCCGATAGTCGTGGCAAAGGTAAAGCCGGGTTTCCTGGGGCAAGTCCAGGATCCGGCGAATGGAGCGGTAAAGGGATCCGGCATCGCCACCGGGAAAATCACAGCGTGCTGTCCCGTAGTCGGGCGAAAAAAGGGTGTCTCCCACGAAAGCCGCCAGGCCTGTCACATAGGTCATGCACGCAGGGGTATGACCCGGAGTGTGCCAGGCCTGGACGGGCAGTTTGCCGATGAAAAACGTTTCATCGTCTTCAAACAGGTGATCGAATTGCCGGCCGTCACAACGGAATTCGGGGCCGGCATTGAACAATTCACCAAAATGCTGCTGGATGCGGGTGACGTGTTTCCCGATGGCAATCCGCCCGCCTAGCCGGGATGCCAGATAAGGGGCTGCCGTGAGATGGTCGGCATGGACATGGGTCTCCAGTATCCACTGAACGTGGGCTTCCAATGCCTGGATCCTGGCAATCAGGCGGTCTGCGTTGTCGGTACGGGTGCGACCGGAGTTGGGTTGGTAATCGAGTACGCTGTCGATGATGGCGCAATGGCGGGTTTCGGGGTCAACCACCAGGTGGCTCAGCGTCGCTGTCGCCGGATCGAAAAACGATTCAACCAGCGCTTCGGCCATGGCTCATTCAAACGGAGTGACCGGCGGTTTGGCGACCGGCTTGCCTGCTGCGGCCCAGGCATCGAAACCGCCTGCAAGGGACTGCACGTTCAAATACCCCATTTCTTTCAGCGCGGCGCAACAGAGCGCGGCGCGCCCGCTGGTTTTGCAATAAACCACCAGCTTGAGGTCGCGTGGCGCCAAAGCCGGATTGCTGCTCATTTTGAATTCGATGGTACCGCGCGACATGTGAATGGCCCCGGGAATATGTCCTGCTGCAAATTCATCGGCTTCCCTGACATCGACCAGCAGGTCGGCATCCCGAATGGCCTCTTCGGCTTGGTCGAGAGAAATTTCCCGGGTCTGGCTTTTGGCGGCCAGCACCAGGTCGTGGGCAGATTTCATGGCAGCTCCGGAAGAAGTGGAAGGAATAATGAGATATTCTAACTGGCATCGTTCTCAAACTGAAAATACCTTCGGGAGCATGGGAAAGCACCGATGATGGTCATCCTGAAACAAACGGTCATGTACCTGGAAACCGAGGATCGCCTGCAATTGCTGTCGCAATGCGGTGACGAGTCGGTGATTTCCTTGTGGCTGACGCGGCGCCTCGCCGATCGCATGGTGCAGGCAATTTTTCATGGTCTGGATGCGGCTGTGCCCGGCAGTCGGGCAGAGGGCTTTTGGCGCGAAGGTGCCGTCCAGGAGGCTACCGCCGCGGCAGACGAGGCCGGTTTGCACCGCCCGGTTCCGGTCGACAACCCGGCCCCACAGCATCTTGTCCTCTCGATTGACATTACTCCGTTGCCGGACGGACAGCAGCTGATATTTCACGCAGCCGGGTGCGATGCCAGTTTTGCCTTGGGCGAACTCCCGCTGCTTCGATGGCTTGGGATTTTGCAGCGCCTCTATCTGCAGGCGGGCTGGGGCACGGCGGACATCTGGCCGGCCTGGTTTGAACCGGAAATATCGGGCCGGGACTTGCATGTCCCCGAAGGTACTGTGCTCCATTAATGTAGCCTATTGATTATAAATTGCTTTTTTTGTTTCTATGCTGTAGGGTTTTTCCCTATACTGCAGCCAAGCCTGTTCGTGCTACCATCCCCTTCCGCGGTTCCGCAGCCCTACGATAAAAACCTGGGAGAAACTCCATGCAGTTGATGTGGATATCCGGCCCCACAGGGGAAGTCCGTAAAGTGTCCATCACGGCGCGAGATATCCTTATCTGGGCTTCTGCTTTGTCCTTTGCATTGATATCCACCGGGTTTCTGCTGTATCTCATCGGCTTTAAAATTGCGATCGAAGTGCGTCCTGATTTGGCACGCAGCCTGGGTGGAGTCACTACAAAAGCCGAGCAGGATCGCATGGAATCCTTTTACCGGGACCGCTTGGCCGCCATGCAAGCAAGCCTTGATTCGACCGTGCAGCAAATCAAGCAATTGCAGACCCTCAAAGACCGCTTCATGATGATGGCCACGCCCGTGCTGTTGCGTGAAAAGCATGGCGCTGCAAGCGATGGCAAGGGAGGGCCGCTGATCCCGGTCCTGAGCCCCCCACCGGCGCTTGCTGGTCCTTTGCCGGCCTCTCTTGAAGGGACGCTTCAGGAAGTGGCACGGTTCCAGAAGCTTCTGGATGAAGTGCAACAAAATTGGGCGCAGCAGTTGTCCTGGCTGCAGACCTTGCCTACCGGCATTCCAATCAGCGGGGATTACGGCATTTCAAGTGGTTATGGTCTGCGCAATGACCCTTTTACAGGCGCACTGGCACGACACGACGGACTTGATTTCACGGCACCTCCTGGGACGTCCATACTGGCGGCGGCCGATGGGGTCGTGACTCGCGTCGGGCACGATGCAAGCTACGGCAATGTCGTTGAAATCACTCATGCCCAAGGGTTCATGACCCGGTACGCTCACCTGAGCCAGGCATTGGTCGTACCCGGGCAGCAGGTCAAGCGTGGGCAACACGTGGCGGATGTAGGGAATACGGGTCGTTCCACCGGCCCCCACTTGCACTATGAAGTATTTCACAACGGTTCCGTGATCAATCCAGCCCAGGTTCTTTCCCTCAGCCGGGGCTGATAGTCAAAGGGGGGCGCATGTTTAAAAAAAAGAAGTCTTCGGAATTCGAACTGCCTCCCACACAGGAAAAGTTTGATACCCTGATCGGAGTCACCACGGTCATTTACGGGCGCCTTGAATTGTCCGACAGCGTGCGTATCGACGGGAAAGTCGTGGGTAACATTGAAACCGTGAAGGGTAAGCTGGTATCCGTTGCCATCGGACGCACGGGAGAAGTATTTGGTGACATTACAGCTCACCGCGTGATGGTTTCGGGCAAGGTCGAGGGAAACATCAACGCGGCTGAACGGGCGGAGTTCCACAGGGATTCCGAAGTTCGGGGAGACGTGACTTACGGCATTATCGGTGTTGAACATGGTGCCAAGCTTTTGGGCCTGGTGATTCAGAACCAGGTCAACACCAGCGCCCCTTCTGCTCCCAGCGCCCAGGCCGTGATCAAGGTGGCGCAAGAGAAATAAGCGGTTTCAGGCCCAACTTGGCGGACCCGCAGCTTTCCTACCCTTTTTTCCTGAGTTCGCCTTTGACGATCCCGCCGCGCTGGATGGTGATGCTTTTGTAAGTCAGCTTGCCGTCAACGATCGCCCGGCTGCCGATGGTCAAGTCCGAGCAATCCAGCGAGCCTGAGAAATTTCCCTTGACGTTCACCGTTTCGCAAACCAGGTTGCCGTCCAAGGTGCCTGTTGAGCCAATTTGCACTGAATGAAGGGAAAGTGTTCCGCGTACCGTGCCATCGATGGTCAGGTAGCCATTGGAACGAATTTCCCCAATGAACTCAAACCCTTCGCTGATGACGGAAGGTTTCAGGTTTCCATTGGAAGTCGATTTTATTCCCAAAGTGCCCGGTGTCGGCCCGTTGCCCTTTTCAGGGGGAGTGCCGTGCGATTCCTGCGTGGACTGAACGCCCTCATCCTTGTCGCGCCGTTTATTGAACACGGTCAGGCCTCGGGAGTGGAATCAGGATGGCCGGACCCTGTGGGTGCCGCATAGGCAGGCGCAACCGGGGCGGGTTCGATTTTTTGCATGGTCCCCTGCAGTTCTCCGCCTTTCTCTATCTCGATCTCGGCGTACTGCACGGTCCCTACAATTTTGCCGGTGGATCGGATGAACAGGGATTTTTTGGCAATGAGGGTGTCGTAGATTTCTCCGCGCAGGTCAATGACGTCCGCTGTGACTTTGCCTCGAATCACGGCAGTACTGGTGAGAATCAGTTCCCGCGCCGTAATCTCGCCTTCGATATTGCCCGATATGGAGGCGCTTTCCGGCACGATAAACGTGCCATTGAGAATCACACCCTCACCTACGGTCAGACAGCCATTTTGGTTGGTATCACTCAACGTGCGTCCCCCTAGCAATTTTCGGCGTCTTCTTAAAACGCCCTAGTTTGTTCTGAAAATGTTCTATGGGGTTATACATGAAAAGTTGTCACGGGGAAATCCGAAAAAAACCGCATTTCCGGTTGCAAGGCCTGCGTGACGCGATTTCGGCCGGATCAGCCCCCTTGTTATTTTTTAACTTATTGTTTTTATTGTGTTTTAAAAAAGTTTTTCGCAGATTGCACACCGCACGGCATGGCTTGTAGATAATTAGGCTTCTGGTATTCGATTGTGGTTTTTTGGTAAACGTTTCCTTATGGTTTTACGCCAATTAACACGAGTGTCTGTTTTTTTCCTACAACTTTTAATGTATGATGCAACCTATTGACTAGCCTTATGAAAAAGCGAACTATTCATAGGCCAATCCGGGAATAATGCGATGCGACGACAGCTGTTGGTTCTATTGATGGCGTGGGGGTGCCTGTCAGAAGCGACTGCTGCTGAAGACGGTTTACTCAACCAGTTGACGCAAAAAGCATTGCTGACCAATCCGGATGTTTTGTCACATTGGCATGACTTCAATGCGGCAACCCAGGAAATCAGGGTGGCGCGTGGCGGATATTTGCCCAAAGTGGATCTTTCCAGCAATGCGGGGAATGAGCGCCTGACTTCCCCACTGTCGCAATTTTACACAATCAGTTCAAACTTTTACCGAGACACCACGACAGTTACCCTGACCCAGATGCTGTACGACGGGTTCATGACGCGGGATGAGGTGCGCCGCCTTAACCATGTTCAGCTGTCCCGTTATTTCGAGTGGCTGGATTCCATGGAAAATTCCGCTCTGGAAACCGCCCAGTCCTATTTCGATCTGGTGCGGCACAAGGCGCTCTACCGGTTGTCCGAAGAAAATTTTGTTTCTCACCGTGTGGTTTACGAGCAAATTTTGCTGAAGGTGAACGCCGGAGTTGGCCGGGCGGTGGATCTGGAGCAAATCAAGGGCCGTCTGGCGCTCAGCGAGTCGAATCTGGTGACAGACAATTCCAGCGTTCAGGACGCGAACGCGCGACTGCTGCGTTTGGTCAATGAAATGCCCAAGCGCGAAGACGACGGCACGCCGGACATGCTGGTTAAGAAAATTCCGATCGGGGCAGCAACTGATCAGCTGGCTTCTGCCATCAACGACAATCCGGCAGTGCTTGCTGCCGTGGAAAACGTCCGCGCTGCGCAATCTGATCTGGATGAAAGACGCGGCAAATACCAGCCCAAACTCGACGTCGTCCTTTCTGATTCACGGGGAAAAAACGTCGGTGGCGTGATTGGACAAAACCGGGATGCCGTGGCGCAAGTGGTCATGAGCTGGAACCTGTTCAACGGAGGCTCTGATGCTTTCAGGGCAAACCAGTACACGGAGCAACTGCAGGCGGCCCGTTACAAGCGGGACAAAGCATGTCGCGATGCCCGGCAGCAAGAGGACCTGGCCTACCATGGCGTCGGAACATTGACGGAACAGCTGGGTTTCCTCGCTCAGCGCAGGGATGCCATTGAAAAGGCGCGATACGCCTACAAAAAGCAATTCGATCTGGGACAACGTTCGTTGCTTGACCTGCTTGATTCGGAAAACGAGCTTTACCAGTCGCAGCGCGCCTATGTGAATGCAATCTACGATCGGGCCATCGACGCTGCAAAAGCGCTGGCTGGCATGGGCAAGCTGGTCAGCACGTTGGGGCTGACCTCCATGAACGCAGGTGACGTGGCTGGAACGGCAGTTGGCGCAGCAGACCGTCCGGAAAGCTGTCCGGTGCTGGCATCGGCCTCGTTGCAGGATCGAAAGCAGGAACTCATCGACCGTGCACGAGAAGAACTGCAGCCTGTTGAATCAAGAAAGCAGCTTCCTCTGGACATGCCGCCTTCGAGTGATAAACCCGAAATTATCAAGATCCCTGTGAAGAAATCATCAGAAAAGGCCGCGGCGCCTGCTGATGATGCCAAGACAGGCAACGACAAGCAGTAATGTGATGGAAAATCAGAAGCCACCCGGCCCTCGGGCAGTGACAGAAGTAAGCCCCAATCTTGGGCTGCGGGAAGACCTGCTTCTGCACGATCCGCTGCTGGATTGTCTCCTGGAAATCGCCCGCATTCATGGCCGTGCAAGCACCCGGGCGGCGCTGACCGCAGGTTTGCCATTACAGAACGGCCGTCTCACACCGGTCCTGGTGGCAAGGGCGGCCAATCGGGCTGGTCTCAATTGCAGGGTGGTTCGTCGGGACCTGGCAAAAATCGAATCCTCCCAGTTGCCGGTCATGCTGCTTCTTGCAGGCAATGAAGCTTGCGTGCTGTTGGGCTGGAATACGGCAGATGGCAGTGCAGAAGTGCTTCTGCCCAATACGGGGCAGGCCGCATTTTTCATGTCCGAGCAGGAGTTGCTGGCCCGCTACTCCGGGGTGGCCATTTATCTTCACCCCCGCTTCAAGTACGACCGCCGAATTCCGGAGCTCAAGAAGCTGAGAGCGCACCATTGGTTCTGGGGGGTGATTACCCAGCAATGGCGAATCTATCGGGACGTGCTTGCGGCGGCAGTGCTGATCAACCTGTTTGCCCTTGCCCTGCCGCTTTTTTCAATGAATGTGTACGATCGCGTGGTTCCCAATTACGCGGTGGATACGCTCTGGGTTTTGGCGCTGAGCGTTACGCTCCTTCTTGGCCTGGATTTTCTGTTGCGCATGTTGCGCGGGCATTTCATTGACCAGGCTTCCGCAAGAATTGACATCCAGCTGTCTGCCGTGCTGATGGAGCGTGTTCTCGGGCTGAAAATGGCATCCCGGCCAGAGTCTGTCGGTGCATTTGCAGCCACCATGAAGTCCTATGAAGTCATTCGGGATTTCATCGCCTCTGCAACGGTGGCCACCCTGGTGGACATGCCGTTTGCGTTGCTGTTTTACGCGGCCATTGTGTGGATTGCCTGGCCCCTTGTATTTATCCCCATGGCGGGTTTCCTGATCGTAACGATCTACGTGTATGCCGTGCAGCACCGAATGCATGAACTGGCTGAAACCACGTACAAAACCGGGGCGTTGCGCAATGCAACCCTGGTGGAAAGTCTGGCGGCAATAGAAACGATCAAGGCGCTTGGGGCTGAAGGCCAGGTTCAAACCAACTGGGAAAAAACCAGCGCATTTCTGACGAAGGTTTCCATCCAGCAGCGCAGCCTGTCGCTTTCTGCCACCCAAAGCGTCCAAACCATGCAGCAGGTCGTCAATGTGGTGGCGCTGATTGCGGGGGTTTATCTGATTCATGAAAACATGTTGACTCAGGGTGGCATGATTGCCAGCACCATGCTGATGGGGCGGGCCATGGCTCCGCTGGGGCAACTGGCCGCATTGCTGATCCAGTACCAGGGTGCACGCACTTCGCTGGAACCTCTCAACAAACTGATGGAGACGCCGGTCGAGCGTCCGCCGTCATCGACTTTTGTGCACCGTGCCGAACTCAAGGGAAAGATAGAGTTTCGTGATGTTACCTTCAGCTATCCGAATAGCGATGCAGCACTCAAGAATGTTTCCTTCTCCATAGAACCTGGAGAGTCGGTGGTCCTGCTTGGGAAAGTGGGTTCCGGCAAGTCCACCATCCTGAAACTTCTGATGGGGTTTTATGAGCCACAGTCAGGCTCGGTGCTGGTGGACGGGATAGACCTGCGCCAGATCGATCCCGCCGACCTCCGCCGCAACGCGGGGTATGTGGGGCAGGAGTCCATCTTGTTCTACGGCACATTGAGGGAAAACATCGTGTTTGGTGCGCCCTACGCGGATGATTCTGCCGTATTGGCGGCTGCCGGAATTGCCGGGCTTCTGGAAATGGTCAACCGCCATCCCAGGGGCTTTGACATGCAGATCGGCGAGCGGGGTGACAACCTTTCCGGCGGACAGCGTCAAAGCGTGTCCATTGCGCGAGCTTTTTTGACGGAGCCGCCTCTGCTGTTGCTGGATGAACCCACCAGCGGCATGGACTACACGACTGAAAATGAATTCAAGGTTCGCTTGGGGCGTTTTGCCAAGCGTTCTGTGCCAGGAAAAACACTTTTGGTATCAACTCACCGTTCCAGCCTGGTTGATTTGGCTGACCGTGTCATTGTAATAGACAACGGCAATATCGTGGCCGATGGTCCTCGCGAACAAGTGGTCGCTGACTTGCAAGCCGGGCGCGTCCGGAGGGCACGATGAATGAACGCGGTCTTCCGGTCGAGAAAAAAGGAAATTCGCTGACCGATGGGGACTCCCGCGCAATCAAGAGGTGGTGGCGTCAGATAGAACAAGGTGACGTGCAGTTGCCGGGGCCGGCCCGCTGGGTGGTCTCCGGGATGGTGCGCACGCTGGACTGGCCCAAGAAAAGGCTGCAGCCTTATTTTAATTGGCTGCTTCGCCGCCAGGACATCAAATTTGTCGATGCGGGCCTCGATGATTTTATGGCCAGCGCCGATAACGCCATACTGATGCAGGAACCGGTCAAGGCACGGGTCCTCATCAAGTTGATGATCTCGCTGGTCGTGCTCTTTCTGGTGTGGGCGACGTTTACCAAAGTAAACGAAGTGACCCGTGGGGATGGAAAAGTCATTCCCTTCAGCCAGGTCCAGATGATCCAGAATCTGGATGGAGGCATCGTGACCCAGATCCTCGTCCATGAGGGCGATGTCGTGGACAAGGATCAGGTCCTGATGCGCATTGACGATACGCGCTCGCTGGCTACCCTCAAGGAAAGCCGTGCTCAAGTGCTGGCACTTGAAGCAAAGGCAGCACGTCTGCGAGCCCTGGCCGAGAACACAAAACTCGCCATGCCCCAGGAAGTGCTTCAGGAAGATCCAGCCACGGCAGAGGAAGAGAAGCGTCTTTACGAATCGAGAAACTCGGAGCTCGAAACCACCATTTCCATTGCAAGAGGGCAGCTGTCGCAACGCCAGCACGAGCTGTCCGAGCTGCAAGCCAAGGAAGTTCAGGCTGACAAAGCCTGGGAGCTCACCTACAAGGAATTGACGCTGACCAAGCCTTTGCGAGCTGCCGGCGCAGTTTCAGATGTGGATATCCTGAAGCTTGAACGGGATGTTGCCCGTTTCAAGGGCGATCGGGACATGGCCGCGGCGCAGATACAGAGGGTCAAGGCTGCCATTACCGAATCCACCGGAAAAGTGAAGGAAGTGGAAGACAGTTTCAGAAACGACGCGCGAAAAGATCTTTCGGACACCATGGCAAAGCTCAACGGGCTCAACGAGGCGACAGTCGGGCTGTCAGACAAGGTATCCCACTCTGTCATGCACTCTCCGGTCCGGGGCACGGTGAAACGCCTTCTCGTGAATACGGTTGGCGGGGTGATCCGGCCTGGCGAGAATGTGATGGAAATCGTGCCGTTGGACGACAAGTTGCTGCTTGAAGTCCGTGTTCAGCCCAGGGACATTGGCTTTCTCAGGCCTGGGTTGCGCGCCATGATTCGCTTCAGTGCGTACGATTTTTCAATTTACGGCGGTTTGGCAGGGACGCTGGAATCCATCGGGGCGGACACTGTCGTGGATGAAAAGGGGAATGCTTTTTACCTGGTGCGGGTGAAAACGGACAAAAGCAGCTTGGGGCCCAATCTGCCCATTATTCCGGGCATGGTGGCGGAGGTGGATATTCAGACCGGGGAGAAATCCATATTGAGCTACATGCTCAAGCCTGTTCTGAGGGCCCACGAGCGAGCACTCACCGAACGGTGAGTGCATGGGGTATGCAGAAAGTACTCCGACATCTCTTCGTGACCGAAGAAGAGCCGCTTCGATCTAATTGGGTCGGAGCTTTTCCTTCCGCCCAGTTGTCTCACTGGTCCAGTTCCCAGCAGTCCTTTCAGGCCGATCTGTTCTGGCTCGTATTACCTTACGATGACGGAGCAGGCGCTCTCATTGACCTCTGGAAGAAAATTGCCGGCCCCAGTCCACTGGTGGCTCTTTCGGACGAGCCAGGTGACGAAGAAGGGATTTCTGTCTTGCAGGCAGGCGCATCAGGCTATTGCAACGGCTACGCTTCTCCCGAGGTGCTGCGTCAGGTGGCCCATACTGTGGAACAGGGCGGAGTCTGGGTGGGGCAATCGCTGGTTCAGAAACTGGTTTCAGCAGTAGCACGGCAGGCATCAACACCTGCAGCGGCTGCAGGTGGCTGGGCCAAGGTGCTCACCGAGCGAGAACAGGCCGTGGCGATGGCGGTGGCTTCCGGCGCCAGCAACAAGGAAATAGCGGGACGTTTGGGGATCACCGAACGAACCGTCAAGGCGCACCTCAGTGCCGCTTTTGAAAAACTCAACGTGCGCGACCGCCTTCAGCTGACTTTGCTCATCAACGGCCTTTCCTGACCCGAATCCTTCTCGGGTTGTACTTTCGTACAATGGCGCGCCCCCTTGAAATGGCGCAAAATTTTGGCCATATCCCGTGAAAAGACATGAGTAAGGATTGGCCATGGCGGACATTGCAGGCAAGGTTGTCAGTGTACAAGGTGAAGTGGTTGCGGTTGACCCCAAGACCGGGACCCAGCGTGTCCTTCATGCCGGTGATCAGGTATTCATTGGGGAACTGATCACAACAGCCAAAGGCGCCACGGTCGACCTTTCGTTGTCTGACGGTCGCACCCAGGAAGTGCTCGACAACAAGAAAGTCTTGCTGCAGAGCGAAGTCGCTGCCGGTGCGGGCAATGTTCCCACCAGCTCCGACAGCGCGTTGCATCCCGCTTCAGGAAGCGGCAATGTATTGAGTCCACTGCAAGTGGGCAGTACATTGGAAAGCGTAATACAGGGCAATGGCGTTCTGGGAGCGTCTTCTGCCAGTTCGCTGTCCTCCAGCTTCGGCAGCTCAGCGCCCAACACCTTCCATTCGGCGGGCGTGACCGCTACAACTTCCGGTTCGGGCAGCGGGTTTTCGCCTTCGGAAAGCATTACCCAGACCTCGGGGCCGGCCAGTCCGCAAAGCAATACCCCGACTTCCAACTCGAGCCAGGTTGCGGCGCCATCCAGCCAGCAACAGACACAAAGCCAGTCCACAAACCAGCCCGCAGTTCAGCAGGTTAATACCACCGTTACTACACAAGATCCGACCAACATCATCTCTTCGGCAACGCAAAGTGCTGCAGCGGCTGCCGCTGCAGCCCAAGCCAAGCACGACCAGGCAGCCATCCAGGCCGCTCAGGCCGCCGCATCGGCTTCGGCAACACAGGCCGCGGCCGATGCGGTGACAGCCCAAAAAGCGGCCGATGCCGCAGCTCATTCCGCGGATGCGGCCAGCCAGGCGCTGGCAACTGCAGTACAGAATGGCATTCCCAGTGCCATTCAGACGGCGCAAGCCTCTGTCAATGCCACAGCCATCGATGCGGCTTCAGCCCAGTCTGCCGCCAATGCGGCTGCCAATGCTGCGACGCAGGCTGCCAATGCGGCCGCGTCAGCACAGCAGGCAACGGATCCCGGCGCGGCAAAGTCCGCCGCCGCGTCAGCGTCGACCGCTGAAGCCACGGCTTCAGCGGCAGCCCAGACAGCGACGACATCCAGCAGCCAGGCGGCTACCGATGCGGCGACTGCCCAGCAGGCAGCCCAGGAGTTGCCGCCACAAATTACGGTGAATATGCCTGCCGCGGTGAGCTGGAATGATGAAACGGGCAGCGTCACCGTGAGCGGCCAAGTCACCGGAACATTCAAAGCCGGAGACACGGTTACCTTGTCGGTTGGGGGACACAGTTTCAGCACAGTGGTTGATGGCAGCGGCCATTACAGCGTAGGCATACCGGGTTCTGCTCTGGTTGGGGGCAGCGCCGTACAGGCGGTGATCGCTGCTCATGATCCTTCCGGTAACGTGTTGACCGCCAGCACCAGCGCTTCATATGTCGCTGATGTTCCAGTTGCCATTTCCGTTGATGCACCAGCGGTGGTGGGCTGGACTGAAGGAACCGGCAGTGTTGCAATCAGTGGCCAGGTCACGGGAACGTTCAAGGCTGGCGATACGGTCACCCTGAGCGTGGGCGGCAACTCATTCATTGGTTCTGTGGATGCATCAGGCCATTACAGCATTGGAGTTCCCGGATCTGCCCTGGCAGGAAACTCTTCGGTCCAGGCCACGATCCAGGCGCATGATGCCAATGGCAATTCCCAGACTGTCAGTGCCAGTGCAGCCTATGTCGCCGATACGACACCCACCATTTCCATCAACATGCCCAGCCAGGTCAGCTGGAGATCG
>JAJZPY010000005.1 GCA_021811005.1 Pseudomonadota bacterium
GCTCTTCCGATCTGATTTTGGAACCAGTCCAAACCGGGCTTCAGTCTACACCCGTTATCCCGTTACGCCCAAAACCCTCCGGTCACGATCACCAGTCCGCGCGCCATGAGCAGCGCCCGCCCTTGCAGGTGGTGGGTGGCGCGCGCTTCGGACTGCCCTTTCAGGATGCGCACGGCGCTGTACACCTGCGCCGCTTCCAGGGCGTAGGTGGTGATGATCAGGCCGAAATGCATCCAGGCCAGGAAGGAAAACAGGTCGCCCTGTTCCACCAGGCGATGCCACCAGTGGCGATGGGTCACCAGGTAGAACGGCATGGAAATGTCGAACAGGATGCTGGCGGCCATCACCGGCATGTGAAAGGCGCGCACCTTGGGCCGGAAGTAGGCGGCCAGCATGAACAGGTAGCTTAAGGCGGCCACGCTGAAGGGGGTGAACAAACTCATGGAGTCGGGTTTTCCGTTTGGGCTTCCATCCAGGCGCAGAGCGCGGACAAAGGGGCATCATGCCTGCGATTGGCCAGCATGCATAGCGCGAATTCCGAAGGCCCGCCCGAAAATCCGAGCGGCGCCACCAGCCGGCCCTGGGCCAGTTCCCGCTGCACCAGCTGCTGCGGGGCGATGGCGATGCCGAGCTTGGCCACGGCCGCTTCCAGCATGAGCTGCAGGTTGTCGAAATGGCGCGTGAGGGAGAGGCGCGCGGGATCGAGGCCGTGCAGTTCCGCCCAGTCGATCCAGGCGTCCCGGCGCGACAGGGTGTACAGCAGCGGCTGCCCCAGCAGGTCGGCCGGCTGTGCGGGCGGCGCTTCCCAGTCCGGCGCGCACACGGGACCGGCGCGGTCGGCAAACAGGGTTTGTGCCGCCACGCCCTTGGGCCAGGGCGGGCGCGCGCTCACCACCAGGGCGTCGATGCGCCCGGCCGCCAGGTCCTGAAAATCGCCCTGGGTTTGCAACTGCAGGCGCAGGGCCGGGTGGCCGCGCTCGAAATGTTCCAGGCGGCGGATCAGCCACAGCGCCAGAAAGCTGCCGGGCGCGGCCAGGATCAGGGTTTCCTGCTGCGGCGTGGCGCGCAGTTGCTGTCCTGCGGTTTCCAGCAGGTGCAGGGCCTGGGCCGCGGAACGGTGCAGCACCTGGCCGGCCGGCGTGAGCGCCACGCCCTGGGCATGGCGCACGAACAGGGGCTGGCCGATCCAGGATTCGAGCTGGCGGATCTGGTGGCTCACGGCCCCGTGGGTCAGGCAAAGGTCCCGCGCAGCCACAGAAAAATTCAATACCTGCGCACAGGCGTCGAATATGCGTATAGCGTGCAACGGCGGGAGTTTGCGCATGGTCGATATGAATTAAATTGATATCAAGTGCCAGTATAAATCGCTTTTTCCCGGTTGCCCATCCTTCCTACAATGGTTCCAATCCCTGACATCGTTGCCGCAGGAGGCGCCCATGGACATTCCCGAACTCCACCCCCGTCTTGAATCCGTCCTGCATGAAGGCTGGCAGGGTTTCCGCGGCGAAGTGTGGAAACGCCAGATCGCCGTGCGCGAGTTCATCCGCGCCAACCACCGCCCCCATTTCGGTGATGCGGCGTTCCTGCAGGGGCCTTCGGCGCGCACCCGACGCCTGTGGGAAGCCGTGGCCGGACTGCTGCGGCAGGAACGGGAGCGCGGCGGGGTGCTGGCGGTGTCCACGGAAACGGGATCGGGCATCACGTCCCATGCGCCGGGCTACATCCGGCGCGAAGACGAAGTGATCGTGGGGCTGCAGACCGATGCGCCGCTCAAGCGCGCCATTTTCCCCCAGGGGGGGCTGCGCATGGTGGAGCAGTCGCTGGCGGAGTACGGCTTTGCGCCGGTGCCTGAAACCATCCGGAACATTTTCGAGCACTACCGCAAAAGCCACAACGAAGGCGTGTTCGACGTGTACGACCCGGAAATCCTGGCCTGCCGCCGTTCCGGCGTCATCACCGGGCTGCCGGATGCCTACGGGCGCGGGCGCATCATCGGCGACTACCGGCGCGTGGCGCTCTATGGCGTGGATGCCCTCATCGCCGAACGGCGCAGCCTCAAGGGCGACACCGACGGCGCCGAGTTCACGGAGTCCGTGATTCGCGAACGGGAAGAAATCGCCGAGCAGGTCAAGGCGCTGGAAGAGCTCAAGATCATGGCGCTGGCCTACGGGTTCGACATTTCGAAGCCGGCAGCCACTGCGCGCGAAGCGGTGCAATGGCTGTACTTTGCCTACCTGGGCGCGGCCAAGGAAGCCAACGGGGCCGCCACCGGCATCGGGCGCATCACCGCCTTCCTCGACATCTACATCGAACGCGACCTGCGCGCCGGCCTGATTTCCGAAGCGGAAGCCCAGGAGCTGGTGGACCAGCTCATCATCAAATGCCGCATCATCCGCTACCTGCGCACGCGCGATTTCGATGCCCTCTACAGCGGCGACCCCACCTGGGTCACCCTGAGCCTGGCCGGCATGGGCACGGAAGGCCGGCCGCTGGTGTCCAAAACCTGCTTTCGCGTGCTGCAAAGCCTGTACAACCTGGGGCTTTCGCCCGAACCCAACCTCACCATCCTGTGGAGCACCCGCCTGCCCGAAGGGTTCAAGCGCTTTGCCGCGCAGGTGGCCATCGACACGTCCGCCGTCCAGTTTGAAAACGACGACGTGATGCGTCCGCAGGAAGTGGGCGGCGTGCCGCTGGGCGACGATTACGCCATCGCCTGCTGCGTGTCGGCCATGCGCGTGGGGCGGCAGATGCAGTTTTTCGGGGCGCGCGCCAACCTCGCCAAGGCCCTGCTGTACGCCATCAACGGCGGCGTGGACGAACTGACGGGCGTGCGCGTGATGCCGGGACTCACCCCCATCAAGGGCGACGTGCTCGACTACGACGAGGTCATGACGCGTTTTGGCCAGGTGCAGGACTGGCTGGCCGGCGTGTACGTGCGGGCGCTCAATGCCATCCACTACATGCATGACAAGTACGCACCCGAGCGCCTCATGATGGCGCTGCACGACCGCGACGTGCTGCGCACCATGGCCATGGGCATTGCAGGGCTCAGCATCGCGGCCGACAGCCTGTCCGCCATTCGCCATGCGCGCGTGAAACCGGTGCGCAACGCCTCCGGCGTGGCGGTGGATTTCGAAATCGAGGGGGACTATCCCGCCTACGGCAACAACGACGACGCCGCCGACCGCATTGCGGTGGAACTGGCGGAAGGTTTCATGGCGCGCCTGCGGCGGCACCGCTTCTACCGCAATGCCGTGCCAACGCAGTCGGTGCTGACCATCACCTCCAACGTGGTGTACGGCAAGAAGACGGGCGCCACCCCCTGCGGCCGTCCGGCCGGACAGCCGTTTTCGCCGGGAGCCAACCCCACCAACGGGCGCGACCGCAACGGCTGGATCGCGGCCGGCTTCAGCGTGGCCAAGATTCCCTATGCCGCGGCCCAGGACGGCATCAGCTGGACCGCGTCCTCCACGCCGGGCAGCCTGGGCAAGACGCCGGAAGAACGCATCGTCAACCTGGCGCGCTGCATCGACGGCTTCTGCAACGCGAAAGGTTTTCACATCAACGTCAACGTGCTCGACCGCGACACCCTGCTCACGGCCATGGAACATCCGGAAGAATATCCGCAGCTCACCATCCGCGTCAGCGGCTACGCCGTCAACTTCATCCGCCTCACGCGCGAACAGCAGCTGGACGTGATCGCGCGCACCTTCCATGCCAGCTGCTGATCCGGAAGGGGCGCGCACGGGGTACGTTCATTCCTACGAAACCGGGGGCGCGGTGGACGGCCCCGGGGTGCGCTTCGTGCTGTTCATGAACGGCTGCCAGATGCGCTGCCAGTATTGCCACAATCCCGACACCTGGAAAGAGAAGGCGGGGCGCCTGCAGACCGTGGCGCAGACCGCGGCCGACATCGGCAAGTACGCGCCGTTCCTGCAGGTGGCCGGCGGCCTCACCATTTCCGGCGGAGAGCCTTTGCTGCAGGCGGGTTTCGTGGGGGCGCTGGCGCGCCGGGTGAAAGCCGAACACGGCCTGCACGTGGCACTCGACACCAACGGGGCTTTTGCCGGCCGGTTGCCCGACCGCTGGTTCGATCCCGTGGACCTGGTGCTGCTTGACCTCAAGCACATCGACCCCGGTCGCCACCAGGCGCTCACCGCCACGCCGCTTGCCCCCGTGCTGGAAAGCGCGCAGCGCCTGGCGCGCATGGGCATGCCGCTGTGGATCCGCTACGTGCTGGTGCCGGGGTGGACGGATGACGAAACGCACGTGGAACGCATGGCGGATTTCGTGGCACACCTGCCCACCGTGGAGCGGGTGGAAGTGCTGCCGTTTCACAACATGGCGGCCTACAAGTGGGAAGCACTGGCGGGCAGCCGCTACGCGCTGGCCGACACCCCTTCGCCCAGCCGGGAGAGGGAAGCCTGGGTGCGCGCGCGCTTTGCCGCGCGCGGCCTGGAAACCGCCTGATGCCGGGCCCTGGCGGCGCGGCCAGGCGTTTACGAATCTTTACCGCGTGTTTGCGGTAGCGCAAAAAAGGGGGTTGCGTTTTCCGTTACAATAATTTGTAACCGAGAACAAAAATGTCTAGAGTTGCAGTGCCTGGCATCCTCAAGATCGCGTTCAAGCTGTTGGTGAACGACCGGGGGAAGTTTGCTGCGCTGCTCGTGGGGATACTGTTTGCCGTGTTCCTCATGATCATGATGACCTCCATGTTCGCCGGCATCCTCAAGCGTTCTTCCGCCACGGTGCTCAATGTGGGGGCGCGGGTCTGGATCATGGACCCCGCCGTCAACAACGTGGCCAGCAGCATTCCCATGCCCGACTACGTGCTCGATGCCGCGCGCAGCATTCCCGGCGTGAAGTACGCCGTGCCGCTCTACTCTTCCGTGGCCCTGGTGAAATTGCACGGCGGCACGTACCAGGCGGCCACGGTCATCGGCCTGGACGACGCCAGCCTGTACGGGCGGCCCGAACTCCTGCAAGGCAACATCCAGGACATCTACGGCGAAAACGCGTTCCTGGTGGTGAAGGATGCCGAGTTTTCCAAGCTGGGCAATCCCGGGCTGGGGTCCGAATTCGAAATCAACGACCACCGCGGCAAGATCGTGGGCATCGCCCATGTGGCGACCTCGGGCCTGTTCGGCATTCCCACCCTCTACACCACCTACAGCCGCGCCGTGTCCTACATTCCGTCCATGCGTTTCACGGCCGCCTTCATCCTGGTGGAACCCAAAAGCGCGGCCGACATTCCGCGCATCCAGCAGGCCGTGGCCCGGCTGGGCTATCAGGCGCTGACGGAAGCCCAGTTCGTGCAAAAGGTGTCCGACTTCTACATTTACCAGACGGGTCTGGGCACCAACGTGCTGCTCATGACCATCATCAGTTTTGCCGTGGGGCTGTCCATTTCGGCCCAGACTTTCTACACCTTCATCCTGGAAAACCTGGAAAAATTCGGGGCGCTCAAGGCCATCGGCGCCAAGGGGCGCGAGCTGATCCTGATGATCCTGTTCCAGGCCACCTTCACGGCGCTCACGGCTTACGGGCTGGGCGTGGGGCTGGCCACCCTGCTCATGACGGTGGCGCGCCTGCGCCTGCCCGACTACGCGGCGGAAATCACCTACCTCAACCTGGCGCTGGCTTTCGTGATGGTGCTGATCATTGCCGCCATCTCCAGCCTCATCGGCATCCGGAAAGTGATCCGGATCGAGCCTTTCGACATCTTCAGGGGCTGACATGGGCACCGCGCTCCAGGCTGTCGCGCTCACCAAATGGTTCGGGGAAGGCGATGCGCGCACGCTGGCCGTGAACCGCGTGAGCTTCGAGGCCTCTTTTGGCGAAATCCTCTACATCGTGGGCCCTTCGGGCAGCGGAAAAACCACGCTGCTCAGCATGATTTCCGGCATCCTGCGCCCCAACGAAGGCCAGGTGCTGGTGGAAGGACGCGATCTGTGGAACCAGTCGGACGACGCCATCGCCGAGTTCCGGCTGGGCAAGGTGGGTTTCGTGTTCCAGGACTACCACCTGTTTCCGCGCCTGACCACGGCGGAAAACGTGGCCATTCCCCTCATCCTCAAGCAGGTGCCGTGGGACGAAGCGCTGACCCGGGCACAGGCGTTTCTGGAAGTGGTGGGGCTGGCCGACAAGGGGTTGTTGCCGCCGCTCAAGCTGTCCGGCGGCGAGCAGCAGCGGGTGGCCATCGCGCGCGCCATCGCCAGCGAGCCGGACATCCTGATTTTCGACGAACCCACCGCCTCGCTGGACGGGGACACCGGGCGCAAGATCGTGTCCTTCGTGAAAGAACACATCCTCAATGCGCAGCGCTGCATCGTCATCGTGACCCACGACAGTCGCATTTTCGAATACGCCGACCGCATCATGAACATGGAAGACGGACGGCTCACAGGCATCGCCAATGGAGGCTTGCATGAGATTTAAGCTGATATTCCTTCTGGCCGCCCTGGGCGTGGTGCTGGCCGTTTCCGCCGCCTACCTGTTCGGCATTCGCAGCAAGCCGCAGCCCCCGGCCTTTGCGCCGGCCTCCAATCCCTACGAAAAAGGCATCTACGCCAACGGCCTGATCGAAAGCCTGCAAGGCAGCGGAGAAAACATCAACCTCTATCCGGAAGTGGCCGGCACGGTGACGGCCGTGCTGGCAGACGAAGGCGAACGCGTGACGGCCGGTGCGCCGCTGCTGCAACTGGACGACAGCGTGCAGCGCGCCACCATGGAACAGCTGCGGGCCCAGGCGGAGGCGGCCGCCGCGCAGGTGAGGCTGGCCGAAGCGAGCCTGTCCAGCCTGGAAGACCAGTGGCGCAAGCAGCAGGCCTCCTACGCGCTCGACCCCCGTTCCGTGAGCCGCGACGCGTTCGACACCGCGCGCCATGCTGCCGAGGTCGGGCGGGCCACGCTGGAGGCGGCCCGGAAGCAGGCGGTGGCGGCCGCCAAGGCGGCCCAGGCAGCCCAGGTGCTGCTGTCGAAGTACGCCCTCAAGGCGCCGGTCGCCGGCACGGTGCTGGCGGTCAACGTGGCGGCCGGCGGCTACCTGTCGCCACAGGGAACTTACGACAGCTACACCGGTGCCCAGCTGCCGGCCCTCGTCATGGGCCGCGGCGGCGACGAACTGGCGGTGCGCTGCTACGTGGATGAAATCCTCATCCAGCGCCTGCCCGATCCTTCCAAAATCAAGGCGCGCCTGTTCATTCGCGGCACACCCGTGGACCTGCCGCTCGAGTTCGTGCGCATCCAGCATTACGTGTCGCCCAAGATCGAGCTTTCCAACCAGCGCACGGAACGCGTGGACGTGCGCGTGCTGCCGCTCGTGTTCAAGTTCCGGAAGCCGGCGGACATGACCCTCTATCCGGGCCAGCTGGTGGACGTGTACATCGGAGACCGCTGATGCCCAGGCGCTCATTCCTGCCCGTGCTGCCGGCGCTGCTGCTGGCCGGATGCGCGCTGGGTCCGGATTTCAAGGCGCCTGCGGCGCCGGACAGTGAGCGCTACCTGGCGCAGCCGGAGCCGTCCTCCACCGTGGCGGCCGATGGCCGCTCCCAGCAATTCGAGCGCGCAGCCCAGCCGCAGGCCCAATGGTGGCGCGCCTTCGCTTCACCCGCCCTGGATGCGCTCGTGACCCGGGGGCTGGCCCGCAACGCCAGCCTGGAGGCCGCGCAGGCCAGCCTGCGCCAGAGCGCGCGTGCCCTGGAGGCCGGCTACGGGGTGTTCTATCCGCAGCTCAACGGGGCCGTGGGGGCGACTCGCGAGAAATTTTCTCCGGTCCTGTTTGGCAGCAGTTCTCCCGGACCCACGTTCAATCTGTTTACCCTGTCCGCTTCAGTGGGCTACGCGCTCGACGTGTTTGGCGGCCAGCGACGCCTGGTGGAAGGGCTGGCGGCGCAGCAGGACGTGCAGGCGGCGCAGCTTGCCGGCAGCACGCTGGCGCTGGCGGGCAACCTGGTCAACACGGCCATCGCGCGCGCCGCCTACGGGGCCGAGCTGGAAGAAACGCAGGCGCTGCTGGCGCTGCTGCGACAGCAGGTGAAGCTGGCGCAGGCGCAGGCGGATGCCGGCACGGCGCCCTACGGTACGGTGCTGGCGTTGCAGGCCCAACTGGCCCAGGGCGAAGGGACGCTGCCGCCGTTGCGGCAGAAGGCGGACCAGGCCGACCACCTGCTGGCCACCCTGTCCGGCGTGCTGCCTTCGCAATGGCAGGATCCGCCGCTCGCATTTTCCGCGCTGACCCTGCCCGGGCACCTGCCGTTGTCGCTGCCTTCCGAACTGGTGCGCCGCCGTCCGGACATCCAGGCGGCGGAAGCGACGTTCCATGCGGCGGGCGCGGCCGTGGGGGTGGCCACCGCCGCGCAGTTCCCGAGCTTTAACCTGAGCGGCGCCTACGGTCAGTACAGCACCTCCACCGGCACGCTGCTGGCCGGCAACGGCAACTTCTGGAACCTGGGGGTGGACGTGGCGGCGCCGCTGTTCGACGGCGGCACCCTGCGTGCGCGCCGCCAGGCGGCGGAGGAGACCTACGCGCAAAGCGCCGCCCTCTACCGGCAGACGGTGCTCGATGCGTTCGGCCAGGTGGCGGATGTGCTGCGCGCGCTGGAACACGATGCCGAAGTGCTGCAGGCCGCCCTGCAGGCGCAGTCTGCCGCGGAAAGCAGCGCGCGGCTGCTGCAGGCCAACGAGCAGGCTGGGCTGGCCAGCGGGCTGCAGGTGCTGGCGGCACAGGTGCAGGTGCGCCAGGCCAATCTGGCCGTGCTGCAAGCCCGGGCCGTGCGCCTGCAGGACACCACCGCGTATTTTCTGGCCCTGGGCGGTGGCGACACCCCGGTGGCGCGCTAGGGGGTTGCGCGCGCGAGCTTGCGTTGCGGCAGCATGGTGAGCGAGACCGCGCCCAGCACCAGCAAGCCTCCCAGCATCTGGGTGTGGGTGGGCATCTGGCCCAGCAGGGATCCCACGGCCATGGCGGCCACCGGCACCAGGTTCAGGAAAATCGCAGCCCGTGCTGCGCCCAGGCGCGCGATGCCGGTGGTCCAGAACAGATAGGCCAGCACCGTGCCCCCCACCACCATCACGGCCAGCGCGCCGCCCGCGGGGGCGCCCAGGCCCGTCAGCGGTTCGCCGCTGGCGAGCGCCACCACCGCCAGCACCAGGGCGCCGGCGGCCATGACCCAGGTGGTGTTGGCCAGTGCCGAACCCTGGACTGGCATGTAGCGCCGGCTCAGCACGTTGTAGAGCGCCCAGCAGGCGTCCGCCGCCAGCATCATCAGGTCGCCGCTCGACAGGCTGCGGGTGTCGGCGCCATGGCCCTGAGTGACCACCACCGCCACGCCCAGCAGGGCCACCGGCAGTGCCAGGAGGTGGCGCGCCGACAGCTGTTCGCGCAGCAGGGCGGCCGCCAGCAGCGTGGTGAGCAGGGGATTGGTGGCCATGATGAGCGCCGCGTTGTTGGCGGAGGTGTACTGCAGGCCGAAAAAGAAGAACAGGTTGAAGCCCACGATGCCGGTCACGCCCAGCAGCGCGTAACGGGAGGCATGGGCGCGCACCAGCGGCAGCAGGGGCTCCTGCTGCAGGAAACAGTAGGCAAACATGAGCAGCGCCCCCAGCAGGAATCGCAGCGCGGCCGCCCACAGTGGCGCCAGGTCCCTGAGCACGTAGCCCCCCAGCACGAAATTCGCGCCCCAGAAAAAGGCGGCCAGCAACACCAGCAACACAGTCCGCGAGGTTCCGGGCATGGCAGTCTCCGTTAGAAAAATTATGGATTGTTGACTGTATTTCGTTGTTTAATAACGAACAAGCGAAATTTATTTTGTTTATTGTTTAGAAAAACTCATGCCAAGACGCCTCCCTTCCCTGAATGCGCTGCGCGCGTTCGAAGCGGCCGCACGCCACCAGTCCTTCGTGCGCGCCGCGGAAGAGCTGCACGTCACGCCGGGGGCGATCAGCCAGCACATCAAGTCCCTGGAAGACGATCTGGGCGTGACCCTGTTCCGGCGCGGGCGCAGGCTGGCCTTGAGCGATGCGGCCGGCGAACTTTGGCCCCTGGTGGCCGATGCCTTCGACCAGATCGAGCGCGCGGTTTCGAAAGTGCGCCAGCAGGGCGCCGGCAACACGCTCGTGGTGTCCACGCCCCCGGCTTTTGCCTCGCGTTGGCTGATTCCCCGCCTGGAAGCGTTCCAGGAGCGCCATCCGGGCATCGAGCTGCGCCTGCTGGCCACCCAGCGCCTGGTGAACTTTCAGCTGGAAGACGTGGACCTGGCCATTCGCTTTGGCACGGGCGACTATCCCGGCCTGCAGGTGGAACGGCTGATGCCGGAAGCCATCATTCCGGTGGCGGCACCGGCGCTGGCGCAGGACATTCGCACGCCGGCCGACCTGGCGCGCAGCCCGTTGCTGGAAGACGAATCCCATGCGGGCAGCGGGCTGTTTCCGGATTGGGCCACGTGGCTGGCCACGCTGGGCGTGCGCGGCGGGGCGCCGTTGCGCATCCGCCGTTTCGGCGACACGAGCCTGGCCCTGCAGGCCGCCAGCACCGGCCTGGGCGCCACCCTCACCTGGTACAGCCTGGTGGTGGACGATCTGCAGGCCGGTCGCCTGGTCCACCTGCTCAACCAGACCATTCCCACGTCACTGGGTTATCACCTGGTGGTGCCCCCCAACCGCGTCTCGCTGCACAAGGTGCAGGCGTTCCGTGCCTGGCTGCTGGAAGCGTCCGCGCGCCAGGCGCCGCCTGCGGGCGCCTGAATCACCAGCCCATGCCCCAGGGCACGCCCATCGGTCCCATGGGCCCGTACATCCAGGGTTCCTGGTACATGAAGGGGTCGGGGCCAAAGTTCATGGCGGGATCAAACGGCTGCAGCACCTGTTTGGGCCACAGGTACACGGTATCGGCCGCCACCTGCGGGTACACATAGTCGCGCCGGCCGATCTTGCCGATGGTGGGCGTCTGCAGGGTGCCCAGCACGGTGATTTCGCGCTGGGGCGCATACACTTCCGGATCGTAAAAACCCGCCAGGCAGGCCATGAAACGTCCGTCGCTGCGGTCGTCCCGTTCGGGCCGGGCCCGCTCGTCGAGGGGACGGTGCACCACTTCAAAGCAGGTGTCCTTGGGGCCGGGCAGGGTGCGCACGAGGGTGCCGCCCCAGCGCACGCGCAAGCCCACCACGTCCGGCCGGCTTTGCGCCTGGCCGATCGTCACGTCGGCAAAATCGTTGCCGGACAGCGGTGCGGGAACCAGCAGCGTGCTGCAGGCAGAGAGTGCCGTGCAAAGCACGGCAAGGGCGGGAAGGAGAGCGCGGCGCATGCCGTCATGGTAACGAAGATCCCGTTGCAGACTGTGCCCGGGTTGTAAGCAAAGCTTTCAGGCGCGCAGTTCGTGTGCAGGCACCGGGCGCCCCAGCAGGTAGCCCTGCAGCATGTGGCAGCCCAGGCGGGTGAGGAATTCCTTCTGTTCGGGCGTTTCCACGCCTTCTGCCACGATTCCGAGATTGAGCGTGCGTCCGAGCGCCACGATGGCGGACACGATGGCGGCATCGTCCGCATCGTGCGCGAGGTCACGCACGAACCCGCGGTCGATCTTGAGTTCGTCGGCCGGCAACCGCTTCAGGTAGAGCAGGCTGGAGTACCCGGTGCCGAAATCGTCGATGCTGATTTTCACGCCCATGTGGTGCAGCTGGCGCAGGATGCGAAGGCTCGCGGTCACGTCGCGCATGGCGGTGGATTCCGTGATTTCCAGTGTCAGATGGTGGGGCGGCAAGGCGTGGCGGGCCAGGGTTGTTTCCACGGCATGCACCAGGCTGGCATGGCTGAACTGCAGCGTTGACAGGTTGACCGCCATGGTCCATCGCTCCCGCCCTTCGCGCAGCCATTGCGCCATTTGCCGGCAGGCTTCGTCCAGAACCCAGTTGCCGAGGGGAATGATGAGTCCGGTGCTTTCGGCCACGGGAATGAAGCGGTCGGGCGGAATGAGTCCCTGCTCGGGATGCTGCCAGCGCACCAGGGCTTCCACGCCGATGACGGCGCCATCCGGCACGGACACTTTGGGCTGGTAGTAGAGCACCAGCTCCTGGCGCTCCAGGGCCTGGTGGAGATCCTGCACCAGGCGCAGCTGTTCATGCGCGTTGGTGTTCATGGACCATTCGAAAAAGCAGCAGGTGTTGCGTCCCAGCGCCTTGGCGTGCTGCACGGCGGCACCGGCGTTGGTGAAAAGGTCGTTGGGCTGCCGGCCGTTTTCCGGGTAGAGCGCGATGCCGATGCTGGCCGAAACATGCAGGGCATGGCCTTCCACATGAAACGGGAGATGCAGGGCGGCCAGCAGCTTGTCGGCGATGGCGGCCGCGTCCTGGGCTTTCGGGATGTCGGCCAGCACCACGAATTCGTCGCTGCCCATGCGCGCCACCATGTCGTGGGCGCGCACCGTGGATTCGAGACGTTGCGTGATTTCCACCAGCAGCTGGTCGCCCACCTGGTGGCCGTAAGCGTCATTGATGCTTTTGAAACCGTCCAGGTCCAGGAGCAGCAGGGCAAAGCGCGTTCTTTCCCGTTCCCCCACCTGGATTGCCTGGGCCAGACGATCTTCCAGCAGCGTGCGGTTGGGCAGTTTGGTGAGCGCGTCGTGCAGGGTGAGGTAGCGCAGTTCGCGGTTGGCTTCCTGCAGGGAGGTTGCGAGCAGCGTCGTGCGCGTTTCCATGCGGAAGTCCATCAGGGACGTGAGCAGCGCAATGCCCATCACGGCCAGGGTGGAGAGGATGATGACGAGCGCCAGCCAGCCGGTGCTCAAGGAGCCCTGGGCAGCGCCGCACACGCTCCCTTGCGGGAACTCCGCAGCGGCCATGCCGGTGTAGTGCATGCCGACGATGGCAAAGCCCATGATCACGGCGGCACCGGCGCGCCAGGCCCGCACCCGGGACGAATGCTGCCGCAAATGGAACGCCAGGTGCAGTGCCGTGCCGGAAGCCAGGACGGCGATCAGGATCGACAGCACGAAGAGGGTCGGTTCGTAACGGATGGGCGGGGCCATGCGCATGGCGGCCATGCCCGTGTAATGCATGCCGGACACGCCGGCGCCCATCAGCAGGGCGCTGGTCGCCAGCCGCGCCCAGGGCAGGTGTTCCTGACAGACGATCCACAGGGCGAATGCGGAAGACGCGATGGCAATGACGAGCGACAGCAGGGTGATGAACGGGTCGAAGCCCAGCGGGATGGGGAGACTGAATGCCAGCATGCCCACGAAGTGCATGGACCAGATGCCGAACCCCATGGCGCAGGCACCGCCGGCGAGCCACCAGCGGGAAGTCCGGCCTCGCGTCGTGGTCACCCGCGCGGCCATGTCCAGTGCCGTGTACGACGCCAGGATGGCCACGATCAGCGAAAAAAAGACCAGCAGGCTGTTGTAATTTCCAACCAGCAACGATTCCCCCCCGGACGCGTTGCGCGGTGATGTCTAGACGGCCATTGTAGCACCCGGGCCGCAGGGGATCGTCTCAATAGCAGATGGGTTTTCTGACCAGGGTTTCGAACGCTTCCGGCGGGATGGGCTGGGCAAACAGGTAGCCTTGCGCGTAGTCGCATCCGGCCGCGGCCAGGATGTTGCGCTGGGCCAGGGTTTCGACGCCTTCGGCGATGACTTTCAGTCCCAGCCGGCGCGCCATGACGATGATGGCTTCGCACAGTGCGAGGTTGTTGGGGTCGGTTTCCAGGTGTTCCACGAAGGAACGGTCGATCTTCAGGTAATCCACATCGAATTTGCGCAGGTAGGACAGCGAGGAATAGCCGGTGCCGAAATCGTCGATGGCCACCTGGATTTCCGCGTCCCGGAAACGCAGCAGGGTGTCGCTCACCTTCGACTGGGCATCGAGCAGCAGCTGTTCGGTGATTTCAAAAATGATGGCGCGCCCGGGAATGCCGAGCGCCTTCAGCTCGTCCAGGCAGGCCAGGTTGTGCGCCTGGTCGTAGAACTGGACCGGGGAGCGGTTCACGCTCACCTGGAAATCGGGATCCAGCACCTGGCGCCAGCGGGCGGCCTGGCGCACCGATTCGCTGAAGACCCAGTTGCCGATGTCCAGCACCATGCCGGTTTCTTCTGCCAGCGGGATGAAGTCCATGGGGCCGAGCAGGCCGCGCACGGGATGGCGCCAGCGGATCAGCGCTTCCGCCTTGTGAATGCGCCCGGTGGCCATTTCCACGATGGGCTGGTAGTGCAGCAGGAACTGGCCGCCGGCGAGCGCGCTGCGCAGGTCGTTGGTGAGGCGCACGCGGCGCTGGGCCGCTTCATGCAGCGACAGCGTGAAATAGCTGTGCCGGTTGCGCCCGCTGTTCTTGGCGGCATACATGGCCTGGTCGGCATTCTTGATGAGCGTGTCGATGTCGGCCGCATCGTCGGGATACAGGGCGATGCCGATGCTGGCGGAAACGAAGGCCACTTCGCTGCCCAGGCGGTAAGGCTCTGCCAGGCGGTCGATGATTTTTTGGGAAATCGCATCCAGGCCCGTGCCGGCGTCGAGTTCCGGAATGATCACGGCAAACTCGTCGCCGCCCAGCCGCGCCACGGTGTCGGAGGCGCGCACGCAGCCCTGGATGCGGCGGGCCGTTTCCTGCAGGAGGATGTCGCCCACGTCGTGCCCCAGCGTGTCGTTCACG
Organism: Pseudomonadota bacterium; assembly: GCA_021811005.1. GTDB lineage: Bacteria > Pseudomonadota > Gammaproteobacteria > Burkholderiales > Ferrovaceae > JAKBAT01. The sequence goes on from JAJZPY010000005.1 coordinate 14,638, forward strand.
TCCTTGAACTTGTCGAGGTCGATCAGCAGCAGGGCCGCCTGAAGCTGGGTGCGGGCGGCTTTCTTGAGTTCCTGCGACAGGCGGTCGCGGAACATGTTGCGGTTGGGCAGCGTGGTGAGGGAATCGAAGTTGGCCTGGGTCCAGATCAGCTCTTCCGACTGCTTTTTCTCGGTGATGTCGGAAAACAGCGCCACGTAGCGGTGCACCGAGCCGTCTTCGTTGCGCACGGTGTTGATGGTGAGCCATTTGGCATAGGTTTCGCCGTTCTTGCGGCGGTCCCAGATTTCGCCCTGCCACTGGCCGTGGGTCAGCAGGTCGCGCCACATGGCCTGGAAGTAGGCGCGGTCGTGACGGTCGGACTTGAACAGGCGGGGATTCTGGCCTTTCACTTCCTCGAAGGTGTAACCCGTGATGCGGGTAAACGCCGGGTTGATGGCGATGATGCGGTTTTCCTCGTCGGTGACCACCAGGCCTTCGCCGCTGTTTTTCAGGATGAGCGAAGACAGGCGCGACTGTTCTTCGAACTCGCCGCGTTCGATGGCAATGGCGGCGATGTTGGCATAGTGGATGACCAGTTCCAGGTCCTGGTCGTCAGGCGTGCGCGGCGTGCGGAAATAAATGGCGAAGGTGCCCAGCAGGCGATCGGCCGCGCCCAGGATGGGTTGCGACCAGCAGGCGCAGATGCCGGCCTGGATGGCGAGATCCTTGTGGGCGGTCCAGTTGGGGTGGGTGGTGATGTCTTCCACCACCACCATCTTGCGCGTGTAGGCGGCCTGGCCGCTGGAAGTGACGCCAATGCCGATGGGCCGCCGGTCGATGGCCTGGCGGTAGAAGTCGGGCAGGCTGGGGGCGGCGGCAATCACCAGGTGGCTGTTCTGGGCATCCACCAGGCGGATGGTGCACAGCATGTCGGGGCGTTCGGATTCGACGCCCAGGGCGATGGTTTTCAGCACGTCGGTGAGCGAGGCGCCGCGGGCCAGTTGTTCCAGCGCCTGGTTGCGCAACCGTTCGCGCTGTTCCGAACGCTTTCTTTCGGTGATGTTGCGGCCGATGCCGATCAGGCCGAGGGGTTGGCCGTCGATGCCGGAATACGGCGTTTTCAGGACCTCCAGGCAAACTTTCTGGCCATCGGGATAGGTGACCCAGCTTTCGATCATGCGCGGCGCGCCCTGGGCCAGCGTGAGTTCGTCTTCCCGTCGCGCCACGGTGCCCAGGGGCCCGTCCAGCAGGTCGTGGTCGCGCTGTCCCACGATTTCGCTTTCGGGACGGCCCAGAAACCGTTCGAAGGCCTGGTTGCAGCCCAGATAGACCCCTTCGGAGGTCTTGATGAAAATCAGGTCGGGAATGGAATTCATCACGCTGCGCAGCAGGGCCTGTTCCTGGGCCGCCTTGGCGCGCAGCAGTTCATTGGCTTCGGTGAGTTCCTGCGAATTCACGCCCAGGGCATTTTCCAGCAGCCGGCGCTCGTTTTCCGTTTCGTGATAGTGGCGGCTGATGGCGGCCAGCAGCGCCTGCCACGGCTGGCCGGGGGCGAACTCCCGGCCGAAATGGCGCTGCAGCTGCCGCTCCAGCAGGCGGTGCAGGGGTCTGTCCTGAGGCGGGGCCGCGCTATTCATGGACCGTGGTGAGCGTCATGGTCTGGTTGTGCAGGCGGCAATGCCGGAAATCGCTGAAGGGGGCGAGTTCGCCATAGGAGTAGAAGCCGGTGATGGCGGTGGCCGGGCCCAGGGTGTTCCGCACCGGATCCAGTTCCTCTTCGGTGAATTGTCCCAGCACCAGGCGGCGCCCCACGCAGCTCACCACCAGGCACAGGCCGGGCTGTCCCGGATGGGGGCGGGCCGCGGCGGCGGCATGGCCCGCGCTTTCGATGAGGTCGTCGAGGCCCGATTTCATCAGGCGGCAGTAGCTGCCCTGGGGCACGTCCCCGGCGAAGGTGAGCGTCTGGGCCGGCTCGTCCACGGCCAGCAGGGTGCGGATGACGGGCGGGTCTTCGCGGGTGGCGCGGATGCTCAGGGGAAAACGCAAACCGCTGCCCGGCAGTGCCTCCGCCTGGTCTCCCAGGTACCGTTTGTACAGGGCCAGCGCCGGCTGCCCGTCGATGGCGTGCACCACGTTGCCTTCGGCGCGCGTCACACGCCGTTCGGCGCCGAACTCCTGCCACCCGGCAAAGCAGCCGGAAGCCACCTTCAGGTCGCCGTACAGACCGATGGCTGCAAGGGTTCCCGAGCGCGCCGGGGCGTCGGCCATGACCCAGGTGCGGGCAAAGCGCGTGCCGTCTGCAGCCAGGCCGCCGGTCACCGGCACGCCGCAGGCGCTCAGCCCCGCAGCCAGCTCGCTGCCGTTCACTTCCAGGCCGTCGGAAAAAATCAGCACATGCCGCAGGTCGGGGGCTTGCAGCGTGTCCGTCAGATGGCGGGCGAGGGCGCGCAGGCCGGTTTTGGACGACCCCACGTCCTGCACGCTGGCCAGGCGGACGCGGCCTTTCTCAAAGCGCACGGCGGTGGCCACCACGTCGCCGTCGCTGATGCCGGTGTCCAGAATGCTGCCCGCAGAAGAGCAGCCCGCGATCAGGGCATTCGGGAACAGGTCCCGCAGCTCGTGATAGCAGTCGGCCGAGTGAAAATGATCCGCGTTGGCGAACGCCAGCACCAGGTCCGCGTCACGGCCCGCATGCCCGCCGTTCCACGCACGCCGCTCCGGCACCCAGCGCAACTGAGTGGTTTGCAATGAGTTCTCCCATAGGTGTTGCGGCCCTGTCTTGGTGCGGGCTCTGTTTTTTGCTGCCCATTGTGCCCAATTTGCCGGCGTCAGGCGATACGGCAGTGCACAAAAAAACGCGTCACGGATGACGCGTTTTTTCAGCGGGTGGCCGGCGGGATCAACCGCACTTGCTGTCGCCGCAATTGAGGCAGGTCAGGCAACCGTCCATCTTGATGACGGCCTGGGTGGAACATTTGGCGCACAGGGTGGCCCCTGGCGGAAAGCCGGTGTCCCCGGTCTTGTCCGTGCCCTTGGCCTGGCGTTCCGCGTATTCCTGGCGCTTGGCTTCGAGAAACGCTTTCTGGTCCTCCCCGTGTTCGGCACGCTTGAGCATGCCGATTTCGTGCAGGTGTTCCCGCAGCACTTCGCCGATTTCAGCCACCAGGCTGGGAATGTATTTCCCGCCTTTCTTGAAATAGCCGCCCTTGGGGTCGAACACGCTTTGCAGCTCTTCCACCAGGAACGTGATGTCGCCGCCTTTGCGGAACACGGCCGACATCACGCGCGTGAGGGCCACGATCCACTGGAAATGCTCCATGTTCTTGGAGTTGATGAAGATCTCGAAGGGGCGGCGGTGCTCCTGGGGCGTGCCTTCGTTCATCACCACGTCGTTGATGGTGATGTAGAGCGCATGGTCGGTGACCGGCGTCTTGATCTTGTAGGTGTTGCCCACCAGCTTGTCCGGGCGCGACAGGGGTTCGCCCAGCTGGTGGATTTCGGCGGAGTGCTGCGCCGGGGCGGGTGCCGCTTCCGTGCTGTCGGTGACCACGGAGTAGCCGATGATTTTCTTTTCAATCTTGAGGGTCATGGAGGGCTCCGCGTCAGAATTTGCCGTAATAGCCTTCTTTCAAGGCATCGTAGAGGTTGGCGGCACTGTGCAGTTCGCCGTCGTACTCGATGGTTTCATTGCCCTTGACCTCCACCGTGGAACCGTCTTCCAGCGTGAAGCGGTAGGTGGTGTTTTCCAGGTCCTTCTCGGTCACGAGCACGCCCTGGAACGCTTCGGGATTGAAGCGGAAGGTGGTGCAACCTTTCAGGCCCTTTTCGTAGGCGTAGAAATAGATGTCCTTGAAATCCTCATAGGGGTAATCGGTGGGCACGTTGATGGTTTTGGAAATGGAGCTGTCGATCCATTTCTGCGCCGCGGCCTGGATGTCCACGTGGGCGCGTGCCGGAATGGAGGAGGAGTCCACGAAGTAGTCCGGCAGGCGTTCCTCGCCCGTTTCGGCAAACGGCATGGCCTTGGGGTTGACCCGTTCGCGGTAGGCCAGCAGCTCGTAGGAGAAGACGTCCACCTTCTCCTTGGATTTCTTGCCTTCGCGGATCACGTTGCGGCTGTAATGGTGCGCGAAGGACGGCTCGATGCCGTTGCTGGCGTTGTTGCCCAGGGACAGGGAAATGGTGCCGGTGGGCGCGATGGAGCTGTGGTGGGTGAAGCGCACCCCTTCGGTGGCGATGCGTTCGCGCAGCGTTTCGGGGAACTGCTGCATGTAGCGGCTGTAGCGCCCCAGCAGCACGCGGCCCTTGACCTTGTCGCCCAGGCGGATGCCGTCCACCGCCATTTCCGGGCGCTTGGACAGCATTTCGGCCGTGACTTCGAAGTCTTCCTCCATGATGGGCGCGGGACCTTTTTCCGCGGCCAGCTCGAGGCCTGTGTTCCAGCCTTCCTCCGCCATCACCCGCGTCACTTCTTCCGTGAACTGCAGGGATTCGGGCGAGCCGTACACCATCTTGAGCAGGGTGAGGGTGGAGCCCAGGCCGAGATAGCCCATGCCGTGGCGGCGCTTGCGCATGATCTCGTCCTGCTGCTTTTTGAGGGGCAGGCCATTCACGTCCACCACGTTGTCCAGCATGCGCGTGAACGTGCGCACCACTTCGCGGTATTCGTCCCAGTCGAAGTGGGCTTCGTCCGTGAAAGACTGGCGCACGAAGCAGGTCAGGTTGATGGACCCCAACAGGCAGGCGCCGTAGGGGGGCAGGGGTTGCTCACCGCAATTGTGGGCATACAGGCCGTTGGCGTCGAAGGCGTTGACGCCGGGCACCTGCACGTCATAAACCGTCTCGAAGCCATCGGGAGCGACGGCTTCGACCGAGGCGGTGAACCGTTCGCGATTGAGCTCGCGCTGGTAGCCGGCCAGCAGGGCATTCAGGCGCGCCTGCTTGTCGCTGTCGGCAAAACCCACCCGGTCGGCAAAGCGGGCCAGGTTTTCGCCGCTCACCACCAGCTCATGCTGGGCGCGCGTGGCGTAGGCGCGGCTGGCGCCGTGGCCATCCGGCAGCACGGAGTTGCCTGCGGGGCGACGTTCCCTGTAGATGCGGGAAGCGATGCCCAGGCGCAGCAGCATGCGTTGCACGCCTTCCAGCAGAGGCAGATCGGATTGGGCCAGGCGCACGCTCACGCCTTTTTGCCGGTTGCCCTGCACCGATCCGTCGGTGTCGAACAGGCCGCGCAGGAAGCCGCGGTAAAAATCCGAAGAGGCCTGTTCCAGGCGCGGCGTGATGTGCTTGTTGCCGGGCGTCATGCCCACGTCCAGGGCGAGCTGCTTGAGGGCGGCCAGGGACAGGCGGTATTCGTTGCGGCCGGACACCGCCCACCAGCCGTTGAAATCGGCGCGGTGCGGCAGGGTTTGCGCCGCGGCCAGTGCTTCGTCCATGAGGGCACGCACGCCGTCGGGCAGGCCCGCCGAATCCCCGTTGGCCACGGCGGCCGTCTGCCATACGGACAGCACGGCCTTGTCCTCCTTGAGGGTGCCGTCACCGACCAGCAGGCCCAGCAGGAATCCCTGTTCATGGGTGAACTCGCCCGACCATTCGGCCGCTGCGCGGTGGTCATGCAGCACCACGCGGTCGCCCGGGCGCAGGTCGCCGGCGGCGCACCAGGCGGTTTCCATGGCGTTGCGGGTGAAGCGCGACACGCGCAGGACGCGGTGGTCGGACGTCAGGCGCAGGCGGTAGCCTTCGAGCGTGCGCAGCGAGACCACGGCCTTGCGGGCGGTTTCGAAGAACCCTTCGGGGCCGGAAGCATGGTCCTTGCCGTTGACGCGGGCCAGGAAAGGCGTGCCCAGGAGGTCGGCTACCTGGCGCGGGCCGGAGGCGGTCTGAACCCAGGTGTCGGCGGTTACGCAGGGATTGGTGGCGCGGATGTTTTCGCACCACCAGTTGTTGTTCATTTCGTTGACGCGGTCGATCAGGATGAACCCGGGTTCGGCGTAGTCATAGGTGGAGGACATGATGACGTCCCACAGGCGGCGCGCCTTGAGCGTCTTGTACACGCGGCAGGCCACGCGGCCGTCATCGCGCGTGACGTATTTGCCCTTGACCGGCCATTCGCGCCAGACCAGGTCGCCGGACAGGAGCGGATTGATGCCGTCGGTATCGGCTTCGGCCTGGGTGATGGGGAACGCGAGCTTCCAGTCGCCGTCGGCCTTGACCGCTTCCATGAATTCGGCCGTGATGAGGCAGGACAGGTTGAACTGGCGCAGGCGTCCGGCTTCGCGCTTGGCGCGGATGAAATCCACCACGTCCGGGTGGGAAATGTCGAAGGTGGCCATCTGCGCGCCGCGCCGTCCGCCGGCGGAGGAGACGGTGAAACACATCTTGTCGTAGATGTCCATGAAGGACAGCGGGCCCGACGTGTAGGCGCCGGCGCCGGCCACGAACGCGCCGCGCGGGCGCAGGGAAGAGAATTCGTAGCCGATGCCGCAGCCGGCCTTGAGGGTCAGTCCGGCCTCATGCACTTTTTCCAGGATGCCGTTCATGCTGTCTTCGATGGTGCCGGAGACGGTGCAGTTGATGGTGCTGGTGGCCGGCTTGTGTTCCAGGGCGCCGGCGTTGGAAGTGATGCGTCCGGCCGGAATGGCGCCATGGCGCAGGGCCCACAGGAAGCGTTCGTTCCAGTAGGCGCGCAATTCGGGGGTGGCTTCGGTGTCGGACAGGGCCTTCGCCACCCGCTTGTAGGTGTCGTCGATTTCCAGATCGATGGGCTGTCCCTGCTTGTTCTTCAGGCGGTATTTTTTGTCCCAGATGTCGAGTGAGACCGGTTGCATGGCCACTTCCTGGGCGTTTTCGTGGGCGAGTTTGACGGCGGTAAGCATGTGTCCCCTGGTGTGGTTATCGTTGTGAGAGGTTTTTTCACGAAACCACAATATGTTGTGGTTGTTGGGCAAAAGTAGCCCTTTTTATGGGGGGCGTCAATCCCCGAGCACTGATGCGGGTTTCACGGGCGGATGGCCTGGCGCAGCAGAAAAAAATAGAGGCGGCGCGGCAGCCACTGCAGCACTTTGAGGAGGCTGGTGAACGGCTTGGGGAAGCGGATTTCGAAGTCGCCGCGCTCCAGTCCGCGCACGATGGCGCGCGCCGCGGCCTGCGGCGTTTGCAGCGCCGGCTTGGGGAAATCGCCGGTGGCGATCAGGGGGGTGTCCACGAAGCCGGGGCAGATGCGGGTGACGGCGATGCCCAGCGGCCGCAGTTCCAGGTAGAGCCCTTCGCACAGGTTGTTGAGCGCGGCCTTGCCGGGGGCGTAGGCGAGCGCCCGCGGCAGGCCGTTGTAGCCGGCCACGCTGCTCACGAAGGCCAGCCGGCCACGGCCCTGGCGCCTGAATTCGGGCAGGACGGCCGCCAGCACGTGGTAGGCGCCCAGCAGGTTGGTGTCCAGCGTGCGGCGCACGGTGGCGAGGTCGGCCGGGTTGAACTCTTGCGGGCGCAGGGCGTCATAGATGCCGGCAGCCATCAGCACCAGGTCGATGCCGCCCCAGGCTTCCAGCAGGGTGCGGGCCCCGTCGGCCACCGCCTGCGCGTCCGTGATGTCGCAGGGCAGCGCCCGCGCCTCGGCGCCGGTGGCGGCGGTCAGCTCGCGCCCGAGGGCGGCGAGCGCCTCTTCCCGGCGCCCCGACAGGGCCAGGCGCGCCCCGTTGCGCGCCAGCAGCCGCGCCGTTTCAGCGCCGATGCCGCTGGAAGCTCCCAGAATCCAGACGCGCTGTCCGGACCAATGGGGAACGGGGGGGTTGAGGGGGGACAGAAGGGGCATGGGCACCGGCCGGAAACGGGAAACGTATTTTAGCCGATTGAGTTAGAATGTCGGCACTTTGGATACCATACAAGGCTGCATCGACAGCCAAACTGCACTTTAACCACTGCACTGAAAACGACCGAATCAATGACGACGACGCAAACCCACGCAATCGATACTGGCAATATCCCTGTCATCGCGCCGGATGCACCGTTCCCGGGCCGCAAGACCGTCCGGGGCTGGCTGTTGCCTTTGTGCGGCAAAAGCACCCTGCTGCCCCTGCTGCTGCTGGCCTTTGACTTTGCCCTGTTTTTCGCGGCCATTGCCGCCACGGTCCTGCTCGAGGCCCCCTGGGCCAAGATCGGCATGGGCCTGGTGGCGGGCTTCATCATCGGGCGCCTGTTCATTCTCGGGCATGATGCCTGCCACCAGAGCTTGACCCCGCACCGCCGCCTCAACCGCGTGCTGGGCCGGCTGGCGTTCCTGCCTTCGCTCACGCCCTACAGCCTGTGGGACATCGGACACAACCTGGTGCACCACGGCCAGACCAACCTCAAGGGCTTCGACTTCGTGTGGGCGCCTTACTCCCTCGAAGAGTACCAGGCGCTGTCGCCCACGCGCCGGCTGATGGAGCGCCTTTATCGCAGCGGCTGGGGCCCGGGCCTCTACTACTTCATCGAAATGTGGTGGCTGCGCATGTATTTCCCCAGCAAGACCTACATGGGCGCACGTCGTCCGGCGTTTTTCTGGGACAGCCTGCTGGTGACCGTGTTTGCCGTGCTGTGGATTGGCGTGCTGGCGTTCTTCGCCCAGCAGACGGGGCAGTCGCTGGCGCTCACCATCGGTGCCGGTTTCGTGGCGCCTTTCGTGTTCTGGAATTTCATGATCGGCTTCGTGGTGTATGCCCACCACACCCACACCGCGGTGGCCTGGTATGACAACAAGACGGAATGGACCCAGGCGCAGCCCTACGTGTCCACCACCGTGCACCTGATTTTCCGTTTCCGGATCGGCGCGCTCATGCACCACATCATGGAGCACACCGCCCACCACCTGGACATGGGCATCCCCCTCTACCGCCTCAAGGAAGCGCAGAAATTCCTTGAAACCCACTTGCCCGGACGGATCATTGTCCAGCCGTTTTCCTGGAACTGGTATTTCAGGACGGCCCGCCTGTGCAAGCTCTATGACTTCAAGGCGAAGTGCTGGCTGGACTTCCATGGACAACCCACCAGCCCGGCACTGGCCTCCACTCACTGATCCGGATACGCCGCCCGGGCCTTGCGCCGAAGGTCGGGCGGCATGAACCCTGAGCATCGACTCAGGGCGTTCCTCGAAGCGGCGCCCGACGCCTTCATCGTTCACGACCTCGACGGCCGCATCACCGACGTCAACCGCAGGGCTTGCCAGCTTTCCGGTTATTCCCGCGAAGAACTGCTGTCCATGCACATCCTGGAGCTGGAACAGGACTTCAACCCGCAGTCGGCCCTCGACTTGTGGCTGAGGGCCCAGCCCGGCGAAGTTTTTTCCTTTCCCGGACGCCATCGCCGCAAGGACGGCAGCGTGTTCCCCGTGGAAGTGCATTTGAGCGTGACCATCGAGGACGGCCAGCGCAACATGCTGGCCCTCATCCACGACGCGTCGCGCCGGCGCGAAATCGAAGACCAGCGCGAGCGCCAGCGGCGCCTGTACGAAGCCCTGAGCGAAATCAACCAGGCCATCGTGCGCATGGAAGACAGAAGCACCCTCTACCCCCTGGTGTGCCGCGTGGCGGTGGACTATGGCGGCATGAAGGTGGCCTGGATCGGCGAATGCGACGAGGCCACGGGTTACGTGAGCGCGAGTGCCGCCTACGGCAGCGGCATCGAATACCTCAAGCAAATCGTCGTCTCCATCCACGACACCGTGCCCGAAGGGCGCGGCCCTTCGGGCATTGCCTGGCGCGAGCGGCGCAGCGTGGTGGTCAACCGTTTCCAGGAAAGCGAGCTGACCGCGCCCTGGCGTTCCTACGCCATCCGCTACGGCTGGGGGTCGGTGGGCTCCTTTCCCATCCTGCGGGCGCAGCAGCCCGTGGCCATGCTGGTGGTTTACCACGAACATCCGGAAGCGTTCGACGACACCCTGGTGCGCCTGCTGGATGAAATGGTGCGCGACATTTCCTTTGCCCTCGACAATTTCGACCGGGAAAAGGAACGCCGCCACACCCTGGCGCTGCTCGAGGAAAACGAAGCGCGCCTGCGCCTGACCCTGGAAGCCACGGGCATTGGCGTGTGGGACTGGGACCTGGGCAGCAACACCTGGCAGGCCACGTCCATTTATTTCCAGATGCTGGGTTATGCGCCCATGGAAGGCCCCCAGCCCTATGCGGCCTGGAAGTCGCGCGTGCACCCGGACGACCTGCCCCAGGTGTCCGACACGCTCGACCGCGTGCGCGACCAGGGGCTGGACCGTTTCGACATCCAGTTCCGCGTCCGCGGCGCCGATGGCAGCTACCGTTGGGTACACAACTTCGGGCGGGCGGCAGGCCTGGGCGGGCTGGGGCGGCCCGCGCGCATGCTGGGCCTGCAGATCGACGTGACCCGGACCCGGGAAACGCTGGAAGCGCTGCGCCTGAGCGAGGAAAAATTCTTCAAGGTGTTTTCCAACCTGCCCAACCCGGTGTCCATCACGCGCCTTGAAGATGGCCTGTTCGTGGACGTCAACGATGCCTGGGTGCGTTTCACGGGTCATGCGCGGGAAAAGGCCCTGGGGCGGACCTCCACCGAACTGGGCATCTGGATCAATCCGGAAGACCGCGAGCGCATCGTGGAAGAGCTCAGGCGCAGCGGGCGCGTGCTCAACTGCGAAGTCACGGTGTGGGCGCGCGAGCAGGAAGCCGACTGCCTGATTTCGGCGGAGACCATCCAGATCGCCGGCCTCCCGCACATCGTCATGGCCGTCCAGGACATCACGGAAAAACGGCGCTACGACGCGCTCATCTGGAAGCAGGCCAACTTCGACCTGCTGACGGAACTTCCCAACCGCTACATGTTTTATGACCGGCTCGACCAGGACATCCGGAAAGCACACCGGGACGCCGGCCTGCTGGGACTGCTGTTCATCGATCTCGACCGCTTCAAGGAAGTCAACGACAGCCTGGGCCACCATGTGGGGGACCAGCTGCTGGTGGAGATGGCGCAGCGCATTCGCGAGTGCGTGCGTGAAACGGACACGGTGGCACGCCTGGGCGGCGACGAGTTCACGGTGGCCCTGCCCGGCATCGGTGACGCCGGGTTTGCGGAAAAAGTCGCGCAGCATATCCTGCGGCGGCTGTGCGAACCGTTCACCGTTGGGGAGTCCCAGGCCCAGGTGTTCATTTCCGCCAGCATCGGCATCACGTTCTATCCGCTCGATGCCCAGGACGTGGACCAGATGCTCCGCAATGCCGACCAGGCCATGTATGCCGCCAAGAAGGCGGGACGCAATCGCCTGAGCTTCTTCACGCCGGCCCTGCAGGACCTTGCCGAATACCGTCTCAAGACGCACAACGACCTGCGCCTGGCCCTGGAGCGCCAGCAGTTCGAAATCCACTTCCAGCCCATCGTGGCCATGGCTTCGGGCCAGGTGGTCAAGGCCGAAGCGCTGTTGCGCTGGAACCATCCGCAGCGCGGGCTGGTGGGCCCCGGCGAATTCGTGCCGCTGGCCGAAGAGACCGGGCTGATCGTGGAGATCGGGGACTGGGTGTTTCGCCAGGTGGCGCACCAGATGCACCTGTGGAAACACCACCAGACCCCGCTGCAGGTGAGCGTCAACATGTCGCCGCTGCAGTTTTACGGCGATGCCGTCACCGTGCAGGAGTGGCTGGATCACCTCCGCCAGCTGGGCCTGTCGGGCGAGCACCTGGCCATCGAAATCACGGAAGGCCTGTTGCTGAGCGGCGACAGCGGGGTGGCGGAGAAACTGCAGATGTTCCGCGATGCCGACATCGAACTGGCCATCGACGATTTCGGCACCGGCTATTCCTCACTGTCCTATCTCAGCAAATACCCCATCAACTACCTGAAAATCGACCAGGTGTTCGTGCGCAACCTGGTCCAGGACGCCAACAGCCGGGCGCTGTGCGAAGTCATCATCCTCATGGCCCACAAGCTTGGGCTGCGGGTGGTGGCCGAAGGCATCGAAACAGCGGAACAGCGGGATTTCCTGAAGGCGGCCGGATGCGATTTCGGGCAGGGCTATTTTTATTCGAAGCCGCTGCCGGCCGAAGCTTTCGAGGCCTACCTCAATCGTACTGATTGATAGAATTGTTGCGGGAAATGGAGTATGTTGGATCAGACCCCCTGTCCTGTCACCCAAGGAGTTTCCCCCATGTCCCCATCGCCCGAGGAATTGCTCAAGGCCCAGCAGGACCATTTCGAACGGCTGATGAGCCTGTCCAAGGTGCTTCTCGACAGCACGGAAAAGGTCTCCGAAGCGCAGGTGGCTTCCCTGCGTACCCAGATCGAAGCCCTGCATGCCCATGCGGCCCGCCTGGTGGAAGCCAGGACGCCGCAGGAATGGTATGAGCTGCAGGTGGCCTATCTGACGCCGGCGGGCGAAGAAGCCCGGGCGGGCGCCAGCAAAACCTACGCCATTTCCAGGGAAACGGCCCAGGAAGTTGCCGGCATCATCGAAAAGCAGGTGGATGCATTCAATCACAAGGTGAACGACGCGTTCACCGAGTTCACGAAACAGTGGCCGCAAGGTCAGGAGCCGCTCAACGCGGCATTTCATTCCCTCATGGCGGCGGGCAGCAATGCCTACGTATCGGCTCACCGTGCTTTTGGCCAGGCGGTGGAAATGGCCGAAGCCAACGCACGCGCCCTGCAGGCCGCGCTGCAACGAAAAAACTAGGGCGGGAGGCGCCTCAGGGCGCCGCTTTTCGGGGTTTGTCGGCGACCGGGCCACCGGCCGCTTTCCAGGCGCCAAAGCCGCCGGCCATGTGGGCCACGCGCGGCAGCCCCATGTCCATCAGCGTGCGCGCGGCCAGCACGCTGCGCCAGCCGGCGGCGCAGAACAGCACAAACTCCCGGGGTTCCCCGAACAGGGGCTTGAAGTAGGGCGATTCCGGGTCCACCCAGAACTCCAGCAGCCCGCGTGGGGCGTGGAAAGCGCCCGGCAGCATGCCGTCGCGTTCCAGTTCGCGTACGTCGCGCACGTCCACCAGCTGGATGAGGGGGTCCTGTTGTCGTGCCAGCAGCTCTTCCACCGAGTAGGTGGGCACCAGGGCTTCTGCCTCGGCCACCAGGATCTTGTAACCGCGTTTCATGGTCTGCTCCCGCTCAGGGTGTGGGATGAGGGGATTTTACGGCGGTTGGGGGGAATAAAAAAGGCGACGGTTAGCGTCGCCTTTCGTCGTGTCAGCCAGGGTTTCCCGGCCAGGCCCGATTACTTCTTTTCGTCTTTCTTTTCTTCTTTCTTTTCAGCTTTCTTTTCTTTCTTGGCTTTCTTTTCCTTCTTCACTTCTTTCTTTTCAACCTTCTTCTCTTCTTTCTTGGCTTCCTTGGCGGCCGGAGCAGCAGGAGCGGCCGGAGCGTCAGCAGCGAAAGAGGTGGCGGTGAAGGCGGCCAGGATGGCGGCGAGCAGAGCGGAACGGATCATGGTCTTTTCCTTTATAAGTAACGCACTATTGGGATAAACCCCTCAAGGGGTGCAGTATCATAACAGTTTTGTAACCACCATCAACTGCAAGTCCATCAACGGCTGGGCGGGGGTTTGGTTGACATATTTCGTAACCCCGGGGGCGTCGGAGCGGGTCCGACCGGGGTGTTCAGCCGTGCAGGCGGCTGTTGCGGGGCACGCCGTGCATCAGGTATTCCATCTGGTCGGCCAGGATGCGACGGTTTTTGAGGATGAAATGCTCGTAGCGGTTGGGTGCGTAAGGCACGTACAGCAGGGACAGGCCGGCTTCTTCCGGCGTGCGGTTGGCCTTGCGGGTGTTGCAGCCGCGGCAGGCCGTCACCACGTTGGTCCACTGGTTTCTGCCGCCGCGCGAAACCGGGAGGATGTGGTCCCGGGACAGGTCGCGCACCGGAAAGCGTTGCCCGCAATAGGCGCACAGCTGCCGGTCGCGGTTGAACAGCAGGGGGTTTGAAAGCCCGGGGCTGTTGGACAGCAGGCGGGCCCCGTGGGCGCTGCCCTTGATGGCAATGATGGATTTGGTCTCGATGCGGGAGCGCAGGCCGTTTTTATCCCAGCCGCCATGAAAGGTGGCGACGGCCGACCCCAGCGACCAGGCCACCATGTGCTTGGCATGGTAGGTGATGGCCTCTTCGATTTCGACCCAGGCCTGGGGCAGCCCGGACATGTCCACGGTCAAAATGAACGGATCCATGTTTTTCCTGTCGATTGAAGGCGTTATCGGCCTGGAAAGAAGCGGGGCCGGGCGCCTGGCAGTGGAGAAATTCTAGCCCAAGCCGCCCCTCCGGTGACGGGGGTGAAAAAATTTTTCAGGTTTTTGGGTCCAATCCATTGACCGAAACGAAACAGGCTGTATAATCGCTGTTTTTCGTCGTTCGACATCAGCTTCCTGGTGAAAAACGACCTGCTCTTTAACAAGAAAACACCGATAGGTGTGGGTGCTGCGGGTGCAAGAAATACCAAGCAGTGCCCACGAGAAGTAAATTCCGTCTAGGAACACTTTGAGTGGACCCCGAAAGGGGAAGTAATGCAGAGATTGAACTGAAGAGTTTGATCCTGGCTCAGATTGAACGCTGGCGGCATGCTTTACACATGCAAGTCGAACGGCAGCACGGGGGCAACCCTGGTGGCGAGTGGCGAACGGGTGAGTAATGCATCGGAACGTGTCCTTGAGTGGGGGATAACGCAGCGAAAGCTGTGCTAATACCGCATAAGCTCTGAGGAGGAAAGCGGGGGACCGAAAGGCCTCGCGCTGGAGGAGCGGCCGATGTCCGATTAGCTAGTTGGTGGGGTAAAGGCTTACCAAGGCGACGATCGGTAGCTGGTCTGAGAGGATGATCAGCCACACTGGGACTGAGACACGGCCCAGACTCCTACGGGAGGCAGCAGTGGGGAATTTTGGACAATGGGGGCAACC
>JAJZPY010000006.1 GCA_021811005.1 Pseudomonadota bacterium
AGCCGGGCGACGTGGTCAAAAAATCCACATGCCCGGTATCCTGGCGCAGCAGGATGACGTACACCGCCAGGTCGTGCCACAGCAGCGGCGTGGTGCCGCCCAGGGCCGCAAAATGGAACTGGTTGCCGTTGGAATACCCCGTATCCCCATAATCCCCCAGGACTGTGCCCTGGTCTTTCCACACCAGCGCATAGTTGCCCCAGGTGGCCCCATCACCGCCGAAGCCAATGGAACGTACGCCTTTCTTGATTTGCCCCGAGGCGAATTCACGCATGGCGAGCTCAGGTGAATCGGCACGGCAAAGTGCGGGAAGGAGCGGAAATAACAAAAGGGAAAAGACGCCTGCCCCTATTGGAGTGCGCTGCAAGGCTGGCTGCATGGCTTGTTACGCTTGGTAAAAAAGGGATACCGTATCATGCGGTATGTTGGACGTTTGTGTTGGAATTTTTAATCATGAACATACGCCATGAACGGGGTGCCCATGCCTGAAACCCCACAAGCAGTCCCCACCCTCGCGCAAACGCTGGCCACCCTGCAAGCGGACCCGGAGCACGGCTTGTCGGACAAGGAAGCCCAGGCCCGCATCGCGCGTGACGGACCCAACGCCCTCCCTGAAAAACCGCGCCATCCGCTGCGTCGTTTCCTGAGCAAATTCTGGAACCTTTCGGCCTGGATGATCGAGCTGATCGCCCTGCTCTCCTTTGTCATTCACAAAAACCTCGACATGGCCATCGCCCTGGTGCTGCTGGTCGTGAACGCGGTACTGAGTTTTATGCAGGAACAAAAAGCCAACCGGGCCGTGGAGGCGCTGCGTCAGCGCCTGCAGGTGATGGCCCGGGTGCTGCGGGACGGGGCCTGGGACACACGGCCTGCGCAGGACGTGGTGGTCGGCGACATCCTGAGAATACGGGCCGGCGATTTCGTGCCGGCAGACCTGCAGGTGGTGGATGGTCTTCTTCAGGTGGATGAGTCCGCCCTGACGGGTGAATCGCACGACGTTGAAAAACCACAGGGCGCCCTCCTCTACTCCGGCTCCGTGGTCCGGTTGGGAGAAGCCACAGCCGTGGCAACGGCCACCGGGCCGCGCACGTGGTTCGGAAAAACCGCGCAACTGGTGGAAACGGCCCATCCCCAGCTGCATGTGGAGCACGTCATTTCCATGGTGGTGCGGGGACTGGTGGCGCTCGTGGTTGTGCTGCTGGCCCTGGCGCTGGCCGTGGCGGTTTACCAGCACCAGCCGTTGCTGCACCTGCTTCCGGTGGCACTGGCGGTGCTGATGAACGCCATTCCGGTGGCGCTGCCCGTGATGTTCACCGTCAGCATGGCCCTGGGCTCCCTCGAACTCACGCGCCAGGGGGTGCTCATCACCCAGCTCAGCGCCATCGAGGATGCCGCCACCCTGGATTTGCTGTGCGCGGACAAGACCGGCACCCTCACCGCCAACCGCCTTTCGGTCAGCGAGCTCTATCCCCTTGCGCCCTGGAGCGACGCGGACATGCTGCGCACGGCACTGTGGGCCTCGAATCCGGCCAATGCCGATCCCATCGACCAGGCTTTCCTGCTTGCGGCTCAGGAACGATCGCTTGCGCTGCCGGCCGCAGAACGGCTGTCCTTCGAGCCGTTCTCCGCCAGCACGCGGCGAACGGAAGCCGTGCTGGCTGTGGGCGGACAGCACCTGCGCTGCGTCAAGGGCGCCCTGCGCACCGTGGGTGCGGCCACCGGTCTGGATGAAGCCGCCCTGGCACGCCTGGAGGGGGAAGCGGATGCGCGTGCCGCCCACGGGTTGCGCGCGCTGGCAGTGGCCTGTGCCGAAGGGGACGGCCCGTTGCGCCTGCAGGGGCTTGCTTTTCTGCAGGACAACCCGCGCCCGGATTCCGCCCGCCTGATTGCCCAGCTGCAGCAGCTGGGCGTGCAGGTCAAGATGCTGACCGGCGACGCCTTGCCGGCAGCGACGGAGGTGGCGCGCACGCTGGGCCTGGGCAACGTGGTGCGCGCTCCGGCCTTGCGCGAGGCATTTTCCCGCAGTGCCGGCGAAGGCACGGCGCTTGCGCTCTCGGCAGGCGGCTTTGCCGAAGTATTTCCGGAAGACAAGTTTCTGGTGGTGCAGCGCCTGCAGGCGGCCGGCCACATCGTGGGCATGACGGGCGACGGCGTCAACGATGCACCGGCCCTGCGCCAGGCGGAAGTGGGCATTGCCGTGAGCAATGCCACCGACGTGGCCAAAGGGGCTGCCAGCGCCGTGCTCACGGCAGAAGGGCTGACTAACATCGTGAGCATGATTCGCGTGGGCAGAGCCATTTACCAGCGCATCCTCACGTGGATTCTCTATAAGGTAAGCCAGACGCTGCTCAAGGCCGGCTTCGTGGTGCTTTCCTTTTTGTTTCTCGGGAAATTCGCCATTTCCCTGCTGGGCATCGTCATGCTGGTGTTCATGAACGACTTCATGATGATTTCACTGGCCACCGACCGGGTGCGCACGTCGCCGCAGCCTGAAACCTGGAACATCGGACCGCAGATGCGGGTGGCGGCCCTGATGGGCGCGCTCATGCTGGCGGAAGCCCTGGGGCTTCTGGCCCTGGGCTGGGTGCGCTGGGGGTTGAGTCGGGAAGGCGGGCCGCTGCTGACCTACGGCTTCGAAATCCTGGCCGCCTTCGCCCTTTTTGCCGTGCTCTCCCTGCGTGAACGCAACGCGTTCTGGCATTCACGTCCCAGCAGGGTGCTGCTGCTCGCACTGGCCGGGGACTCGCTGCTGGCGGTGGTCATCGGCCTGACGGGCCTGGCGGAAATGAGCCCCTTGCCGCTGTGGGAAATCGCATCGCTTTATGGGGGCGCCGCTTTCCTGACCCTGGGGCCCAACGACTGGGTCAAGGCGCGCCTGATGGAACGCGCCCTGCCCTCAGGCCGCTCCGATGTGGGGCACGATGCCTGACGCTCCGGCCCGTGCCGCCGTGAAATCAAGCATGCGCTGGATCGGGTCTTTGGCGCGTTCGGCCAGCTGCGGCGACACTTCAATGCGATTGGCGCCGGATTCGAGGGTGGCATAAAGGTTTTCAAGGCCGTTCATGGCCATCCACGGGCAATGGGCGCAACTGCGGCAGGTGGCGCTGCGCCCTGCCGTGGGGGCTTCCAGGAAGATCTTGTCCGGGTTGTTGTGGCGCAGCTTGTGCATCATGCCGTTGTCGGTGGCCACGATGAACACCTTGGCCGGCAGCGTGGCCGCTGCCTTGAGAATGCCCGAAGTGGAGCCCACGGCATCCGCCAGGGCAATCACTTCCGCCGGCGATTCGGGGTGAACCAGCACCTTGGCATCCGGGTACTGACGTTTCATTTCAGCGAGTTCAAGCGCCTTGAACTCGTCGTGCACCACGCAGGAGCCGCGCCACAGCACCATGTCCGCCCCGGTTTGCGCCTGCACGTATTCGCCCAGGTGCTTGTCCGGCGCCCACAGGATTTTCTTTCCCTGCTCGTGCAGGTGACGCACGATGTCCACCGCGCAGCTTGACGTGACCACCCAGTCCGAGCGGGCTTTCACGGCCGCGCTGGTGTTGGCATAGACCACCACCGTACGATCCGGATGCTGGTCGCAAAAGGCGGAAAAGGCATCCACCGGACATCCCAGGTCGAGGGAACAGTTGGCTTCCAGTTCCGGCATCAGGACGGTTTTTTCATTGGACAGGATCTTGGCGGTTTCGCCCATGAAACGCACGCCCGCCACCACCAGTGTCGTGGCCGCATGCTGTTTGCCAAAACGCGCCATTTCCAGGGAGGCGGCCACCAGCCCGCCGGTTTCTTCCGCCAGGTCCTGCAGGTCGGGATGCACGTAGTAGTGCGACACCAGGACGGCGTTGTGGCGCTTGAGTGAAGCGCGGATCAGTTGCTTGAGTTCGGCACGCCGTTCCGGGGTGGGCTCATCGGGAATATTGGCCCAGGCATGCCGGGTGTCGCAGGTGGCCGGCCTTTCGTAAATAACATCAACTATCTTGTTCATTTAATTGAAATCTCATAGAAAAATCTACGGCCTGAATGTCTTTTGTCAAGCCGCCGACTGAAATGCGGTCCACTCCGGTGGCAGCGATCGCCCGCACCGTTTCCAGGGTCACCCCTCCCGAAGCTTCCAGTGACGCACGGCCTGCCGTGCGCCGAACAGCTTCATGTTGCTGCGCACGCCCCATGTTGTCCAGCAGGATCATGGGGGCTCCGGCAGCAAGCGCTTCGTCCAGCTCCTCGAGCGTTTCCACTTCCACCTGCACGAACACGCCGGCAGGCGCCGCCTGCAGCGCTGCGGCCACGGCCTGCCGGATTCCTCCGGCCGCCGCCACATGGTTTTCCTTGATGAGAATGCCGTCGAACAGGCCGATGCGGTGATTGGTGCCGCCGCCCACCCGGACCGCGTATTTTTCAGCCAGGCGAAGCCCGGGAAGGGTTTTGCGTGTGTCCACGATCCGGGCGCCGGTGCCCGCCACGGCATCCACAAACCGGCGCGTGTGCGTGGCCACGCCCGACAGGGTCTGCAGGAAATTGAGGGCGGTGCGCTCGGCGGTGAGCAACGCGCGCGCCGGCCCCCGCACCGTGACCACGGGTTGGTCGGCCGCAAGCAGCGCGCCTTCTGCTGCATGCCATTCCACCTGCACGCGCCCGTCCACCAGCCGAAAGGCCGCTTCAAACCAGGCCTGCCCGCACAGGACCGCGCTTTCGCGCACGATCACGCGGGCCAGGGCTTCGAGTGACTGTGGAATGAGCGCGGCCGTACGGTCCCCGTTCCCGATGTCCTCATTCAGGGCGTTTTGCACCTGCGCTTCCAGATTTGTAGGAAATCCTGAATGAAAGTCGCGTTTCATATAAACTTTATCTTATTGAAGTTGTCAGAATTCCTGACTATCATTGCGCGTTGCTGCACCGCAATGGCGGTGGCAGAGCGGTGCGCATTTGCGTAAACTGACGGACCTTGAGCCGTAACCTGAAGAACTGACCCGGGAAGAAAGCCCATGCAACGGACCATGCTTCAAGCCAAACTCCATCGCGTCACTGTCACCCAATCTGAACTGGGCTACGAAGGCTCCTGCGCCATCGATGAAGACCTGCTGGATGCCGCCGGCATTCTGGAGTACCAGCAAATCGACATCTACAACGTCAACAACGGCGACCGCTTCACCACCTACGCCATCCGCGGCCAGCGCGGTTCCGGCATGATTTCCGTCAATGGCGCCGCCGCCCGCAAGGCGCAGGTGGGCGACATCCTCATCATTGCCGCTTACGCCACCCTGGGCGAAGCCGAACTCGAATCCTTCCAGCCGCGCCTGATTTACGTGGACGGCCAGAACCGCATCCGCCGCCAGGGTTTCAAAATCCCCCTGCAATCCGTTTAAGCCGCAGCCTAAAGCGCTGCAGTCAACTGGGGCACGATCTCGTTGAGGTCGCCCACCAGTCCATAGTCCGCCACGGAAAAGATCGGGGCATCCGGATCCTTGTTGATCGCCACGATCACGCGCGAGGACTTCATGCCCGCCAGGTGCTGGATGGCACCTGAGATGCCCACGGCAATGTAAAGATCGGGAGCCACCACCTTGCCGGTCTGTCCCACCTGATAGTCATTGGGCACATAGCCCGAATCCACGGCCGCGCGAGACGCACCCAGGGCGGCATTGAGTTTGTCTGCCAGCGGTTCGAGCAGGGCCTTGAAGCGCTCGCCGCTTCCCAGTCCGCGCCCGCCCGACACCACCACCCGCGCCGATTCGAGTTCGGGACGCTCGGACGGGCTGAGTGACAGGTCCTTGCGGCTTGACAGCCCGCTCCCGGGTTCGGCATCCAGGCGCTCGAGGGGCGCGGGCGCGCCTTCCCCGGGTGCGGCATCAAAAGCCGTGGGGCGAACGGTGATGACTTTCACCGGGTCGGTGCTGCGGTAAGTGGCCCACACGCTGCCGGCATAAATGGGGCGCGTGAAGGTGTCAGGCGCATCGACCCGCACGATGTCTGAAATTTGTGCCACATCGAGTTGAGCCGCGGCACGGGGAGCCCAGTTCTTGCCAAATGCGCTGGCAGCCGCCAGCACATGGGAATATTCGCGCGCGATCCGCGTCACCAGCAAGGCCAGGTTTTCTGCGCCTCCGTCGCCCAGCGAGGCGTCTTCGGCCCAGCGCACGCAAGCCACGCCTGGCAGCGCGCGTGCCGCTTCGGCAACGGCTTCGCAGCCACAGCCGGCCACCAGCACATGAATTTCGCCCCCAAGGGCTTGGGCTGCCGTCAGTACGTGCCGCACGGAAGCCTTGAGGTTGTGGTTGTCGTGTTCAGCAACGACGAGCAGGGTCATATCCGTTTCCTCAAATCACTTTTGCTTCGTTTTTCAGCTTGCCCACCAGTTCCGCCACATCCGACACCCGGATGCCGCCCTGGCGCTGGGGTGGCTCGAACACTTGCACCAGCTTCAGATGCGGTGCCGTGTCCACCCCCAGATCCGCTGGCGTGAGCGTATCCAGCGGCTTCTTTTTGGCCTTCATGATGTTGGGCAGGGTCGCGTAGCGCGGTTCGTTCAGGCGCAGGTCTGTCGTGATGACAGCCGGCAGCCGGATCGACAGGGTTTCGAGCCCGCCGTCGATTTCCCGCGTGACCAGGGCTTCGGAAGCGCCCTGCAGTTCGATGCGGGAAGCGAAAGTGGCCTGGGCCCAGCCCATGAGGGCGGACAGCATCTGACCGGTCTGGTTGGCATCATCATCGATGGCCTGCTTGCCGCACAGCACCAGGCCGGGCTGTTCACGCAGCGTCACCGCGCGCAGCAATTTCGCCACGGCGAGCGGCTCCAGTTCGCCCTCGCATTGCACCAGAACGGCACGGTCGGCGCCCAGGGCGAGCGCCGTGCGCAAGGTTTCCTGGTTGGCGGCCGGGCCGCAGGAGACCGCCACGATTTCCGTCGCCTGGCCGGCTTCCTTCAGGCGGAGAGCGGCTTCCATGGCGATTTCGTCGAAAGGGTTCATGGACATCTTGAGGCCGGCCAGTTCCACGCCGGTGCCGTCGGCTTTAGGGCGTGCCTTGATGTTGTAATCGAGCACGCGTTTGACGGGGACCAGTATTTTCATGCTGCTGATTTCCTCTCGGGAGTCGCTCAATACAAAGTGAAACCTGTAATCATACCCGCTCGAAGAGCCCGGCGATACCCTGCCCCATGCCCACGCACAGGGTCACCAGCCCATAGCGGCCCGCGGTCCGGCGCAGGCCGTGGACCAGCGTGGCAACGCGGATGGCACCGCTCGCGCCCAGGGGGTGCCCCAGTGCGATCGCTCCGCCCACGGGGTTGAGACGCGCCGCATCGAAACCCAGAAGCCGCTGCACCGCCAATACCTGGGCCGCAAATGCTTCATTGAGTTCGATCCAGTGGATGTCCTGCAGGGACACGCCGGTGCGCTGGAGCAACGAAGGCACCGCCTTGGCGGGACCGATGCCCATGATCTCCGGCGCCACGCCGCGCACGGAAAAATCCACGATGCGGGCCAGGGGATGAAGTCCGTGGCTTTTCACTGCGTCGGCGCTGGCAAGTACCAGGCAGGCGGCCCCATCCGACATCTGGCTGCTGTTGCCCGCCGTGACGCTTCCCTTGGTCTTGAAGGCGGGCTTGAGCTGGGACAGGGCCTGCAACGACGTATCGGCACGCGGCCCTTCGTCCGCCTCCACGAGCACCTCGTGCACGGCCACTTCCCCGCTTTCGCCAAGCGGCGTGCGATGAGGCACGGTGAGCGGCGTGATCTCCTGCGCAAAAGCACCGGACTGCTGTGCCGCCAGCGCGCGCTGGTGCGATTGCAGCGCGTAGGCATCCTGGTCTTCGCGCGTGACGTTCCATTGCTGGGCCACGTTTTCAGCGGTGAGGCCCATGCCGTAGGCCAGCCCTTCATTCTCCCGGCCCAGGAAAAGGTCCGGGTGAGGCGCCGGATGGTAACCGCCCATGGGGATGCGGCTCATGGATTCCACGCCGCCTGCCAGCATCACGTCGGCCGCGCCCACCCGGATGCGGTCGGCAGCAATCTGGATGGCGGAAAGCCCGGAGGCGCAGAAGCGGTTGACGGTCATGCCTCCGGCGTGAACCGGAACGCCGGCCAGCAGCGCGGCACTGCGCGCCACATTGAGCCCCTGTTCCCCTTCGGGCATGGCACAACCCATGACCACGTCTTCGATGGCGGCCGGGTCGAGCGAGGGAACCTGGCGCAAGGCGCCGCGCATCGCGGCAATCAGCAGGTCGTCGGCGCGCACCTGGCGCAACACGCCGCGTGCTCGCCCCACCGGCGTGCGCGTTGCGGCGACCACATAAACGTCGTTCATGGGCTCTCCTTAAGTCAGTTGCGCACAGGCTTGCCCGTATCGAGCAGCACCTGGATGCGCTCCCGCGTCTTGGCATGCGTCATCAGTTCGCAGAAATGCTTGCGTTCCAGCGCCAGCAGGCTGGCTTCGCCCAGCAGCGTGCCGGCATGCACGTCGCCGCCGCACAGCACATCGGCGATGGCGGTGCCGATCACCACGTCGTAATCCGTGAGCTGTCCCGCGTTCCGGTAATTCACCAGCAGACTCACCAGCACCGCCTTGCCTTCCCGTCCTGCCACCGGAAAACGCGCCGGAAGCAGCGGGCGGTAGGCGGCATCGGCCAGCGCCCGCGCTTCGCTCAGGGCCACGAACAGCAGCTCTTCGGGATGCGCCACGATCACGTCGCCCTCACCCATCCAGCCCGCTTCACGCGCTTCCTGGGCACTTGCGAAAATCTGGGCCCGCATTACCCGCACGAAATCGTCCTTGAGCTGGCCCGCCACGTCGAGCGGGAACCCCAGGCGCTGGGCGCGTTCCCCGGCAAGGCGCGCCAGGGTGGTGAGCCCCCCTGCTCCGGGCAGCAGCCCCACGTTCACTTCCACCAGGCCGGCCTGGGTCTCAAGGTGGGCCACGCGCCGCGTGCAATGCAGGAACGTTTCGCAGCCACCGCCCAGGGCGTAGCCTTTGGCGGCCGCCACGGTGGGAACGGCGGCATGTCGCAGCGCCTGCATGGCGTCCTGGAAGCGGCGCTGCTCGGCACCGAATCCGTCCAGCCCTTCACGGGCATAGATGGACAGGAACCCGGTGAGATCGCCGCCGGCTGAGAACGGCTCGCCCGGTCCCCACAGCACGAGGCCGCGAAAATCCGATTCGGCCAGGGCAACCGCCTGCAGCAAGCCTTTCAGGGCGCCCGAGTTGAACGTGCGCATTTTGGTGCGCAGCGTGGCAATCAGGAATTCGTCGTCCAGCGTCCAGGCGCGGATGAATTCGTCTTCGAACAGGGTTTTCCCTGCCGTGTGAGGATCGGCAGCCGTGTTGCCGGCAACGCTTTCGGGAAACAGCTGGCGCCGGTAAACCGGCAAGGGGCTGGCCGGCCGATAGCTTCCCTGCGCGGCATCCCAGCTGCCCTGCCCGTTGTGAACCCCGTCGCGTCCGTCAAACACCCAGGGTGGCAGCGGAACCGGCGAGAGCGCCTGGCCGGCGTCGATGTCTTCCTGGATCCAGCGCGCCACGGTGCTCCAGCCGGCACGCTGCCAGGTTTCGAAGGGCCCTTCCTGCCAGCCGTAACCCCAGCGCAGGGCGAAGTCCATGTCGCGCGCGGCATGGGCCACGTCGGCCAGATGCACGGCGCAGTAATGGAACAGGTCGCGCTGGATGGCCCACAGAAAACGGGCCTGGGGGTGGTCCGACGCACGCAGGGTAGCCAGCCGCCCGGCGGGCGCTTGCTTGAGCAGGGCCGCCACTTCGGGCGCCGCCTTGGCGCCGGACGCCACATAGTCGAAAGTGGCCGGATCCAGCCGCAGGATGTCGCGCCCGACCTTCTTGAAAAATCCGGCGCCGCTTTTGCTGCCCAGCGCCCCCGCCTCGATCAGGCGGGCCACCAGGGGCGGCGTGGCAAAGGTGTCGCGAAACGGGTCTTGCGGCAATTGTTCCTGCAAGGTGCGCACCACGTGCGCCAGGGTGTCCAGGCCCACCACGTCGGCCGTGCGGTAGGTGCCTGAGCTGGCACGTCCCAGCTTGCGTCCCGTCAGGTCGTCCACCACATCAAAAGTCAGCCCGTAACGCTCGGCTTCGATGAGGGTGAACAGCATGCCGGCCACCCCGATGCGGTTGCCCACAAAATTGGGCGTATCCATGGCCCGCACCACCCGCTTGCCCAGCGCGGAGGTCACAAAGGCTTCGAGGCGGTCCAGCAGGCCGGGTTCCGTGTCTGCCGTGGGAATCAGTTCCACCAGGCTCATGTAGCGCGGGGGATTGAAAAAATGCAGGCCGCAGAAACGCGAACGCACGGCTTCAGGCAGTTCGCGCGACAGCACGCCCAATGACAGCCCGGACGTATTCGAGGCCAGGACAGCCTGCGGATGCAGGTGCGGCGCGATGCGGCGGTACAGATCGCGTTTCCAGTCCATGCGTTCGGCAATGGCTTCGATGACCAGTTCACAGCCGGGCAGCAAAGCCAGGTCCGATTCGTAATCCGCGGCCTGGATCCAGGCCGCGCGCGAAGACGACGCGAGCGGTGCCGGGCGCGCTTTTTTCAGGCGTTCGATGGCTGCCGAGGCAATCCGGCGCCGGTCGCCACCGTCGGACGGCAGATCGAACAGCAGGACGGGAATCCCCAGGTTCACGAAATGTGCCGCAATCTGGGCCCCCATCACACCGGCTCCCAGTACGGCGGCACGCCTTACGATCAAGCGATTTCCCATCTTCCCTGGCCCCCCTTCGGGTTCAGACGATTTGTGCGGCAACGGCTTCCCCCACCGCCGTGGTGGTGGCCCCGCCGCCCATGTCCGGCGTGCGCGGACCTTCGGCCAGCACCTGTTCAATGGCCTGCAGCACCGCGTCATGGGCCGCGCGGTAGCGGGGCGCATCGCCCAGAAAATCCAGCATGAGCGCACCCGACCAGATCATGGCCATGGGATTGGCGATGTTGCGGCCGTAGATGTCCGGAGCGGATCCGTGCACCGGTTCGAACAGGGATGGAAACTTGCGCTCGGGATTGAGACTGGCCGAGGGGGCGATGCCGATAGTGCCGGTGCAGGCCGGCCCCAGGTCGGACAGGATGTCGCCAAACAGGTTGGACGCCACCACCACGTCGAAGCGTTCCGGACTCAGCACAAAACGCGCGGCCAGGATGTCGATGTGGTATTTGTCCCAGGTCACGTCCGGATAGGATTGGGCTACCGCCTCCACCCGCTCGTCCCAGTACGGCATGCTGATGGAGATGCCGTTGGATTTGGTGGCGGAGGTGAGGTGCCGGCGCGGGCGCTTGCGCGCGAGCTCAAAGGCGTAGCGCAGGATGCGGTCGGTGCCGTGCCGCGAAAACACCGACTCCTGCACCACGGCTTCGCGTTCGGTGCCGGCAAACATGCGTCCGCCGATGGATGAATATTCCCCTTCCGTGTTTTCCCGCACCACCAGAAAATCGATGTCACCGGGTTTCTTGCCGGCCAGGGGAGAAGGCACGCCCGGCATCAGTCGCACCGGGCGCAGGTTCACGTACTGGTCGAACTCGCGCCGGAACTTGATGAGCGAGCCCCACAGGGAAATGTGGTCAGGCACCACGGCAGGCCAACCCACGGCTCCGAAATAGATGGCATCGAACCCTTTGAGCTGTTCAAACCAGTCGGCGGGCATCATTTCGCCGTGGCGTTGCCACCAGTCCGCGCTCGCCCATTCAAACCAGGTGAATTCGAGCGCGATGCCCATTTTTTTCGCCGCCTTTTCCACCACCCGCACCCCTTCGGGCATCACTTCCATGCCGATGCCGTCTCCCGGGATGACCGCAATCCGATGTGCCATACGCTCCTTCTTTGCCCTTTGCGGTGCCTTGTCTTTCCAGTCGAACTGAAGATTTTACCGTATTGATGCCAAAGGGCGCAGGAGTAGAATGTGCGCATGCGTTTGGTCCTTGATTTTGCCGACAGTCCCGGCCACGTGGTCCGAAGGACCTTCTCCCAGCCCAAGGCAGTCCTGACCGCCCACCATCCGGCGGAAGTGGGGCCCCTGCTTGAAGAGGTCGACGCCGCCACCCGCGCAGGCGCCTATGCGGCGGGCTTCGTGAGCTACGAATGCGCACCGGCCTTCGACCCGGTGGCGCAAGTGCGCCCTGGTTCTCCGTATCCGCTGGCCTGTTTCGGCATTTTCGAGGCCCCGCAGCCGCATCTGCCGGACCCTCCTGCCGGCGGGGTGCCGCAGGCCGACCCCTGGCGTCTCGACACGTCGGAGCGCGACTATGAAACGGCCATCGGGCGCATTCGAGAGGCCATCGCCCGCGGCGACACCTATCAGATCAACTACACCGTGCGCGCCCATTCGCGCCTTGCAGGCTCGGGGCTCGCCTATTACGAGCGCCTGCGCCTGGCCCAGCGCGCCGACTACGCCGCCTGGCTCGATTGCGGCGGCTTTCAGATACTCTCCCTTTCGCCCGAGCTGTTTTTTTCGAAAAGCGGCAGCCGGGTCGTGACCCGTCCCATGAAAGGCACGGTGCAACGTGGAGCCGGGCCGGAAGAGGACGAGGCGCTGGCGGCCTGGCTGTCCCAGTCACGCAAGAACCGCGCGGAAAATCTCATGATCGTGGACTTGTTGCGCAACGACCTGTCGCGCGTGGCCGCGCCGGGCAGCGTGGAAGTGCCTGCCCTGTTTTCCATCGAGCGCTATCCCACGGTGCTTCAGATGACGTCCACCGTGGCCGCCACGCTGCGCGCAGGCGCTTCCCTGCACGACCTGTTCGCCGCCCTTTTTCCCTGCGGTTCCATCACCGGCGCGCCCAAGCTCAAATCCATGGAACTGATCCGAGCTCTGGAAAGCACGCCGCGCGGTCCCTATTGCGGCGCCGTGGGCTGGATCCGGCCCGGCGGGGATGCCCAGTTCAACGTCGCGATCCGGACCCTGGTGCTGGACACGGACGATGGCCACCTCACCTGTGGCCTGGGAGGGGGTATCACCTGGGATTCGCGCAGCGACGAGGAATACGCCGAAGTGCTGACCAAGGCCCGCTTTCTGGAGTTCAAGCCCGACAGCACCGAATTGCTGGAAACGATGCTGTTGCGCAATGGAACGTTCTGGCTGCAAGACCTGCACCTGGCGCGACTGTCCCGCTCTGCCCAGGCCTTGGGGTTCCCGGCGCCCACCGACGCCGTGTCTGCCTTGCTGTCCCGCTTTGCCGCCCAGTACCCGGCAGGTGAACTGCGGGTGCGACTGCGTTTCAGCCGGGAAGGCACGGCGCATCTGGAAGGTTTTCCGCTCGCCGCCCGCCCCCGGGGAGCAGTGCCTGTCGCCCTGGGCCGCACCCCGGTGCAGTCCGGCATGCCCCTGCTGCGCCACAAAACCACCGACCGCTCGCTCTACGAAGAACAAGCCCGCACGGCCCTGTCGGCGGGCGACTTTGATGTGCTATTGTGGAACGAGCGGGGGGAAGCCACTGAATTCACGCGGGGCAATCTGGCCTATGAGATGGCAGGGCGCCGCCACACGCCACCGGTTGAAAGCGGCCTGCTGCCAGGCACCTTCCGCCAGCAACTGCTGGACAGCGGCGAGCTGAGCGAAAGACGGCTAACCCTGGCAGAGCTGGCCCATGTTGACGCACTCTGGTTCATCAACAGCGTGCGCGGCTGGGTACCGGTCCGTCTTTCCCCTGAAGCCATCGAACAGACCATCAAAAAACACAACCTGAAATAGAGAGAAGCTTCATGCGCCGGTTACGCCCTGCCCTGCTGACAGCCTTCATGCTGGTCGCCTCCCTGCTTCACGCCGAAGACGTTGTGCGCCTGGGCAACCTCAAGCTGGCCCACTTCGGCGCCATCAGCTACATCAAGAAAATCGCGCCGCAATGCGGCATCAAGGTGGAAGAACGCCTGTTTGCCAAAGGGCCTGACATCATGCAGGCCATGATTGCGGGCGAGCTGGACGTGGGGGCGAGCGCCTCGGAAGCGGCCATTTCCGGCCGCGCCAACGGCGTCCCGATCGTGGTGGTGGCGGGCTTTGCCCGGGGCGGCGCACGCCTGGTCGGACGCTCCGATCTCACCCTGAACAGCATCGAAAGCCTCAAGTCACGCAAGGTGGGTGTCACCCGCGGCGGCATACAGGAGGTGCTGCTGGCGGCGGAACTGGCCCAGCATCACCTGACCTGGTCGGACCAGCCCGGCAAGGATGTGCAGGTGATCTACCTGGCCTATCCCGACCTCAACCAGGCGCTGATGCAGAAAAACGTGGACGCCATCATGCAAAGCGAACCTTATTCCTCCCAGGCCATCGCCCAGGGCTGGGGCAAGGAAATCATGAAGCCTTACGACACGCCCATCGGCGAACCCGTGCGCACGCTCGTCATGACCGAAGCGTTTTATGCCAGGCGCCCGCTTGCCCAGAAGTTCATGCAATGTTTCGTGCGCGCCACCAAAGCGTTCATCGACAACCCGAAACTGGCCGAAAGCTACGTGACCGGAACGCTCTTCAAGCACCAGCTCACGCCCGCGGAATTCCGGGCGGCCATGGCCAACTCCCCCTATTCCTACGACATCACGCCGGAGCATTTGCAGCGCACGGCCGACACCATGTTCAAGTACGGCATCGGAAAAATGCGCGCTCCGCCGGTGGCTCGTGATTTCGTGAAAACCGACTTGCTCGAATCTGCCAAGCACACGCTCGGCATCCAGCCATGAACGCCTGGCGTCGCGCCCTCCAGGGACTGCCCCTGATCGTTGCCGTGCTGGCCCTGTGGGAACTGGTGGGCCTGACGGGGTGGGTCAATCCCAAGGTGCTGCCGCCGCCTCACGCCGTGGCGGCGCGCTGGTGGGAATACCTGGCTCCGCCGCAACCCTACGATCCCGAAGCGGGCAGCCGGCTGGCCTGGCTGCTTTCCGGTGAACTGGTCCAGGATGCGGCCGGCAGCCTCTATCGCGTGCTGGCCGGCTTTGTGCTGGGGGCCGCCCTGGCGGTGCCCGTCGGCCTGCTGATGGGAGCGAGTTCCCGGGTTTACGGGCTGTGCAATCCCTTGCTGCAGATCCTGCGTCCCATTCCTCCCATCGCCTATATTCCCCTGTCGATTCTCTGGTTCGGGCTGGGAAACCCTCCGGCCATTTTCCTGATCGCCATCGGCGCCTTCTTCCCGGTGCTGATGAACACCATCGCCGGCGTCCGTTCCGTGGACGGCATTTTCCTGCGGGCGGCACAAAATCTGGGGGCCGGACGCCTCACCATTTTCCGGCGCGTGATCCTGCCGGCCTCCATGCCTTATGTCCTGACCGGCATGCGGGTGGGCATCGGCACGGCATTCATCGTGGTGATCGTGGCTGAAATGATTGCCGTCAACAACGGCCTGGGGTTCCGCATCCTGGAAGCGCGCGAATATTTCTGGTCGGACAAGATCATTGCCGGCATGCTGTCCATCGGACTCATCGGCCTGGCCATCGACCAGGGCATGAGCCTCATCAACAACCATCTGCTGCGCTGGCACCGCGGCCTGGAGCACTGACCTTGCCGGCCATTCTCATCGAGCGCGTCAGCAAGGCGTTCCCCACATCCCGGGCGGCCGTGACGGCCCTGGAAAATATCGACCTGGAGATTCCGGCAGGCCAGTTCGTCTGCCTGCTGGGGCCCTCAGGCTGCGGCAAATCCACCCTGCTCAATGCCGTCGCCGGCTTTGCCCGCCCCGATGCCGGCCGCATTCTCGTCAACGGCGTGCCGGTGACCGGGCCCAGTCCTGAACGCGGCATGGTGTTCCAGGAATATGCCCTGTTTCCCTGGATGACGGTGGCCCAGAACGTGGCTTTTGGACTGGAGGTGAAGCGCATGCCGAAAGCGGCCGTGCAGGCCCGCGTGGACGAACTCCTGCACATGCTCAAGCTGTCCGAATTCGCTGAACGCTATCCCAAGGAGCTGTCGGGCGGCATGCGCCAGCGCGTGGCCATCGCGCGCGTCCTGGCCCTGGATTCGCCGATCCTGCTCATGGACGAGCCTTTCGGCGCACTCGACGCACTCACACGCCGTTCCCTGCAGGACGAACTGCTGCGCCTGTGGTCCGAGCTTGGAAAAACCGTGCTGTTCGTGACCCACAGCATCGAGGAATCGATTTTCCTGGCCGACCGCATCGTGGTCATGACCTATCGCCCCGGCACCGTGAAGCGCGACCTGCGGGTGGATTTGCCGCGCCCGCGCGACCCGGCCGCGCCGGAATTCAACCAACTCAAACGCGAGCTGTCGGAACTGGTGGCGCAGGAGCAAACCCGCCACGAAGCCGACGAACGCCTGGCCCTGACCACGGATTGACCATGACCGCTGCCCTCCCGGCTTCCTGGCCACCGCTCATGCTGACCGTGGCACCCAATGGTGCCTTCAAGACCGAGGCCGACCATCCGGCACTGCCCCTCACCCCGCGCACCCTCGCCCAAACAGCCCAGGCCTGCCTGGAGGCGGGAGCGAGCATGATTCACCTGCATGTGCGCGATGCCCAGGGGCGGCACCTGCTCGACGCGGATGCCTACCAGGAAGCCACCGCGGCCATCCGTCAGGCCGTGGGGCAGGAACTCGTGATCCAGATCACTTCAGAGGCCGGAAAGCGTTATGGTGCGGCCGAGCAGATGGCCGTCATCCGGGGCGTTCGCCCGGAAGCGGTGTCTGTCGCCTTGCGTGAACTGATGCCGGACGAAGCTTCCGAAAAAACCTTGGCCCCGTTTTTTGAATGGCTGGGACAGGAACGCATCATGACCCAGGTCATCCTGTATGCGCCCGATGAATTGCGCCGCTATCGCGAGCTCTGCCGGCGCGGGGTGCTGCCGCAGGCACCGCGCCAGCTGCTCTTTGTGCTGGGACGCTACAGCCGTGACCAGCAGAGCGACCCGCAGGACCTGCTGCCTTTCCTGCAGGCACTCGATCACGAACCGGCCCATTGGTCGGTGTGCGCGTTCGGTCTTAAGGAAGCGGCCTGTCTCACGGCCGCCATCACCCTCTCCGGCCATGCGCGCACCGGTTTCGAAAACAATCTTTTCCTGCCGGACGGGCAGCGCGCCCGGGACAACGCCGAACTGGTGGCGCTGATGGCCAGCCTGTCACGCCGTCTCGACCGTCCGCTCGCGAGCGCGGCCGACGTGCGCGCCTGGTTTGCTCATCGCATCCTGTCGTGATGCATGGAGCCCATGTCCGGTCCGGCTCCCATGCCGCGCACCGGCACCGGCACGTCCACTGTGCCGGATTGTCCGAAGGTCAGCCGGACCACGATCTCCTGGCCTTCCACCAGGGGCGCTTTCAGTCCTTCCAGCATCAGGTGCAGACCCGAAGGCTGCAATTCCAGCTTGCCGCCGGCGGGAATGTCGAAAGCCGCCTGATGGTGCATGCTGCTCATGCCGCCGGACATGCGGGTGCTGTGCAGCGTCACGATACGGGCTGCCGGTGAAGCAGCGGACAGCAGGTGCTCGGCGGTTTTTCCGGTATTTTCAATGGTCAGGTACACCACCCCCACTTCCTGGCCGGGCGCCGTGGCCCGGGCATAAGCCTGGTCAATCACCAGGGCCTTGAGGTGGACGGGTTCGGCCCCCGCATCCGGCACAAGCGCCAGCGCACACAACAGGAAAAACAGGACTCGCAGGTTCATGGCGTTCACTTGGCCTCCAGCAGGGGGGTTAGGGCTTGTTCAAGGGCGGCATCGGTGATGCCGGCGTCTCCGCCATCCCAGGCGTCATGCCGCAGCACGCCCTGGCGATCGATGACAAACGTGAGGGGGATGCGCCAGATGCGTCCATAGCCTCGCACGGAAGCATCCTGGATCCAGGCGCCGGGAAAGCTGAACGGTTTCATCAGGGCACGGGCTTTGTCCATGTCTTCCGGACTGTCCATGCTGATGGCCACCAGATCGAATCCCTGGGCATGGTGCGCCCGGTAGTACCGTTCCATGGCCGGCATTTCCGCGCGGCACGGCACGCACCAACTGGCCCAGAAATGCAGCATCACCACATGCCCCGCCTCCCGGGTGGAAGCGAATTGCTGCCCGTCCAGCAGGCGGATGTCGTAGGCAGGCGCGGGCTGGCCTTCGGCAATGGCAAACGCGGCGGGGGCCGCTGCCAATGCCGCCAGGATCCCTGCCAGCACGTGCAGGCGATGGGCACAGCGCATGAAGTCCTCCTTGAGGCGCGTCAGAAAGTATAGGTCAATCCGGCGCTGACGATCTGTCTCGGCACCAGCTGCACCCCGGTCACTTCCTGGTAAAGCGGCAGGTACAGGAGCGCGTTGGCTTGCAGCTGGCGCGTGAGCGAATAGAGCACGCCCGGCGTCAGGTACAGGGATTTGGAGCCGGTATTCTGCGGATCGCTGGCCAGCCCGGAATCAGCCCGTCGCCATGTGGCATTGAGCTGGACCAGGGGCGTGAGCGCCTGCACATAGGGATTCGTGTCGTAATGGGCTCCCGCCACCAGCTGCACGCTGTCGCCCGGCCGGTAATCCGCGCGCGAATCCAGCGCCCGCCGCAGCATGCCTTGCAGGTACCAACCCCAGGTTCGCTCCTGTCCGACCTGATAGCCGCCCAGCAGGAGATCCGTGGTGCCGGTTCCGGGCTGGGTGTCGCGGTCAAAGCCGGGCGCCGTGTGGGTGCCCGTGGGCAGCTTCAGGCCAAAAATCAGGCCGGTGGACATGTCGGGCGAAAACCCCGTGTACATGCCCATGAGCCGCACATCGGACAGGGTGTCGACGCTGCTGTGGAGCATCTGGGGCGCCCCGCCCCCGAAATTGGCGTTGAAGTCGTAACTGCGTTTCCAGTAAGGCACCATGGCCATGACGCCCCAGTCATGGTTGATGTTGTACTGGGCGTTGAGATTCGTGAACTGGGTGCGAATCTCCTGGTCGGCACTCTGGCTCAACGGGATTTTGCTGGCCCCCTGCCTGGCCACGTTCTGGTCAAGCCAGGTGTCCTGCAGGTTGATGCTGCCGGCTGATGCCCCGGGCAGTCCGAGTCCGGGCATGCCCAGATCGAACATGCCGCAGCCGCAAGCGCAGGCCAGCGCACTTTGCGGCATGGCGGCAACGACCCAGGCCATGGCGCCGGCGACGGCGCCAAAACGCCATCGGGCATTCTGAAATTTCATGATGATTTCCCCTCAATCGAATCGACAGCCCGCGTCAGGCGCAGGCTTCCCTGGCTGGATCAGGCGAAGGCCGGAGGGGCTCGGGTCGGTGGCCGTTGGCCGGCGAGGGGTTTCGGAAAGGCGACCTGCGCGCGCCCGGTGTGCGGCGCGCCGGGGGTGGCCGTGCCGGGAGCAAGCAGGTGCAGCGCGGGAGGGAGATCAGCCGCCAGGCACCCGCACAGGGTGCAATGGTGGGAAGCGGACGCGGGTTGGGGGGCGGAGTCTCCGCTCTGCACCTGCACCCAGCGCAAGCCGGATGCCGAGCAAACCTGCACGCGCGAACCCGGAATGTCCGCGCGTTCAAATGCCGCCAGCGCTCCTGCCACGAGGAACGCCTGAAACAGCACGGTGGCAAGGAGCAGCCGGGCTGCCTGCCGGATCACGGAACGGCGCATCATGGGCGGGATTCTATCACGGGGTCAGGGAGAGCCGGCTGCCGCCTGCCCGCTCCTGCATCGCGCGCGGAGGCTGTAAGCCCAATGGATTGCTGCGCGTTATGTGATACTCTATTCCTATCAATAATAAAAACCAATTTACTTATGAATATCAATGAATTGAGATACATTGTTGCGGTCGCCCAAACCCGGAATTTTCGGCGTGCGGCTGAAAAATGCTTCGTGAGCCAACCGGCACTGTCCACCGCCGTGCAAAAGCTGGAAGAGGAACTGGGCGTGCAGGTTTTCGAGCGCTCGCGCACCGAAGTGAGCATCACCCCCACCGGGGAGCGCATCGTGGCCCAGGCCGCCCTGATCCTTGAAGAAGTGGAACGCCTGCGCCTGCTGGCACGCCAGGGGACCAACCCGCTGGTGGGCCCTCTCAGGCTGGGGGTGATCCACACCGTGGGGCCCTATCTATTGCCGGATCTCATCGCCCAGTTGCACCTCAGCGCGCCGGAAATGCCGTTGCACGTGGAAGAAAACACCACGGACCGCCTGGAAGAGCAATTGCGCCAGGGCGCGCTCGACGTGGCCATCATCGCCCTCCCCCTGGCCGCTTCCGGGCTTGTCACGCGTCCGCTCTACAGCGAGCCGTTCGAAGTGGTGGTCCCCAAAAACCATCGCTGGGCCGGCCGCGCTTCGGTCTCTTCCGCCGAGCTCGGCGAAGAACAGGTGCTGCTGCTGCCTTCAGTGCACTGCTTCAGCACCCAGGTGGTGGAAACCTGTCCGGAGCTCGGGGTCAAGCATGCCCTCGTGCAGCAGGGCAACAGCCTGGAAACACTGCGCAACATGGTGGCCTCCGGCATGGGTATCACGGTGCTGCCGGCCAGCGCCAACAGCGTCAAGTACCGCAGCCCGCTGCTCGAGATCATCCCCTTCGAATCGCCCGTGCCGTCGCGCCAGATCGGCATGGCCTGGCGCAAAAGTTTTTCAAGGCTGGCCGTGCTCGACACCATCGCGGCGGGCGTGCGTCATCTCAAATTGCGCGGGCTCGTGCCCACGCCGCTCAGGAATGCCGCCGGGGCCGCTTGAGCACGTAGACGGCGGGAATGAACGCCACAAACAGGAAAGCCAGCAGGCGGAAATTGTCCAGGAAGGCCAGCAGGCTGGACTGCTGCTGTACGAAGGCATAGA
This sequence comes from Pseudomonadota bacterium, assembly GCA_021811005.1. Taxonomy (GTDB): domain Bacteria; phylum Pseudomonadota; class Gammaproteobacteria; order Burkholderiales; family Ferrovaceae; genus JAKBAT01. The sequence goes on from JAJZPY010000006.1 coordinate 20,681, forward strand.
GGGTGGCCTGGGCCTTGGGAGCGGCATCTCCCAGGGTGCTGCCCTGGCTGGCGATGGTTTGCGTGAGCGCCCCCAGGACGTCCGTGGTCTGGGGCGAGAGCAGGCTCACATGGGCCACCAGATCCGCCTGATGTCTCTGGCTGCCCTGGGTCAGCCAGGTCTGCACCAGGGAAATGCCGAAGCTGCCGCCCAGGTTCCGGAACAGGTTGATGATGGCCGAAGCATTGCTGCTTTTCAGCATGGGCATTTCGGCAAAGGCTGCGGTATTGATGGGAATGAACAGAAAACCCAGCCCGATCCCCTGCAGGATGCGCAGCGTGGCAATGGACCAGTAGTCGGCCTGCAAATCGAGGCGTGACATGAGAAAAAGCGCAATCACGTTGGAGAGGATGCCAAACGTGATCATGTGCCGCACATCCACGCGGTTGACCATCATTCCGATGAGCGGCATGAACAGCAGCACGGTGAGACCGCCCGGCGACAGCACCATGCCGGCGTCCGTGGCCGAATAACCCAGCAGGGTTTGCACGAATAGCGGCAGCAACACGGTGCTGGCAAACAGGATGAACCCCAGCATGAAAATCAGGATGTTGCTCACGAGGAAATTGCGCTGCAAAAGCAACCGCACGTCCACCATGGGATCGCGCTGGCGCAGTTCCCAAAACGGCAGGACGATCAGCGCGGCAACCGAAAGGACCGTCAGCACCACGATGAACTGCGATTCAAACCAGTCTTCCTGCTGGCCCTTGTCGAGCACGATCTGCAGGCAGCCAAAGCCCAGCGTGAGCAACGCGAAGCCGATGTAGTCGATCCTGAATCCGCGCGCCTTCAGTTCCCGGCGTTGCTCGGCAAAATGGGGCGGGTCGAACACCAGGCGCGAGGTCAGGTAAATCGACAGGATGCCCACGGGCACGTTGATGAGAAAAATCCAGCGCCAGGAGAAGGTGTCGGTGATCCAGCCGCCGATGGTGGGACCGATGGCCGGAGCCATCACGGTGGTGATGCCATAGACGGCGAATGCCATGCCGCGCTTGGCGGGCGGAAAAGTATCCGCCAGGATGGCCTGGGAGCTGGGCTGCAACCCTCCCCCGCCAAAGCCCTGCAGGGCGCGAAACACGATCAGCATGCCCAGGTTGGGCGCGAGTCCGCACAGCAGCGAGCTGGCCGTAAAGAGGGCCACGCAAATCATGTAGAAGCGCCGCCGCCCCATCAGGCTCGACAGCCAGCCGCTGATGGGCAACACGATGGCGTTTGAAACGAGATAGGAGGTCAGCACCCAGGTGGATTCGTCCTGGCCGGCAGAAAGGTCGCCGGCAATGTGACGCAACGACACGTTGGCGATGGAAATGTCGAGCACTTCCATGAACGTCGTCAACGCCACGGTCACGGCAATCAGCCAGGGATTGAGGGCCGTGCCGTTCAGGTCCCGCGGAACAGGGGCGCTGTGGGCCAGGGTTTCCACCATGCCCCCTTAGCGTGAAGCTTCCGTCAGCAACACCTTGGGTTCCACCGACATGCCGGGAGCAAGGCGCTCCAGCACTTCCGGTTTTTCATCGAACACGATTTTCACCGGCACGCGCTGCACCACCTTCACGTAATTGCCGCTGGCATTTTCCGGTGGCAGCAGGCTGAAGCGGGCGCCGGTGCCGGGCTGGAAGCTGTCCAGATGGGCCTTGAAGGTTTTGCCCGGAAAGGCGTCCACGGTCACTTCCACCGGCTGCCCGACGTGCATGCGGCGCAGCTGGGTTTCCTTGAAGTTCGCCACAACCCACGGGTTGCCATAGACGATGGCCATGACGGAAGTGCCGGGCTGCACCAGCTGGCCCTGATACAAAGTGCGACGCGCCACGCGTCCGTCCACGGGAGCCACCAGGCGGGCATAGGACAGATCCAGACGCGCCTGGTCCAGCGCCGCCTGGGCTTCGGCCACGGAAGCTTTGCCGCCCTGCTCTTGCGCAGCCTTGAGCGCCACCTGGCGCGGGCCGGAGCGCGCTTCAGCCAGCTTGGCTTCGGCCTGGGACACCTGGGCAGCCGCCGAACCGGCCCCACGGCGGGCCGCATCCAGCTGCGCGGCCGCGGCACGATCTGCCGTGACGGCCTGGTCAAACCGTTGCCTGGAAATTTCATCCTTGCCGAACAGCGTCTGGTAGCGGACCCGGTCGCTGTGCGCGAGCTGGGCTTGGGCTTCTGCGGCCGCCACCTGGGCATCGGCCTGGGCCCGCAACGCGCGTGCGCTGTCCAGCGCACCCTGCGCCTGGGCAATGACGGCCTGGCTGGTGGTGGACACCACCGACAGATCCTGGCTTGCGGCACCGTGACGTGCCAGGGCAACCGCCAGCGACGCTTCTGCCTGCTGCACCCGCAGCTGGTAGTCGCGCGGATCGATTTCCGCCAGCAGGTCGCCCGCCTTCACAACCTGATTGTCGTTCACCTGCACGTGCAGGACATAACCGGCCACGTGCGGGCTGATCTGGACCACATTGGCTTCGATGAAGGCGTCGTCTGTGCTTTCCTGGTTGCGGGTGAGCAGCCACAGCATGAAAAAGCCCAGCACCACCACGACGGCGCCTGCCAGGGCCGCCTTGCGAATCCAGGGGCGTTCGTGAGCTGGCGTGGCCGGCGTCGTTTGCGTGTTGGGGGGCAATTCGCTCATGGATCTGCTCCGGCGTTCAGGGGCGGGCGTATTCAAGCCGCCCGAGGGACAATTCGAAATTGATCAGGGCCATCTGGTGCGCAGCCAGTGCATCGATGCGCGTGCTGCGTGCGTTGGCGAGATTGGCCTGGGCATCCACCAGTTCCAGGTTGTCGGCCACGCCTTCCTTGAAACGGTCACGTGCCTGGTCCAGCAGCCGGTCGGCCAGGGTCAGGCTGGTTTCGGCGGTCTTGATCTGGTCCAGGCTCGTTTCCAGGGCAATGTGGGCAAGGCGCACGTCCTCTTCAACCTGCTGCATCGTGTCGCGCAGTTCCAGCTCGGCCTGGCGCATCCGGCTTGCCGCCGCATCCTGACGCGCGTTGATGGCTCCGCCTTCCAGCAGCGGCATGGTGAGCTGCACGCCAAAGCTGTACGTGCGGTAATCGTTGTGGGTGGGCGTGACTCCGCTCGGGCCGATGTCTCCGGCCACGCTCAGGGCCGGATAGGATTCCGCCAGGGCGGCGCGGTGCTCCGTATCCCGTTCCACCACCACCGCTTCCAGCGCCTGCAGCTCCGGTCGCTGGCGCAGTGCCGTTGCAATGGCCGGTTCCATGGGCGGAGGCGATGCCGTCTCCTCCTTGAGGGAGTCCGTCAGCTGCAGCGGCAGGTCCATGCCCACCCCCAGTGCGCGATGCAGCCGCGTGTCCGCTTCGCTGGCCGCCTGGCGTGACTGGCGCAGCAGCAGGGTATTGCGGGCATGAACGGTTTCGGCGCGCACCACGTCCACGCCCGTGGCCAGCCCGGCAGCCTGCTGGTCGCGGGCCAGCATCAACAGGCTTTGGGACAGGTCAAAATTGGCCACGGCGGCATGCACGGCTTCCTGCGCCCGCAGCGATTCCACGTAGGCCAGTGCCGCCGCGCCCGCCGCCTGCTGGGCCGCAGCCTCCGCACGCAGGCGGGCTGCATCCACCGCATGACGGGCCGCATCGATGTCGCGCAGCCGTGCCAGGTCGAACACGCGCTGGCTGAATCGCACGCGCGCATCGAATGTGTCGAAGGGACCGATGAGCGTGGGAAATCCCGGCAGGTTGAGCCCCATGGCCTTGAGGTTTTCCGTCTGGCGGGTTTGGTAAGTCTTGAAATCCACCGAAGGCAGGTAACCGGCCAGCACTTCGCTGGAATGGGCCTGGCTTTCCACTGCCTGTTCGCGCGCCGTCAGTGCTGTCGTCTGGTGCTGTGCCGCCAGGGCCTTGGCGTCCGCCAGGGACAGGCGCAGCAGTTGCACCGGTGGCATGGCACCGGGGGCTGCCGCCAGCGCACCGCAACAGGAAAAGAAGCACCACGCGCCGAGCGCGAAGAGGGCCGGGGGTGTCCTCATGAACTGTAGCAATGTTCCGGGCCCGGAAAGCGCCCAGCCTTGACCTCTGCGACGTAGAGCTTGACCGCTTCCAGGATGGATCCGGTTTCCTTGATGAAAGGCCGGACAAAACGCGGGGGAATGTAGGCACCCAGGCCCAGCATGTCGTAAATCACCAGCACCTGCCCGCTGCAGCGGGGGCTGGCACCGATCCCGATGGTGGGAATCGTGACCGCATCGCACAGCCGGTCGGCCAGCGCGCGGGGCACCGCTTCCATCAGCAGCATGCTGGCACCCGCCGCTTGCAGGGCGCGCGCCGCCGCAATGATGCGCTCCGCAGCCGCTTCATCGCGCCCCTGCACCTTGAATCCGCCCACCTGGTGCACCGACTGCGGCGTCAGCCCCACATGGGCACACACCGGAATGCCGCGGCTCACCAGGAATTCCACGGTGGGCACCATTTCGCTGCCGCCTTCGATCTTGACCATCTGGGCTCCGGCACGCATCAGCTCGGCCGCGTTGCGAAAGGTTTCCTGCGGCGTGATCTGCGAGCTGCCAAAAGGCATGTCCGCCAGGATGAACACGTTCTGAGAGCCGCGCACCACGCAGCGCGTGTGATAAGCCACGTCCTCGACGCTCACCGGCAACGGGGAGTCATGGCCCTGAACCACCATGCCCAGCGAATCGCCCACCAGCACCACGTCAACACCGGCATTTTCCAGCACGCGCGCGAAGCTGGAGTCATAGCAGGTCAGCATGGCGATTTTTTCGCCGCGGGCGTGCAGGGCATGAAGATCGATGACGGACTTGCGCATGAGACATCAGGCTCCGGAAAAATGCTGCTCCGACAGGGGCAGGCGATAAACGCGGCGACCCGTGAGCGCGAACAGGGCATTGCATAGGGCCGGGGCGATGGGCGGCGTGCCCGGCTCTCCCACGCCGCCGGGCGGTTCGCCGGACGGCACCAGATGAACTTCCACGGCAGGCATGTCGGCCAGGCGCGCCAGCGGATAGTCGTTGAAATTGGACTGCTGGGGCTGTCCATTGCGGAAGGACACCTGACCGAACAGGGCTGCGCTCAGCCCGTAGCACATGGCCCCTTCCATCTGGGCCGCCACGGTGTCCGGATTGACCACGGTGCCCACGTCGGCCGCGATCACCACGCGGTGTACCCGGGGCTGCCCGGCGACCAGGGAAACTTCGGCCACTTGCGCCACGATGCTGCCAAAGGACTCCACCAGCGCGATGCCCCGCGCCCTCCCGGGCGGCAGCGCTTCACCCCAGTGCGCCTGGCTGGCCGCCAGGTCGAGCACGGCCCGGTGGCGCGGCGACTGCTCCAGCAGCTTGCGCCTGAACGAGTAGGGATCTTCGCCGGCCGCATGGGCCAGTTCATCCATGAAAGATTCCGCAAAAAACGAATTCTGGGTATGCCCCACGGAGCGCCAGAACCAGACGCGAATGCCGGGCTGGTAAGGAATCCAGCCCACCTGAAAGTTGGGCAGCGCATAGGGAATATCGGCCAGCCCTTCCACTGCGGTGCTGTCGATCGCCCCTTTCATGAGCGCCCCTTCAAAGCCGGTGCCCTGCGCAATGGAATCCGTCACCGTGGAACCATGCCAGCGCAACAGGCGCCCTTGGGCATCCAGGTCGGCATGCAGGGCGCACACGGCCATGGGGCGATAGTAGGCCGCATGCATGTCGTCTTCGCGCGTGTAAACCACCTTGACGGGCGATTGCACGGCCTTGGAAAGCAACACGGCTTCCATCACGAAGTCGGGGGCAAAACGCCGCCCAAACCCGCCCCCCAGGTACTGGGTATGAATCTTGATTTTTTCCGGCGGCAAGCCGGTGAGCTTGGACGCCAGTTGCTGGTTGGGCCCTTGAGCCTGGGTACCTACCCACAATTCGGCCTCGTCGCTGCGTACCCAGGCCGTGCAGTTGAGCGGCTCCATGGGGGCATGGGCCAGGTAGGGCACTTCGTACACCGACGACAGGGTGCGCGCAACGCCAGCCGGCGTCGTGCTGCCGCGCGCCACGGCAGAAAGGGCGCCGCTGCCGGCGGTGGCTTTGGCCGTCATGTCGCGTCGCAGGGACTCCGTATCCAGATGGCGATGGGCGCTGTCATCCCAATCGATCTTGAGCGTTTCGCGCGCTTTCATGGCGTGCCAGGTGGAGTTGGCAAGAACCGCCACGCCCATGCTGGTGGCGGTTTCAACGGGCAGCACAAAACGCACGCCCGGCATGGCCAGGGCGGCGCTGGCATCGTAGCGCAGCCGCTTGGCGCCCACCACGGGCGCGCGTGCGACCACGGCGGTCAGCAGGCCCGGCAGGCGCACGTCGAGGCCAAAACGGGCACTGCCCGTGGCCTTGGCTGCGGCATCAACCCGGGGAATGGATTTGCCCACCAGCGTGAAAGTTTTGGGATCCTTGAGCGTCACGTTCTGGGGCACGGGCAAGTGCGCCGCAGCGGCAGCCAGGTCGCCGTAAGTTGCACGATGCAGGCCCGAACTCACGATGCCCTGATGCGTGTGAACCTTGTCCAGGGGGACTTGCCAGCGGGCTGCAGCCGCCTGGCGCAACAGCTCCCTCATGGCCGCGCCGGCACGGCGCAGCGGCATCCACATGGCACGCACCGAAGTGGAGCCGCCGGTGGCCTGGGTATGAAACCAGGGATGGGCATATTCCGGAGCAGCCGGGGCAAATTCCACGCGGATGGAGGTCCAGTCCGCATCGAGTTCTTCAGCCAGGATCATGGGCAGCGACGTCATCACGCCCTGCCCCATTTCAGACTTGTCCACCAGGATGGTCAGCCTGCCGGAAGGTTCCAGCCGGACCCAGGGATTGGGGGAAAAAAACCGAGTGTCCTGGGCGCTTTCGGCAGCCGGCATGAGGCCGATCGCAAAACCGCCGCCAGCCAGGCCCACCAGCTTCAGAAATTCGCGGCGATCCATGGCCATGCGGGTCTCCTCAGTGTTTTCCGTCGCTTTGCCGGAAACGCCGGATCAGGCTTGACGTATCCCAGCGACCGCCGCCCATGCCCTGCACTTCCGCATAAAACTGGTCCACCAGCGCCGTCAGCGGCAGCAAGGCCCCGTTGACCTTGGCTTCGGCCAGGACAAGGCCCAGGTCCTTGCGCATCCAGTCCACTGCAAAACCGAAATCGAAATGGTCTTCAACCATGGTCCGGCCCCGGTTTTCCATCTGCCAGGATTGTGCCGCCCCTTTTGAAATCACGTCCAGCACCCGCGGGGCATCCAGCCCGGCGTGCTGCGCGAAATTGAGGGCTTCGGAAAGTCCCTGCAACGTGCCGGCAATGCAGATCTGGTTGACCATTTTCGTCAATTGCCCGGCGCCGCTTGACCCCATCAGCGTCACGGCCTTGCCGTAGGCCTGCATGAAGGGCGATACCCTGGCGAAAACGTCCGGGTCGCCGCCGCACATGACGGTGAGCTGTCCTTTTTCAGCCCCCACCTGCCCTCCGGAAACCGGAGCGTCGATGAAATGGGCGCCTTGGGCGCTGCAGGCCTGCGCAAATTCGCGCGCCACTTCGGCCGAAGCTGTGGTGTGGTCCACCAGGACGGCGCCTGGCTGGAAACCGGCCAGCACCCCTTCAGGGCCATAGACCACGCTGCGCAGATCATTGTCGTTGCCGACGCAGAGAAACACCACCTGGGCGCTCTGGGCTGCCTCCCTGGGCGTGCCTGCCCACTGGCCTCCCGCATGCCCGTTCGCCCAACGGCGGGCTTTTTCCGCCGTGCGGTTGTAAACCGTGACCGCATGGCCACGGGCATGCAAATGCCCGGCCATGGGATACCCCATCACGCCCAATCCCAGAAAGGCAATGGCCGTTTTGGAGGAGGAATTTTCGCTCATGGAACAGAACTCCTGTTATTCGGGTTTGTTTTTCTTCAGGGTTTGAGCGTCATTTTATAGTTGACCCGGACCTCCAGGGCAACGGAATCCGGATCTGCCCACACGCCTTCTCCCACGTTGAAATCGGTGCGGCGCAATACCGTGCTGCCTTCAGCCACCGTGGATCCGCCCACGCTGTGCACCTGCAGGGGCAACGTCAACTCGCGCGTGATGCCCTTGACCGTGAGGCGCCCCTTCACTTCATAGCGATCCCCGCCAAGCGCACGGATTCCGGTGGACTCGAACACCGCCTTGGGGTGGGCCGCCACATGAAACCAGCTTTTGCCCTTGATTTCCGATTCGGATTCGTCCGAAGCGAGGTCGATGCTCGCAAGATCCACTTCGATGCGGGCATGGCTGTGGGCCAGGTCTGCAGGCTTGAACACGATGTCCCCGTCAAAATGCCGGAAGCGCCCTTCCACCGGGGCGCCCATCTGCTTGCCCACGAAGGAGAGCGAGCTTTTTTCGGGAATGAGGCCTGCACCCCAGGAGGCGCCGGCTGCCAGCAGCAGCGCGGCCACGACGATGCGCTCAAGGCGGGTCACGATGGGCCCCCTCACCAGCGCATGCGGGCAAGCAGGTTGTCCTTGTCCACCAGCTGATGCTTGAGCGCGGCCGCCACGTGCAATCCCACCAGCCCCACCAGTGCCCAGGCTCCGTTTTCGTGCAGTTCTCCGAACAGATGGGAAAGGGCTTTGTCCTTGCCCACCAGGTCAGGGAGGGGAATCAGGTTGAAATACACCACGCTGACCCCGGCCGCCGAGCTGTGCAGCCAGCCCAGGAAGAT